>CAZPLL010000014.1:0-33497 GCA_964587485.1 uncultured Oscillospiraceae bacterium | reverse complement strand
CCATGATGTTCTTGTCCATGAAGCCGTGGCAGCAGAAGTAGGAGATCATCCAGCGGTAGTGCAGAGCGGTGTTGAGTGCGGGAACGAGGTCCTTGGAGAAGGTGGCGAGAAGCATACCCCACATACGAGCCCATTCATAGAAGTCGTATGCGGTGTCCTTGACGCCGCGCCACTCACGGCGGACGGTAGCCATCGCGCCCTTGCGGTAGAGGCGACCGAGGCTTCTTTCACCGTTGACGATGCGGTCCTTCTTTTCCTCGGGAGAGAGAGCCATGAAGTCCTTATACTCCTCGGCTACACGCAGACCGTCGGACTTTATGTTTTCAATTATACCTTTGCCGAACTTTTCCCAGTCGGTTTCCTTGAGCATCTCACCGAAGATGCCGCAGACCTCCTTGAGGTTCTCGCCCTGAGCCTTCCAGTTTATCTCGTCCCTGGTACGGAAAAATGCGGGGTTCGGGTACTGAAGCTTTTCTTTCTTAGCCATTACTTGTCACCCTCCTCTTTGTGGATGCGTTTGATCTCGAGAGATTCAACAAAGGCCTGAACACGGGTACGGAGCTGACCGGAGTTGCCGTTGTTGTACAGACGGTCTACGGACAGGACGGGCCAGCCGTATTCGTCATGCATGATGTGGGATGCCAGGGCACGCTCGAAGCCCCAGTAGTCGCAGTACTTCATCTGCTCGTAGATGATACCGTCGGCCTTGAACTCCTTGGCAAGGCGGTCGGCAGTCTCGCGGCGCTGGAGAACCTTTTCGTCGGCTATGTAGCGGGCGCACTCGGAGACCTCCATGACGTGGCGGCAGAGCTGGGTAAGAGCGTCTTCCTCGTCATTGAGCTCGATGACCTCGCGGCCGGGAGCGGAGCCGAAGCAGTAACGGTCGGAAACGACCAGAGCGCCACAGCCCTCGATAAGGGCGGTCAGGCTGGGATCGTCGATCTCGGAGCCGACGATGGCCACGCGGGCGCGGAAGGGGCTCTTCTTGTCGGGCTTACGCTTTTTCAGCTCGGCCAGAGTCTCGCGCAGGTACGGGAGAATGAGAGCCTTGGGGCAGACGTAGGTAGCAAGGTCGATAACGTGGAACTCGTAGCCGGTGATGACGGGGTTCTCTTCCTTGCGCATCTCGCTCATCTCACTGATGATGCTGCATACCTCGTTGTGCTCGGCAACAGCCTTGCGGATGGACTCCTCGGAGGTGTCGACGCCGTACTTCTCGGTGAGCTGGTCAAGAACACGCAGACGCATCTGCTTGACATAGGACTCGAGGGTGTAGTCGGTCACCTTGTAGGGGATGTCGCAGTGGGTAACGAAGAAATTGGGCTTTTCGTTTACCTTGAGAATCTCGAAATGCTCCATAGCGCGGTTCATCATGGAGCAGGCGTCAACGCCGATCATCGCGTCGAGGAACTGATAGCCGCCCTCAATGCCTCTCTCGACCAGTGCTCTCGAAAATTCGCAGGTGTAGTTGGACATATAGTAGGTCGCGATGTCCAGAGAACCTGTTTTGGGGGCACGGAGACGAACAGAGAAGCAGTTACCGACGTTCAGTATTGCCTCGGGTACGTGGAAGCAGGTATATCCGATGGCCAGCTGACCATCGGCCTGAGCCTGTTTCACGAGTTCATTGTCGGCGTTCTCAAGCAGATTTTCAAAGTAGATCAGATGCTTAAGATCTTTCAAATGTTACACCTCTTCTTTATAGTATTTCTATTTTCCGGAGTGCTTCTTCCACTCCCTGGAGCATAAAGGAATCCGCAGGCAGCTCAAGAACGCTCTTGCCCTTGATGTCATTGGCGGCAAAAGCACTGTCCGCGGGGATGAAGGAGAGCATGTCAACGCCGGGGCATTGGATAAGATCCTGTAGCTCCGGATTGGTCACGCGGTTGACGATACAGCCTACGCGCTCGTAGGCGATAAGCTCGTCCGCAACGTTCTTAATGGTGGTGATGACCTGTCCGCCCTTCTTGCTCTGGTCGGTAATGAGCAGAAGATGGGTGACCTTTTCCATCACGCGGCGCTGGATCTGTTCGATCCCCGCTTCACCGTCGATCACAACGTAGTCAAAGCTGTTGGCAAGGAGCCCGATAACTTCCTTGAGGTAAGAGTTTACCTTGCAGTAGCAACCGGAGCTCTCCGGTCGGCCGATTGCCAGAAACGCGAAGCCGGGCATCTCCACCAGCGCGTCGAAGATACGGAATCTCGCCTCGCTGAGAAGCTCCATAGCCTCTCTGGTTTCGCCGTTTTCAACGCTGTCCACGATACTCATTCGTATGTCGTCCAGCGTCAGCTTAACGTCCACGCCAAGAGCAACGGACAGGCCGACTGCGGGGTCGGCGTCGATCGCCAGAATTTTTTTATCCGGGTATTTCTCCGCAAGGAGTCTGACGATACAGGCGCAGATAGATGTCTTTCCCACGCCGCCTTTACCTGCGACCGTAATTATCTTGGCCTTTTTTTCCATATGTGTCCCCCCTTTTGATGCACATAAAGATACCTATACAGTCTCGTTGGTATTTTAACACAGCTTACGTCAATATGCAAGTCAAACCCGACAAAAACGGTCATTTTTGACACAGCCGAAAAAGTGTCGAAACACCGTGCTTTTTGTGTTGCACGCGGAGGGAAAAGAACCACGGCGGAAAGCGCGAAAAACCGACGGCGTGTATTTCGGCCTGCGTTTCGAGCCCGGCGCCCGTCAGTTGAGCAGGTACACGCCGAGATTGAGATATCCGGCAAAGGCCGTCCAGAGTAGATACGGCAGAAGAAGCCGTCCGGCGGCGGGGGAGATCGCGCCGAACATCGCCGCCGTCAGCGCTATCATCAGCCACATTATTACGAGCCACACGAACGCCGCAAGGTAAGCTCCCGCGCCGAAAAATATCAGCGTCCAGAGAAAGTTTGCCCCAAGCTGTACGGCGTAGACGATGAGCGCTCTGCGCTTTCTCACGGGGGACGCACAGGCCGTACTCACAAAATAGGATGCTGCGCCCATCATCGCGTAAAGGAGCGTCCACACGACCGGGAACAGCCATGCGGGCGGCGAGAGCGGAGGCTTTCGCATAAACTCGAAGCTCTCCATTCCGCCCCGTGTCAGCAGTCCCGCCAGCGCGCCCACGGCAATTGGCAGCAATGTGAGAGGGATAAATTTTTTCAGCTTGATTTTGTGCATTGTCATCACCTGTCCTGTAGCGTGTTTGCTTTAAGTATATGTCGTGACGCACCGGGTTAATCTGCGGCTTTTATCCGAAGGTTCTTAAATTTTTTCCACAGTGCATTTTCTACTTGAAAAAAAGCTGATATAAAGGTATAATGTGTTGCTACTTAAAAAATTTTAATTATTTTTGGGGGAAAAGAAATGAGTACAAGAGTCAAACGCCGCTTCGGCGACAGAAAGGACGGCAGACTCATCCGTTCTCTGCCCGCCTTTTCAAAGTTTATTCCCTACATAATGCCCACAAGGAACGACGCGCAGAACTACTATGAAGAATCCATGGAGATATCCGCGTGCGAAAAGCGCCTGCGTCAGCTCCGCGTTGAGGGCTATAAGGGAATAGGT
Organism: uncultured Oscillospiraceae bacterium; assembly: GCA_964587485.1. Taxonomy (GTDB): domain Bacteria; phylum Bacillota; class Clostridia; order Oscillospirales; family Oscillospiraceae; genus Limivicinus. The sequence continues at coordinate 29,938 of CAZPLL010000014.1, read as the reverse complement.
CTGCTGCACTTTATCATTGCGGCATATATTCGCGTGGTGTCCATGCTTCCCGGTGTCAACCGCTTCGTCGTCGGCCGCCGTATCTACGCCGCCAACGATATCAGCGTCGTAATGGCCGTCAAGCGCGGTCTTTCCGTAGACTCTACCGAGACAACCATCAAGGTCCACTTCGAGCCCACCGACACCGTGTTTGATGTTTACCGCAAAATGACCGAGGCCGTCGACGAGGTCAAGACCAGCGAGACCGGCAACAACACCGAGGACGTTGCCGAGGCGCTGTGCAGGGCTCCGCGCTTCCTGCTCCGTTTTGCGCTGGCGGTGATACGTGTCATGGACTATTTCGGCTGGCTACCCGAGTCTCTCACTGAGGCGAGCCCCTTCCACGGCTCCATGATAATCACAGACCTCGGCTCCCTGCGCATCGGCCCCATCTACCACCACATCTACAACTTCGGCACTTTGCCCGTGTTCATCGCCTTCGGTGCCAAGCGCCACTCCTACGAGCTGGACAAAAACGGCAACCTTGTCGATAAAAAGCTCGTCGATATGAAGTTCTCCCTCGATGAGCGTACTTGCGACGGCCACTATTACGCACAGTTCTTGCAGGGTATGCGCTATATTTTCCAGCACCCCGAGATCGTCGAGACTCCTCCCTCAAAGGTCGTTGAGGATATATACTGAGCGGAATAAAATTTTATCTTTTCAATATCCCTTGACAGTTTCGTCGGGGGATATTATAATATGCTCAAAGAGAATTAATTAATTCCGTTTTGGGGGGGCGAGAATAATGCAGCACAAGAAGAGCGAGTATTTCGGCTATATCGAGAATTTTATCAACGACTTTAAGGACGCCCACGGCGGCGCCGCGCCCACGACCTATGAGATAGCTGCGGGCACAGGGCTGTCACAGTCCACCGTTGTGAAGTATCTCCGCGTCATGCGCGACAGCGGCATGATAGATTACGGCGGCAGTCGCAGCATTGAGACGGAGCTCAGCCGCAGGGAGGCGCGGGAGTATTGCCGCGTTCCTGTGCTCGGTGCCGTGTCGTGCGGCATCCCAAAGCTTGCCGAGGAGAATATCGAGGAGTTTGTGAAGCTGCCTGTCTCTTTCCTAGGGCGCGGGGAATTTTTCTCGCTGAGGGCGAAGGGCGATTCCATGATAAACGCCGGTATCGACGACGGGGATATAGTCCTCGTCCGTCGTCAGAACAGCGCCGACTACAACCAGATAGTAGTGGCGCTGGTGGATGACGAGGCAACGCTCAAGCGCTTTCGCCCCGAAAACGGGATCTTTCGCCTCCACGCCGAAAACCCCGCTTATGACGATATAATTGTGGAGAGCTGTCTTGTGCAGGGCGTGGCGGTCAAGGTGATAAAGGAGCTCGTATGATGGGAGCACGGTATGCTCACGCGGATACCGGAGGGCATACTGCCAATGGTGTGTTCTGTTAAGTCATTAAAGGAGGCGAAAATATGGAGCAACGCACATATATCGCGATCGACCTGAAAAGCTTCTTTGCCTCCGTGGAATGCTGTGACAGGGGGCTCGACCCCCTGGACACAAATCTTGTCGTAGCGGATGAAAGCCGCACCGATAAGACCATATGCCTTGCCGCAACTCCCCCTCTCAAGAGCTACGGGATACCCGGGCGAAGCAGACTCTTTGAGGTCAAACAGCGCGTCAGGGAGGTAAACGCGCGCAGGCGCCGCGATGCGCCGGGGCGGGTGCTGGAGGGCTCGTCGCATTTCTTTTCCGATCTTCAGGCCGACCCGAGCCTCGCCGTTGACTTTCTGATCGCCCCGCCGCACATGGCCCGGTATATGGAGGTCAGCACACAGATATACGGCATCTACATGAAGCACGTCGCGCCGGAGGATATCGTCGTCTACTCCATTGATGAGGTGTTCATGGATGTGACGGATTACGTGAAAACCTGCCGGCTCACCCCCCGCGAATTTGCCATGAGGATAATTCGGGATGTGCTTGAGAAAACGGGGATCACCGCGACAGCCGGTATCGGCACGAACCTTTTCCTGTGCAAGGTGGCAATGGACATCGTGGCAAAGCACATTCCGCCGGACGAAAACGGCGTGCGCATCGCGGAGCTGGACGAGATGAGCTTTCGCTATGAGCTGTGGTCGCACCGCCCCATCACCGACTTTTGGCGAGTCGGCAGGGGATATGCAAAAAAGCTTGCGGAAAACGGGATGTTTACCATGGGCGATGTGGCAAGGTGCTCGGTCAGGAACGAGGATCTGCTTTACAGGCTTTTCGGAAAGAACGCGGAGCTGCTCATCGACCACGCGTGGGGCTGGGAGCCCTGTACTATAGCGGATATAAAGGCGTATCGTCCCGGCACGAACAGCATGAGTTCCGGGCAGGTACTGCACTGCCCCTACGAGTCGGAAAAGGCAAAGCTTGTGCTTCGGGAAATGACAGACGCCCTTGTTCTGGAGCTGGTGGACAAGGGCCTTGTGACTGACCAGATAGTCATTACCGTGGGCTATGATATCGAAAACCTGACCGATCCCGAACGGCGGAAAATATACCACGGCCCGGTGGTCAGCGACGGCTACGGGCGGCAGATACCGAAGGCGGCGCACGGCTCTGTCAATCTTGACGCTCACACATCATCTACGAAGAAAATAATGTGTGCAGCGACGGAGCTTTACGACCGCATCACGGACAAAAATCTTCTTGTCCGTCGGCTGAATATCGCGGCAAACCATGTGCTACCCGAGGGAGCCGCGCCGCAAAAAAACGCCGACCATGAGCAGCTTGACCTTTTCACGGATCTTGCGGCACTGGAGGAACAACGCCGACGTGAGAGGGAGGAGCTGGAACGGGAAAAGAAAATGCAGCAGGCTATGCTTAACATCAAAAAGAAATACGGAAAGAACGCCATCCTCAAGGCGATGAATCTGGAGGAGGGCGCAACGGCAATAGCCCGCAATTCGCAGATCGGAGGACACAGGGCGTAGACCGCACAAATTACGGAGGGAGGATCGAGCGGTATGGGAAATTATGACGATATTATTGATCTGCCGCACTATGCTTCATCTGCCCGGCCGCAGATGTCAACGATCGATTTTGCAGCTCAGTTCTCGCCATATGCCGCGCTCGTGGGATTCGATGCGGCAATTGAGGAAACGGGACGCTTGACAGACTCAAAGATCGAGCTGGACGAGGCTGGGTTAAATGTCCTCAATATGAAGTTTCAAATGGCTGTTGACCGGATGAGTAGCGGAGCCGAGGTGACCATCACTTATTTCAAATCCGATGAACGTAAGGAAGGTGGCGCTTATCTTGAGACAACAGGCGTTGTTGCAAAACTGGATGAGTTTGAACGCCTTATCATTACGCGGGACGGATCTAAAATTTCGATGAACGACATTCTTGATATTGACAGTTAGATATATTGTCTGACATAAATGATACTGCATATAAAAGAGGGCGGATGCAAAAAGCCCGGAAGCCCCCGGCCGTGTACGCAAAGAATCATTTTTAGCTTGAAATCAAAGCAATTGTATGATACACAGTAAGGGTGACGGCAAAATGAAGCCTGAAGAAGCGCTGTTTTACGGGGAAGAATGTGAATTTCATGAAGCTTATGGATAATAAACTGAGATCTGCTATATACGGTCTTGCTGTCGGCGACGCCGTTGGCGTTCCCTATGAATTCAAAATGCGTGGATCGTTCAAGGCAACGGATATGATCGGGTACGGTTCACACAACCGGCCAAAAGGCACATGGTCAGATGACACAAGCATGACGCTTGCAACCTGCGCTTCGATCAAAGAGCGTGGATGCATTGATGTGCCGGATATTCTTACGAAGTTCAGGGCATGGGCATACAGGGGCGAATACGCCATTGATGGCTGTGTGTTCGATATCGGCGGTACAACGTCTGAAGCGCTTCGCACGGGCAAGGGCAAGGACAATGAAAGATCAAACGGAAACGGTTCATTGATGCGAATTATTCCGCTTGCCTTTACCGATGCAGGTGATGATGAGATCAGGGCAGTGTCGGCCATTACACACGCCCACGATATTTCGGAAACTGCCTGTGTGTGCTATGTGCATATAGTTCGGGCACTGCTCCGGGGCGAAAAGCTGAAGGATATTCTTGAAAGCATGGAAAGCCCGTTTGAAAGAATTAAAACCATCAGCACACTTGATGAAAGAGAAATCAAATCAGGCGGTTATGTTGTGTTTACTCTTGAAGCGGCCTTGTGGGCTGTCTCTACGACCGACAGTTACCGTGATGCGATTCTGAAAGCTGTCAACCTTGGCAATGACACTGACACTGTTGGAGCTGTTGCAGGGGGGCTTGCGGGGATCATCTACGGCTTTGAAGGGATCCCGGTTGAGTGGGTCGAAGCCCTGAAGGGCAAAGATATGCTCGAAAGCTGTTTATTCTAAAAGCACCATGCATCCGCACGGTGCTTTTTCTATGCACGGCTGCAACCAGCCTGAAAGCTGACGGAAGGCTAAAAGCCCTGTATTTTCAGACTTTCGACTATTATGCGCGGCTTTGCTCTTGGGTCTATATCGCTTCGACGTCCGGGGTGCTTTCAACGCGGAGGGCAAGCTCACCGTCGCGAACCTCGGCGATCACGGAGTCTCCCGGCTTCATGCCGTCGTCGAGCATGAGCTCCGCCGCCGCGTCCTCGATGCAGTGCTGTATCGTTCGGCGCAGTGGCCGCGCACCGAATCGGTCGTCGTAGCCTCTGCGGGCTATCCATTCGATACTCTCCTCCGGCACGGCAAGGCGGATGCCGAGCTTTTCAAAGCGCTCCTTCACCTTGCCGAGCATTGAGGCGCTTATCTCCGTCATGTTCTCGCGGCTGAGCCGATGGAAAATTATCGTCTCGTCAATGCGGTTGAGAAATTCGGGACGGAAGGTGGCCTTGAGCTCCTCCGTGACGGCAAGACGCATGGTGTCCTCACTCTGCCCGCCGCCGCTGTGAAAGCCGAGAGGCGGACGGTTCTCCGTGATTATCCGGGCACCGATATTGGAGGTCATTACGATGAGGGCATTGCTGAAATCCACGCGGCGCCCGCCGCTGTCGGTCAGGTGCCCGTCGTCCATTATCTGGAGAAGTATGCTCCACACGTCCTCGTGAGCCTTTTCAATCTCGTCGAACAGCACTACCGACCACGGATTGCGGCGAACCTTTTCGGTGAGTTGGCCGCCGTCTTCATATCCGACGTAGCCCGGGGGAGAGCCGATAAGCCGGCTGACGGCGTGCTTCTCCATATATTCGGACATATCAATGCGGATAATGGCCTTTTCGTCACCGTAGACCTCCGAGGCGAGGGCGCGGCATAGCTCCGTCTTCCCCACGCCCGTCGGCCCGAGAAAGAGGAAGCTGCCCACCGGCCTGTGCGGGTCACGCAGACCCACGCGGCTGCGGCGTATAGCGCGGGAGACGGCGGAGACGGCCTCATCCTGACCGATGATGCGGCGGCGCAGACGCTCCTCCATGCCGCGAAAGCGTTGGGCGTCGTCGTTGTCGAGTCCCGTCATCGGGATACTTGTCCACAGCGAAACGACCTGCGCGACCTCCGTCGCCGTCACAACGGCCCCGGGAGCGGGAGTCACGCGGACTGATGCCGCGGCCTCATCCAGAAGGTCAATGGCCTTGTCGGGGAGAAAGCGGTCGTTGATGTATCTCACGGAGAGATCACAGGCCGCCGCCAGCGCCTCGTCGCATATCTTGACGCTGTGATGACGCTCAAGCCCCTCACGCAGACTTTCGAGCATCTCAAGTGTGTGCGCCCTGTCCGGCTCCGCGACCCTGACAGGCTGGAAGCGCCGCTCAAGCGCCGCGTCCTTTTCAATGTGGCGGCGGTATTCCTCCGGCGTTGTGGCGCCGATTATCTGCACCTCGCCTCTGCCGAGAGCGGGCTTGAGTATGTTGGCCGCGTCTATTGCGCCCTCCGCGGAGCCCGCGCCGATGATGGTGTGAAGCTCGTCGATGAATAATATCACGTCGCCCGCGCGCTTCACGTCCTTGAGCACGCACTTGACGCGCTCCTCAAAGTCACCGCGGTACTTTGTTCCCGCGAGCATGGCGGGGATATCGAGCGAGACAATGCGCTTTCCCGACAGTCCCTCCGGGGCCTGCCCTCCGGCCACCCACTGCGCGAGCCCCTCGGCGACGGCGGTCTTGCCTACGCCCGGCTCACCGACGAGCACGGGATTGTTTTTCGTCTTGCGCGAGAGTATCTGCACGGTACGCAGTATCTCGTCTCCGCGCCCGACGACGGGATCAATGTGTCCCGAGGCGGCAAGCTCGGTCAGATCGCGGCTGTACTGGTCGAGTACCCGCGTCTCCGCCCTGCGCAGCACCGAGCGGGCGGTGCCGGTCTGCTGCTTCCCCCGCGCCTCGCCGCTGCCGAATACATTCATTATATCCGTGTATATGTCGTTCGCGTTTACGTCGAGAGAACGCAGTACCTGTGAGCCTCCGCAGTCGCTCTGGCGCAGTATGCCGATGAGAAGATGCTCCGTGCCTATGCAGGCGTGACGAAGGGCGAGAGCCTCGGCGGCGGCCTTCTCCACGGCGGCCTTTGCCCGGACGGTGAGCCCCTGCCCGGGGACTGCCGGTGCGCCGCAGCCGTCCAGCTCCGCCACGGCCCGGCGGAGGGAGCGGAGGTCGAGACCGTTTTTCTCAAGTATCCTCGCGCCCAGACCGTCCTTCTCCATCATTATACCGAGCAGCAGGTGCTCCGTTCCCACAAAGCCGTGACCGAGACTGCCCGCCGCGTCTCTGGCGTTTTCAATGGCAAGCTCGGCCCGCTGTGTAAATTTTTCATTGCTCTTCATGGCTGTACCTCCCCGCAAACGGCATCGCATACGCTGTATTATACCCGTCCGCAACCGCCGAAAGCGGCGAAATCGAACGGGACACACCGGGATTATTGCCACGAAATGGATAATTTATATTGTGAGCATAAGGATATTTATGAAATTGCAAGATTATTATTGATTTTTAACGAAGATGTGTTAAAATAACCCTGCAATGGTCCAGTGGCCAAATACATATGGAGGTAACATTTATGGCTTTTGTTATTACCGATGAATGCCTGTCCTGCGGTTCCTGCGCAGCACAGTGCCCTGCCGAAGCAATCGACATGGGTGAGATCCACTACGAGATCGACAGCGAAAAGTGCCTTGATTGCGGCGCCTGCGCAGCTCAGTGCCCCGCCGAAGCTATTGTCGAAGCAGACTGACGATTGATTTGACTGATGAACCTGCGGGCGATGGTATGTGCCATCGCCCGTTTGGTTTCTGTACGGAGAAAAAATGCCGGATTTTAACGAACTGTGGGCAGGCGGGCCTGTCTTTGCTCAGGCGGAGCATTTTCGGCTGAGCACGGATTCCGTTCTGCTTGCTGACTTTGCAAATATAAACGGAGCAAGGCGCGGTATCGACCTCGGCTGTGCCTCGGGCATCGCGGCGCTGTTGCTGCTCTGTCGCTCGGAGAAGCTCCACATGACCGGGCTGGAGCTGCTGCCCGCCGCGGCGGAGCTTGCGCGGGAGAACATGGCGCGAAACGCGCTTGACGGCAGAAGTGAGATGCTCTGCGGCGATATACGGGAACACAGGAAGCTTTTTCGCACAGGCTCCTTTGACCTTGTTGTGGCGAACCCGCCGTATTTCACGCTGGGCAGCGGTGCGCTCTCGCCGGACAGGGACAGAGCGGGCGCACGCGGCGAGATGAACTGCACGCTTGAGGATGTATGCGCGGCAGCGGCGTATCTCTGCCGCACCGGGGGAAGCTTCTGCATGGTGTATCGGCCCGAGCGGCTCACGGATGCGCTGGTATATATGCGCCGGTATGCGCTTGAGCCGAAGCGTCTGCGCTTCGTGTGTCACCGCGCGGACAGCGCGCCGAGCCTTGTCCTGCTTGAGGGGCGGCGCGGAGGAAAGCCGGGGCTGACGGTGGAGAAAAACCTCGTCCTTCGCGAGCCGGACGGCGGCGAGACGGACGAGGTAAAACGGATATATCACCGCGACAGCTTCGCGGCTCGTGAATAAAACACGGCCGGGATAGACCGACCGTGCCGTGTAGCTGTAAATGATGTAAAGCGGAAAGAGGCTCATCTCAACTCCCTGAGCTTCTCAACACATTCGGAGCAGACATTCTTTCCGCCGAATGAAACGATGTTTCTGCCTCTGCCGCAGAAAACGCACGCGGGCTGATACTTACGCAGAATGATACTGTCGCCATCAACGTAGATCTCCAGGGTGTCCTTTTCCGCTATATCAAGGGTGCGCCGCATCTCGATGGGCAGCACGATCCGCCCCAGCTCATCGACTCTGCGTACTATTCCCGTAGATTTCATTTTCATTTCTCCTTTATCGCCCGTATCCGTCTGTTTGACGAAGAACTATACATACGCCAATATGCGATAAATATACCACAAAATCAAATTGTGTCAATAATAATCTTGTTTATCAACAAAAAAAGAACAAGCAGAGGTGGCCATGAAAAAGTATTTTCCCGATATATTCGCAACCGTAGTCGGCAGTGCCCTTGTGGGCATATCCCTGTCGATGTTCATTATCCCGAATGACATCGCGCCTGGGGGAGTGTCGGGTCTTGCGACGGCGCTTGCTCATATCACTCCGTGGCGCGTCAGCGTCTGGACGCTACTGCTGAATATTCCGCTGCTCATCGGCGCGTGGAACCTGCTCGGAAAAAGAAGCCTCGTATTCACCGTTGTCTCGACCCTGCTTGCCTCGGCTTTTATCGAGCTGGGGACGCGCTTCCTGCCTCAGTACAGTAACGACGTGCTGCTTGCGGCCTTTTACGGCGGGATACTCGGCGGTGCGGGTGTCGGTATGCTGTTTGCGCGGGGGATAAGCACCGGCGGTACCGACCTTCTCGCGCTCATGCTCAAGAAGTATATACCCAACGTTTCAAGCGGTAAGCTGTTGCTGGCGGTGGATATGTCGGTGGTCGTGTTCGCGGTCTTTGTGTTCAGAAATATCGACGTGGCGCTCTATTCGGCTGTAACGATCTTCGTCATGTCGCGGGTGATCGACGCTATGACGCAGGGTGTTGACTACGCGAAGGTGGTGTATGTGGTCACGGCGCAGGGGCGCGAAGTGGCGGACGCGCTCATGGAGCGGCTCGACCGGGGGACTACTATCGTCCCGGCTACCGGCGGCTACTCCGGTGAGGGTAAAGAGCTCATCATTACCGTCACACGCCGCAATTTTCTCCCCCAGACGCTCAAGCTCATAAGAGAGATCGACCCCGCGGCGTTCATCTACGTCACGGACTCCACGGAGGTACACGGCGAGGGCTTCAAGTTAGACCTGCCGGAATAAAACGGGAATAAAAGCGCAAGGCTTCCGCAAAGAGACAAATCTTCGCGGAAGCCTTTTAACTATCCGAAATCTTTAACACGACTGCCCGCGGCCGGGCTCAAGCTCCGAGACGCTGAGACGGAATTTGTTGCGTGTGACAATGACGTGCTCCATGTTAAGGATATAGTCGATCTCGACACTGCCGCCGTGCTCGTCAAGATTATGGCGTATACGGCGCGTGTCCACGCCCATGTTGGCGTTTCCGTAGGGCGTGCTGTAGATGAACGAGTTTCTCAAGCCCTCGCGAAAAACCATGCGGCTCTTCATGTTGCCGTCTCTGTCCACAACTATTTCGTCGGGCTTAACGACGACGCTGGTGCGTGTCCCCTCAAGCCCCGTGACCTCGCTTTCAAAATAGCTCATCGTGCCGACACCGCCGTCGTAGCTGTACAGTCCGTCGGTGGTGAAGTCCAGGGTGTCCTCATCCGCGCGGTCAACCGCGTGAACGCTGTGTATGGATATTACTACTTCCTTCATATCTGTGGGAAAACCTCCGTTACGGGCACCGAAACGGCGCCCTCTATATTGTAGCCGAGCAACATCGAGGCCGTCTTGTCAAACTCCCCGGCACTGCCGCTTGTGTAGTAGTACGTTTTGCCCTCGCCGCCGGTCATGCCGGATTTGTTCAGCAGGCGGGAGACCGCGAGCGCGGTAGATTCCGAGGCGCTGACGAGAGTCGTCTCTCCGTCAAAATAATGGTCAATCGCCTCCGAAATAAGACCATAGTGGGTACAGCCGAGAAGGAGCGCCTTTACACCCGCATCCCTCATCGGTCGCAGATACTTTTCCACAGCGGCGCGGACAGCGGGATCGTCAGGGGAGAAATGTCCGCTCTCTATAAGCGTTACAAAGTCGGGACAGGCGGCCGTAATGATCTCCCGCTTGGGACACAGCGCGCGCAGACGCCGCTCGAACATTCCGCTTTCGATGCTTGCGGCGGTGGCGATTATGCCGAGGGGAGCGTCTCCCGGGCAGGCGCTCATCGTCCGCACGCTCTCCTCAAGGACGCCCACCGAGGGTATCTCGAAATTCGCGATCACATCCGGCGCGTTGGCGGACACCGTGCCGCAGGCGGCGATTATGGCCTTTACGCCGAACGAGGCGACAAACTCCATATCCTGCCGCGTGATCATCCGAAGCTCGTCGACACCGCGGGCACCGTATGGGGCGCGGGCCCTGTCGGCAAAAAATATGATGTTTTCGTCCGGCATGAGTCTCCGCAGAGCCGTAAGAGCTGTAAGCCCGCCGAAGCCGGAGTCGAATATGCCAATGGGTCTGTTGTCCATCAAAGGCTCCTTAACTGTCGAATTGACAATTTAATATATCGCATATCGCGCCATATTACAAGCAAAATTTGTTGCGGTAAATATGTGGAATTGAAACAGGCATTGTGCTATAATGAGTACAGGGGAAAGCTATTATCCTCATCAGGGAGGCGATATTTATGAATATTGAGCTGAGCGAAAGGGAATTTCGGCGGCTGCTGGATATGGTTTATATCGGGAACTGGATACTCAATTCCGCCCGCGGAAACGACAGATTCGAGGACTACGATCTTTTGCAGGAGAAGCTGTTCGCGCAGTGTCCGGCACATGGAATGAGAACCCTGGTCGAGAGCTGGCAGGGGCATATATTCCCGTCGAGGGCATACGAGGAGGGCGGCATACACGAGGCGATAGCGGACTATGAGGACGCGGTGTTTTACGACATACTCGCCGAAGAGCTGGCAAGGCGTGACCTCGGCCTCGAGGACAGCGACCCGGCGGACTTCTCGGAGCTTACCACCAGAATGGATGAGTATCTGGACGAATTCGAAAAAAACGGTCTCAGCACCATAAACATTGACATTTGAGGTAAAATCATGCGTGACGAGCTTACAAAAGAAGATATTAAAATGATGAACGAGGAGCTTGAACAGCTCCGCCGGGATATGCCCGCTATACTTGAGGAGGTCAAGCGCACCCGCGCCTTCGGCGACCTGAGCGAAAACTTTGAGTACAAGGCGGCGAAGCAGGCGCAGAACAAGAACCGCAGCCGCCAGAGGTACCTTGAGGGTATGATAAAGACTGCAAGGGTCTTTGACGACAGGGCTGCCGAGGACGAGGTCGGTCTGTTCGACAGGGTCGAAATATATATGCCGGAGGATGACGAGACGGAGCTCATTCAGGTCGTCACCACCGTCCGCTGTGACCCCATGCACGGCCTCATCAGCAAGGAATCCCCCTTTGGCAAGCAGGTGCTCGGCAGGAAAGTGGGCGACAGCTTCACAGTTCAGGTGAACGACAGCTACAGCTATACGGCCGTGATACGCTCCATTACAAAGAGCGAGGACGACGGCTCCGCCCCGCTGATGAGATACTGACAAAAGTCCAGCACTTAAAAACCGTCTGCATACGTCGTGTATGCAGACGGTTTTTGCCGTGAAATGAGTATCAGCTTCCGAGCACCCACAGGTGCGTCACACCGAAGGCCTCGCGTATGAAGAAATTCAGCATGACAAGCGGATATCCGGGATATCCCGCCACGCCTGCCGCCTCAACGCCGAGCCTCTTCGCCATCTGCTTGGCCCGATAGAGATGGTAGGAGCTTGAAACGATGGCAACATTGCCGTCCGGCTCGTCGCCGCGCCCGCGGATGATATCAAAGGAGAAACGGAGGTTTTCAAGCGTGGATGTAGCCTTATCCTCCATGATTATACGGCTTTCGTCAAAGCCATGCTCCACAAGATAGTCGCGCATACATTGCGCTTCGGTGATATCCTCGCCCTTGCCCTGACCGCCGCTGACTATCGCAATGCTGTCGGGATATTCAAAGAGGTAATCCATCGCTCCATCCAGCCGGTTTTGCAGGGAGAGGGAGGGAACGTCGCCGTAGACCGCGGCCCCCAGCACGACCAGATATTTGCGCCCGGGCTCCGGATCGGTCCTTGCCGCGCCGATAATGAGACTCTCGACAAAGCAGAAATAGGCAAAGCCGATACATACCAGAATAACGATAATGCGCCACAGCACCGCACCGACAAAATGATACGCGACGATCAGCGCCGCGATGAACACCAGCGCGTAGGCGAGATAGGAGTAGCCCCGCAGTGTGAAGCGGAAGAAGAAAGCGATAACGCTGAGCACGACGCAGAGCTTTCCCCAGCCGGGGATTTTTTTAAGTTTTTTCATGAGTTGAGTTCTTCCCACCTTTCGTACATGGGCAGGAGCAGATCGTTAAGCTCGGCCTTCTGCCCGTCGAGCTCCATGAGCTTCTGATAATCGCTGGAGTATTCCGCGCTGAGTCTGTCAAGCTCCGCAAGCTTTTCCTCCAGCTTTTCTATTTCACGTTCAAGCTTCGCGATGGCCTTGTCGTTATTCTGCGCCTTCTGCGGCTTGACTTTTTTTTCGTGCGAGGTAGTTTTTGCGGTCTGGGCATACACGGCCTGACGCTCTCTCCAGCTACAGTATTCCGCGTAACCGCCGCGAAAATCGGTTATGGTGCCGTCCGCGAGTGCCCAGACGCGGGTGGCGAATTTGTCTATAAAATATCTGTCGTGGGAGACGAAGAGAAGCGTCTCCGTATAGTCCGAGAGCGCGTCCTCCATCCATTCGCGGCTTGCGATATCGAGATGGTTGGTCGGCTCGTCGAGGATGAGGAGGTTTATGTCACTGCCCATGAGCATACAGAGCTTGAGCCGACTGCGCTCACCGCCGGAGAGAGCGCCGACGGGAGTCATCACGTCCTCGCCGCGAAAGCCGAAAGCGCCCAGCCTGTCACGCGCCTCCTGAGGCTGGCACTTGCAGTCATAGAGCATGGTGTCCAGCGCACTGCGGCTGTCGGAGGAGAAGCCGACTATCTGCGGCAGATATGCCGTGCGTATCGCGGGGCCGCGGTAGAGATAACCGCTGTCCGGCGCCTCCTCGCCCATGATGAGCTTTACGAGCGTGGATTTTCCCGTGCCGTTATCGCCGATGAGCGCGATGCGCTCGCCGCCCGCGACTGTCATTTCAAGCCCGGAGAAAAGCCGCCGCTCCCCGAAGGACTTTGATACGTCCTCAATGACAAGAACCTCGTCGCCGTTGAACTCGCGTTGTTTGAACCTGACACCGAGCTTTTTCTGCTCGGTCGGCCGTTCGGTATGGGAGAGGCGTTCAATGCGCTTTTCCATGGAGAACGCACGCTTGTGAAGCTTGTCGTTGCCCATGAACGCCCAGAGATGCATCTGCTCCGCCGCACGGGTGAGCTGTTCTATCTTGGCCTGATCCTTTTCGTATTTTTTCAGCTTCTCCTCAAAGCGATGCTGTCGCTCCTGAACATAGAAGCTGTAGTTTCCGCTGTAAAATTCCGCCTTGCCGTCGTTTATCTCAATACAGCGCTCCGCTGTTTTATCAAGGAAAAAGCGGTCATGGCTGATGGCCAGCACCGTCCCCTTGAAGCGAAGAAGATAGTCCTCGAGCCATTCCGTGGCGTGTAGGTCAAGGTGGTTGGTGGGCTCGTCAAGCAGAAGAATATCGGTGTTTTCGAGTATCAGACGGGCTAAATTGACGCGGGTCTTTTCACCGCCGGAGAGACTTTCAAAGGGCTGTGCGCGCATATCGGCGGGAATGTCGAGACCGTTCGCGACACGGTTCCTGTCGCTGTCCATCTCATAGCCGCCCAGCCGCCTGAAATCCTCCTGAAGCCTGTCGTACTCCGAAAGGAGAGCGGGAGACTGGTCGTGCTCCATCCGTGAGGCAAGCTCGTCAATGCGATCACTTATGCGGTAGAGCTCGCGATGCGCGTGGCGCAGAACATCCTCCGTCGTCCAGCCCTCGGGGTAGACGGGTATCTGGGAGATGAGGCCGATACGCTTGCCCGGCGCGGTCATCACCTCGCCCTCGTCATATCCGAGAGCGCCTGTAAGGATGCGAAAAAGCGTGGTTTTGCCGCAACCGTTGTGACCGAGTATTCCCACGCGCTCGCCGGAGTTGACCGTAAAGCTCAGCCCGTCCAGCACGTTTCTGCCCGTTTCAAAGGATTTTACAAGTTGATTTACCGCTATGTCTATCATTGTGTGCTCCTTGGAGTGTTATGTCCGCTTTACCGCTTCCTGAAGAATTTTGTTTGCGACCTCGCCCGCGACGCTCAGACCGCCGCCGCCGCGCTCGACCAGTACAACAAATGCGTATGGATGCTCCTCATCGTCGAGGAAGCCGGTGAACCATGCATGGGAGTCCCCGTCGCCCAGCTCTGCCGTGCCGGTCTTGGCGCAGAGCTTCAGCCCCGGGAAATTCTCTTCCCCGTAGTGATAGCTGACGTTGAAGCCCATCATTTGGCGCAGGGCTTCGGCTGTGTCGGCGTTCACGAGGCGCACGTTCTCCGGCGCGTCCTCGCTGTGGATGAGCCTCGGCTCGCACAGTATGCCGTCGTTTGCTACGGCGGAGACGAAGCGCAGCATGGAGTACGGGCATATCATATCGGTAGACTGCCCGATGCACGACCACGCAAGCTCCGGATCGCCGATAAACTCCGTGGGATAGCTGCCGGCGACGGTGGTGATGCCGTCGATGCTGTGCGTGTCGAGAAAGCCGTAGTCGCTGACGTATTTTATCATATTCTCGTGGCCTATCTTTACCGCGATCTGAGCAAAGGCACAGTTGCAGGAATTGGCCATGGCCTCCTGAAAGGTCTGCGTGCCGTGAACACCGGTGCAGTTGATCTCCACCCCGGCGATCTCGTAGCTGCCCTCGCACAGAAATGTGCGCTCGAACATATTCGGCACCGTCTCTATCGCGGCGGCGGCGGTTATCAGCTTGAACACCGAGCCGGGGACAAAGGAAAGGGAGATGCCACGGTTGAAATATGCCCCGTCGGGCGGGTCGATCTCCGCGCTGATAGGGTCGACGGAGGGGGAGGACACCATGCATAAAAGCTCCCCGGTTTTGTAGTTTACGACCATCGCCGCGCCATTGCGCGTTGCACCCAGCGCCTCAAAGGCCGTGATGTTGAGCTTTGAATCAATATTGAGGGTGAAGCTCTTTGCCTGCCCGTGAGTGGTGCCGGTGAAGGGACTGTAGTCGAGTATATCGTTCCAGAACCGTGTCAGGACTCCCGTGCCCGTGCGGTTCCAGTAGTCTCCCGTGACGTGGTAGCAGGATATCCGCGTCAGCCAGTCGGGAGAAAAGGAGTTCTGCGTCGCGTCAAAGCTTGCGAGAAGAACACCGTTACGGTCAAACACCTCGCCGGAGGCACCGGAGTTCGCGTTCGCGAACGAGAGCGCCCATTTGCGCCCGTCGGTGAGATAACGCGAGACAAAAAGCCCCAGCCCGCCGATGACGAACGCGGCGATGAGCAGGACGCAGACCGCCCTTGAGCTGATTTTTCTCACTCCGCTTCCTCCTCGCCCTCATCGTAAAAATCCTCATAGCGCCGGTAATCATCGGCTGTATATTCCCGTATCTCCTTCACCGGCGATACGGCAAAGCTCGCGCCGCGGCGGTTGTCGGCACTCTTTAGAAAGGCCATCAGCATCCAGCAGCTCAGCAGTGACGAGCCGCCGCGTGACACGAACGGGAACGTAACGCCGGTGAACGGCAGTATATCGAGCGACCCGAACACGTTCAGCGCGAGCTGTACCATCAGCATACTCACCGTGGCGCAGGCGGCGATGGCGCAGTAGGCCGAGCGCCCACTGCGGGCGGTACGCACAGCGAAAAGGGCGAGCGTCAGCACCGCCAGCACCATGCAGACCGCGATGATAAGCCCCAGCTCCTCACACACCATGGCGAAAACCATGTCCGTGTTTGCCGCGGCAATGTGATGGAGCCAGCCGTTGCCCGCACCCTTGCCGAAGAAGCCGCCCGCGGCGGCGGCGGACATGGCACGCGACTGCTGGTAGCCCATGTCGTATATGTCCTCCCAGACGTGCCCCCATATCTCAAAACGCCGGGCAATGTACGGCTTTATGCTCACGGCGAGGAAGCCCGCCATGCCAGCGCCCGCGACGGCAAGAAAGACCGTTGCGATAGAGCCGGAGCGCATGAACGATATCACAAGGAAGGAGACAAAGAATATGAGCGCCGTCCCGAAGTCGCCTATGAGGGCAAGCCCCGCCACACACGCGGCGGAGAAGGCAATGAAGCCGTAGAGGTTCTGCCTGCGGTAGAGCCTGTCGAGTGTGGAGGCCCCGGCGTAGATGTACGCCGCCTTTATAAACTCGGAGGGCTGAAAGGAATATCCCGCGATGCTCAGCCAGTTTCTTGCGCCGAACGCGGACTCACCGCCCAGCGCGTTGAGCGCCAGCAGCAGCAGTGCCAGCACCCCGACGGGTATGCGCATGGCGGCGGTACGCCTGAGATTGCGGAGCCACCACCCGTTTATGAGAAAGAGCCCCACCGCGACGGCGGTAAGGATAGTCTGCCTGTACATATCCTCCGGAGTGGAGGTCGCGGCGACGCTCATGCCGAGCGACGTGAGGTAAAACGCCAGCGTCTCCACCTCAAAGCCGCGCCGGTCGATAACGCGCATGGCGAGAAAGCACATCCACTGCATTGCCGCGAGTGAGGCAAAGGCGAGGGCGATGGAGACGCGGTACTCCGGCTCCGCGCTCATCATGTGCTGTAGTACCAGCACACACTGGAAAAGCGTCAGCTCAACGAGCGTCACGGCCGGGGAGACGCTCACACCCGCGCCGGTGCGCGAGGACTCCAGCCTGCGGCGCTTCTCGGTATCTATGTTGACAAAGCGCACACAGGTGCCGGCGAAGTTTATAATATCGCTGCTTTCGACGACGATGCCGTTTCCGCCGACCTTGATGCCGTTTACCCAGACGCCGCCCTTGGAGAAAATGTCGTATATCTTCCACATACCGTTATCACTGCGCGAGAGGACTGCGTGGACGCGGCTGACGTTTTCCTCGACAATGCGGATGTCGGAGCTGTACGAGCGGCCGATGAGGTTTTCCCAGTGGTTCACGGGGATGCTTCTCCCGCCGAGACGCAGGTATGCCCAGACCTCCGGCTCATAGCGCTCGCTGAGCATGGAGCGGACGCACCGCGCTATCAGCGCGAGTGAGAGTATGATGAGCAGGTATTTCGATGCCGTAAGCATATACTGAAGAAACAGCTCCACGGAGGTCACCTCTTTTCCGCATACAATATCAATTTTATATTATAGCACAAAAGCGTGGGCATTGACAACAGGGCACAAGTAAACTAAAATAGGCATATGGACAAAAAAACTAAAATCTGGATAATCGTCTTTGCCGCAGTTATTGTTTTGTGCTGTGGCGCGTTTGCCGTGCTCTCGCTCGGAAGTGGTGGGACCGTGGCGGTAATAAGCATAGACGGGGAGGAGTATGACCGTATCGACCTCTCCAAGGTGCGCGAGAGCTATGACATCGAAATCGAAACTCAGTGGGGACGAAACACTATCCATGTCGAGCCGGGTGCCATATCCGTCACCGAGTCCGACTGCCCCGACCATGTCTGCGTTCGTCGCGGAGCCATAACCGGCGACGGAGTGCCGATAATCTGTATGCCTCACCGCCTCATAATCGAGATCGAGGGGGGCGGCCTGTATGTCTAAAACAAAAAAGCTTGCGTTCATGTCGGTGCTCACGGCCGTGGCGCTCACTGTGTTCGTCATCGAGGCGCAGCTTCCCACGCTCGTGCCCGTTCCGGGGGTAAAGCCGGGACTTGCGAATATCATTACCCTTGCGGCAATGCTCCTTCTCGGTCGGCGCGAGGCCGGAACGGTGCTCCTCGTGCGTGTCGTGATGAGCGCGATGTTCGTCGGCAGTCCCGCGACGCTCATCTACAGCGCCGTAGGCGGTGCTCTTGCATATGCCGCCATGTGCGTGCTCACCGCCGTAATACCCGAAAAACGCCTCTGGGTCACGAGCGCGATAGCCGCCGTGTGCCATAATTTCGGTCAGCTCATCTGCTGCGTGCTCATCGTGAAAACGCCGGGAGTGCTGGTATACGCACCGATACTTGTGATATCGGGCATAATTACCGGCGTGTTTACCGGTTTTGCCGCGATGTATCTTGTCCGCGCCGTGCGAAAAAGCGGAATTTTACGAAAGTGATTTGACTTACCGGTTTATTTGGATATAATAAAAGTTAATACGTTTTTGCCGATGCATCCCATTGGCAACTCGGAATATAGAAAGGGCAATTATCATGAGTGAAGAA
Source organism: uncultured Oscillospiraceae bacterium (assembly GCA_964587485.1). GTDB lineage: Bacteria > Bacillota > Clostridia > Oscillospirales > Oscillospiraceae > Limivicinus. The sequence continues at coordinate 11,396 of CAZPLL010000014.1, read as the reverse complement.
TGTAGCCACGACTGCTCAAGCTGCAGTCAGAACTGCTCCTCCCGGCAGGAGGATTTCAGAAAGCCGCTCCATGAGGGCGCAAGCGTAAAAAAAGTCATAGCCGTCGTCAGCGGCAAGGGCGGCGTGGGCAAGTCCCTCGTCACGAGCCTTCTCGCCTCGGAGATGCAGCGCCGCGGCCACAACTGCGCCGTGTTGGATGCCGACATAACCGGCCCCTCGATCCCCAAGTCCTTCGGCGTTACTGAGCACGCGACCGGCACGCAGGAGTATCTCATCCCCGTCTACACCCACACCGGGCTTCAGCTTATGTCCATCAACCTCATCCTCGAGGATGAGACTGAGCCTGTCGTGTGGCGCGGCCCCGTTATCGCCGGTGCCGTGACTCAGTTCTGGACGGACGTAATGTGGGATAACGTCGACTATATGTTCGTCGATATGCCTCCAGGAACGGGCGATGTACCCCTCACCGTGTTTCAGTCTCTGCCCGTGGACGGCATAATCATCGTCACCACCCCGCAGGATCTCGTCAGCATGATCGTCGCGAAGGCCGTGAATATGGCAAATCTTATGAAGGTCCCCGTGCTGGGCATAGTCGAGAATATGTCCTACTTCAAGTGCCCCGACTGCGGGAAGGAGCACGCCATCTTCGGCGAGAGCAGGGTCGAGCAGGTAGCCGGCAGCTTCGGTATTGAGCATTTCGTGCGTCTGCCCATTGACCCGGTCGTGTCCACCATGGTTGACGCAGGCGAGGTCGAGGCCGTCAGCGGAGAGCATATCGCTCCTCTGGTCGATTATATTGAAAAGGAAGTATAAGAAATGAAAATAGCGGTTGCATACAAGGACGGAGAAATATTCGAGCATTTCGGTCACGCGGAGATGTTCGCGCTCTACGACTACCCCGAGATGGACATCACAAACTGCAAAAAGGTTCTGGTCGAGTGCGGCGACAGGCACGGTCATGCCGCCATGGCACAGCTTATGAAGGATAACGACGTTGACGCTGTCATAGTCGGCAACATGGGCGCGGAGGCACGCGCAATGCTGCTTTCAATGGGCATCGTCCCCATCGCGGGCTACTGCGGAGACGCGGATACCGCCGCGGATATGCTCATCGAGGGACGCCTCCCCATCATCGACGGCGCCGGTGCCTGCTCCGGCGGTTGCGGCGGCTGCTCCGGCTGTCATCACGAGGACGGCGAGGAGCGTGACTGCGGCTGCGGCGGCGACTGCGGTTGCTGAGAGACTTTGCCCATATAACGGAATAAAAGAACATCCCGCCCGCACATTCGGCGGGTGTTAGGAAAACAGTTAACGGAGCGTATTTGTCCAGATACGCTCCGTTTTTATGTCAAAATTTTGCATTTCCCACAGTGATAGACAAGTTCGTCAAAGACGTACCAACACCTTGGCTCCCCCTCTGGGGGAGCTGGCCGAAATCAAGGATTTCGGCCAGAGAGGGCAGAGTATATTTGAATTAAAATGCAATCGAAAAGCTGTTGCAGTGCGTGCGAACGAATTGAACACGCCATTCAAAGCGACTGAAAGACCCTCTCAGTCACGCCTACAGCGTGCCAGCTCTCCCAAAGGGAGAGCCAAGCCCCTCCTATCTCCGCGTCAGAAGCCGTCGCAAGCGGCAGCTACGCTCTGAAACGCGCCTGCGGGCGCAGAGTCACGGCCACATCCATTTACACAGGGGAGGCCTTGGCGCGGTATGCTGTTATGTGCTGCGGCATCCGTATATCTCACTGCTCCGCCGGGGCGGTGGCGGGGAGGATGAGCGTTGCCGTGAAGCGGTCGCCGGAGTTGTCGGTGCGGAATTTTCCGCCCATGGTATCGAGTATCCTTTCGCAGGTGCGAAGACCTATCTTCGTGCTCTCCACTCTGTTCATCGAGCGGCTGACCGTGTTTGAAACGCTGACCGAGAAGCTCCCGTCCTCCAGCCTGCACACGGCGGTGACGGGATGAGCGCCGTCCGCGTATTTCTTTATGTTGGATACGAGGTTATCGAACACCCGCTTGAGATACATCGGGTCAACGCATATACTGCACTCACCCTCGAAATCCGCGAGCTCCATGGTGAAGCCTGCGCTCTCGATATCAAACTGCGCTTCGACAAGAAACTGCTCGGTGAGCAGACGTGCGTCATACGGCTCAAGCTCCATCTCAACGCCGGACTTGCCGAAAACGAGGAAGTATTTGAACAGCTCGTCCGTCAGCTCCTTGAGCTCTATTGCCTTTGCATAGGCGGAGGCGGTGAACTGCTTTGCCTGAGCGCTGTCGGCAAAGTCGCCCTCGTTCAGAAGTCCCAGATAGCCGATGAGCGAGGTCATGGGCGTGCGGATATCGTGGGATATGGCGGTGATAAGCTCGGCGTTTGCCTGCCACGCGCGGCTTTCACTGCTCATTCGCTCGATGATGGAGCGGCGCATACCGTCGACCGAGGCGGCAAGCTCCGTGATCTCGTCACGGCCGCTGAACGTTATGGGCTTTTCAAGCTCACCTGCGCCTATCTCCGCCGCCTCCTTTGAGAGGACAACTATACGCAGTGTCAGCTTTCTCACATACCAGAGCATGATGACGAGAAACGTCAGCGCCGCGGCGGAGAGCGCAACCATACGACAGCCGGTATACTTAAAATTCTCGGAGTTGTCGCCGATGGCTATGTGCATTACACCGTCGGTAAAGCGCACGGGGTAGAGCTTGCCGTAGAGAGTGGCAAGCGAGTTTCGCTCCGACGGGAGCATATTGGCCGCAGGCTCGGACATACCGGCGCGGATGCGTGAATCAAGCTCCTGGTTGCGGTAGAGGAGTATGGTTATATCGCGCTTATCCTCCGACCAGACGGAAAGCTGAGCGCTGTCGGTGCTGGAGAGACTGTTCTCGGCGACGTAATTGCTGAACTGGTTGCAGATGGCAGTCTTGCGCGCGGACACGTTCTCCTCGCTCATGTATATGTTCTGCACCATATAACAGCCCGTGCCGTATACTATGAGGAACATTGACACCGCCGTCGCGAGCGCCAGCAGGAGCGCATATATCATCTGGGCGTCCAGCGTCCGGGGCAGGCGTGGTTTGTTAGTCAATCTGATATCCCTTTCCCCATATGGTGCGGACTATTTTGGGACTGGAGGGGTTATCCTCTATCTTCCGTCGCAGGTTGAGAACATGCACCATCACGGTGTTGCCGGAGCCGGGGAGGAATTTCTCCTGCCATACGGCCTCGTAGAGCGCGGGCGCGGTGACCGTGGTGCCGCGGTTTTTCAGCAGGTATTCGAGTATAGCGTACTCGGTATCGGTCAGCGCGACGGCCCTGCCGGAGCTCTTCACCGTGCGGCTCTCGAAATCGACCTCGAGGTTTTCGACGGCTAAGGCACTGTCGGGCTTTCCGCGATACTCCCTGTAGCGGCGCAGGAGGGAGCTGACCTTGGCAAGAAGCTCATCGTGAGAAAACGGCTTGGAGAGAAAATCATCCCCGCCGCTGCGATAGGCGCTGATCCTGTCCTCCTCGGCGGACTTCGCCGTGAGAAAGAGCACCGGCGCGTTTGAATAACGCCTGAGCTCGTTGCAGGTCTCAAGACCGGACATACCGGGCATCATCACGTCCAGCAGAATAAGGTCGGTCTCGGGATGCTCGCGTATATAATCGACCGCAGAGGCGCCGTTCTCCACCTCGGCCACGTCATAGGCCGTGCCGAGCAGAAGCTTCAGGACCTTTCTGATGTCGGGGTCGTCGTCAACTATAAGAATACCGGGACGAATTGCCATGATGTATCACCTCTTCTATATATTAACATATTTTTCCGACGATACAATACGAAAATTCTCTGATTTAAGAAAGATTAAGGACGTGCCGAAGCCTTTTAAGAAAGTTTAAGAGACATTTGCAGATGTATGTGCTACAATGGTCACACTCATACAAATCATGTTTGGAGGGTAACTAATGAAAAGCAAGCTCAAACCTGTCATTGCGATACTGCTTATCGCGGCAATGGCATTTTCTCTCGCCGCCTGCGGAGAGCAGGGTAACGGCGATGTGCAGAAGGAAAATCCGACCGCATCCACGTCTTCCGAGTATGTCTACTCCGCGGACTATACAACGATAGACAACGACAATAACTGGATCGGCGGCGGACTCTTCACCGAGGACGGCTACTACTACACCAACAAGGAAGTGGTAGGGCAGGACATTCCCGAGGGCGTAACTCCCCAGTGGGCGAACGAGTACGCCATATGGGAGACGATGATGTACTTCGTGGATTACTCCGGCAAGGTGACGAAGCTCTCCGGCTTCGAGTCCATCAAAAAGGACACCGACCACGAGTACAGCAGCTATACGAGCTCCTCACAGATCACCTCCGCGGGTGACATCATGTTTTTTGAGGTGCTCAACGAATACTGGAGCGACGCGCCCGAGGGGACGGAGAAATACTCCGACCTCTGGTATCAGGAATACAGGAGCGCGACCGAGTATTACGTCCGTCTCATAGATCCCAAAACCGGCGATATAAAGAGCCAGAATCGACTCCTCATCCCCGAGGAAATAGCGTCTCCCACCGACGGCAGCTATTTCTGGCCCTACGGCCTTGTGGCGGACAGCGAGGGGAACTATGTCCTTGTGTCCGAGAGCAAGGTGCTTGGCTTTGACTCCGAGGGCAATATGACCGTCTGCTTTGACATTGACGGATACGCCGACGGCATCATAACGCTTGGCAACAGCGTGGCAGTCATCAAATGGGGCAACAACGGCGGCATGAGCGTAAACGTTGTTGATCTCGAAAGCGGCGGCTTCGGACAGGAGTTCGAGCTCCCCTCCGGTGCCTACGGGGCCGTCCCCGGCGGCGGAGACTACGATCTCTATTATACCAGCGGTATAAACTTCTACGGCTATAATTGTGAGACCGGGGAGAATACGCTCCTCTTCAACTGGATAAACTGCGACGTGAACAGCGACACTCTCAATTCCTTCGGCGTCCTTGCCGACGGTACCGTTGTCGGCGTCACCAACACATGGGACAAGAATTACGAGAACTGCACCAGCGAGATCGTCAAGGTCAGCAGTGTCCCCGCCGATTCCCTGCCGCAGAAGCAGACTCTCACTCTCGCGACCCAGTACCTCGATTACAATATGCGCGACGGTATCATCAGCTTCAACCGCAGTAACGACCGCTGCCGTATCGAGGTCAAGGATTACTCCTCGTTCAATACCGACGAGGATTACACCGCCGGTCTTACCAAGCTCAACACCGAGATACTTGCCGGCGACGTACCGGATCTTATCGACCTCAACGGTCTGCCCTACGAGCGCTACGCCGCAAAGGGCATACTCGAGGATCTCTATCCCTTCCTCGACTCCGACAGTGAGCTGAGCCGTGACGATTTCTTCCCCAATATTCTTCAGGCTCTCGAACAGGACGGCAAGCTCTGCACGACCTGCTCCACCTTCTCTCTCAGCACTGTCATGGGCGCGACCTCTATCGTGGGCGACACCCCGGGCTGGACCTATGACCAGCTTATGGAGGCATACGCCAATATGCCCGAGGACTGCCGGATATTCGAGTATTATTACACCAGAGACGATGTTCTGCGTCAGGGGCTCAACCTTGACATGGACTCCTTCTGCGACTGGAGCACCGGAACCTGCAGCTTCGACAGCGACGCCTTCAAGAACCTGCTCAGGTTCGCGGCGAACTTCCAGGACGAGTTTGACTGGACTAACTTTGATTACAGCGGAGATTTTGAGCCCTACACTCTCGTCTCTCAGGGACGTGAAATGCTGATGAACGTCTATATCTACAGCCTCGATGAGGTCGGACTGTATGATGCCATATTCGGCGAGATGGGCGCGACCTACATCGGCTTCCCAACCGAGAGCGGCACCGGTAACATGATCTCCGCCGCCAGCGGTATCGCCATGAGCACCACCTGCGCCGACAAGGAGGCCGCGTGGGAGTTCCTGCGTATATTCTTCACCGAGGATTACCAGCTTGGGCGCGAATACACCATCCCCACCAACCTCAACGCCTACAGAGAACTGGAAAAGGAAGCCATGACTCCCCAGTACAAGATGACCACCGAGAGCGACGCCAACGGGCAGATCATCACAGACTACGAGCTTGACGAGAACGGCGAGAAGGTCAGGGAGCCCCGCGGCAGCTACTACCTCTCAAACGGCGACAGGATAGAATACTACGAGCTCTCACAGGAGCAGGCGGACAGAATTTATGAGCTTATTTCCACCACGACCAAGTTCGCAAACAGTGACGACAGCATCTATGACATCGTGGCCGAGCAGGCCGAGGCGTTCTTCCTGGGGCAGAAGTCCGTGGACGAGGTCGCAAGACTCATCCAGAGCAAGGTCAACATCTACATAAACGAACAGAGATAAGCAAACACTAATCGGGCGGCGACTGCCGCCCGATTTTTATACCCTGTACCACTCGGGACGAAAGCCAAAGGTCACAGAATAACGAGCCGCGACGGGCGAGAGAGACTATGCCCCGTCAATCATGACCCGAAAAGGACAAAAAATGCCTCCTCACGAAGAATATCACACACTTACGGACGCGATTTGTCCACTGCCTTAAACGATTATTAAGAATTATTAGGCATTTGTCATATTGAAAAAACTTACCATATGTAGTAAAATCCACTCTATAGAATCGCAAAACTTTGTGGGTGTGCAGATGAAAATAAAAAACACGGAACTGAATGAACGGACGCGCGACAGACTGCGCGGTCTTGCGTTCCTCGCACCCAGTGTGCTGGGCGTGACGGCGTTTTTCATCGTCCCCTTCGGCGTGGTCGTGTACTACTCCGTGATCGACGGCGTGAGCTCCGCGAAATTCGTTTTTCTGGATAATTTTATCAAGCTTTTCAACAATTCGGCTTTTCTGCTGGCGGCGAAGAATACGCTCAGCTTTTCGGTGATAGCGGTGCCGCTGGCGGTGGTGCTGGCGCTGGTGCTTGCCCTCATGCTCGAGAGCCGTATCCCCCTGAAGTCGGAATTTCGCACCTTCTTTCTCAGCCCGATGATGGTGCCGGTGGCCTCGGTCGTGCTCATCTGGCAGGTGCTTTTCAACTATAACGGCACCGTGAATGAGTTCCTTATGCTCTTTGGCGCGGACAAGATAGACTGGCTTTTGAGCGACCATGCGCAGGTCGTGGTCATACTCCTGTTTTTATGGAAAAACCTCGGCTACAACATGATCCTGTTCATGGCGAGCCTTGCCAACATCCCCCGCGAGCTGCTCGAGGTGGCGGACGTGGAGGGCGCGGGTGAGCTGTACAAGTTCTTCGCGATAAAGCTCCGCTACCTTTCGCCGACAGTGCTGTTCGTCACGATACTCTCGCTCATAAACTCCTTCAAGGTCTTCCGCGAGGTGTATCTGCTCACCGGGGATTACCCGTACGAGACGCTCTATATGCTCCAGCACTTCATGAACAACACCTTCCGCTCTCTTGATTATCAGAAGCTGTCCGCCGCGGCCGTGGTGATGGCCGTCGTCATGGTCGTTATCATCGCCGTTCTCTTCGCTGCCGAGGACTGGTTCGGAAAGGACGTGGAGGGATGAAGGTGAAAAAGAGAAAAAAGCACTATTTCAGCCGCGGTGTGATGTTTGTTATCTGCGCAATATTTGCGGTGCTGTTTCTGCTTCCCACCGTGCTTACCATTACGAATTCCTTCATGGCCGAGTCGGAGATAAATTCCAACTACGGCATGATCTTCTCCACTACTACCGGCGGCTACATTTCCAAGACCGTCAACCTCAAATTTATCCCAGACAAGGTTACGTTCTCGCAGTATATTGACGGGCTTATAAAATCCCCCGAGTACCTCCTGAAGCTGTGGAACAGCATAATACTTGTGGTTCCCATTGTCCTGCTTCAGGTGGGTGTGGCGTCGCTGGCGGCCTACGGCTTTTCCCGCTGGCGCGGCAGAGTGAGGAGCGGGTTGTTTTTCTTCTACGTTATCCTTATGCTCATGCCCTATCAGGTCACTCTCGTGCCGAACTACCTTGTCAGCAAGTGGCTGGGTATACTCAACACCCGCTGGGCGATAATCCTGCCGGGCGTGTTCGCGCCGTTCTCTGTCTTCCTGCTGACGAAGTTCATGCGCCGCATACCCTATTCGGTCATTGAGGCCGCCAAGGTCGATGGCGCGAGCGAGTGGGACATCTTCACCCGGGTCTGCCTGCCGGAGTGCCGTTCGGCGCTCTATTCCATTGCAATACTTGTATTCATCGACTACTGGAACATGGTCGAACAGCCCCTTATCCTGCTTGACGACGCGGATATGCAGCCGCTCTCGGTGTTCCTCTCGTCCATCAACAGTGGTGATATCGGCCTTGCCTTCGCAATGGCCACAGTATATATGATACCTACGCTCCTCCTCTTCCTCCACGGTGAGGAATATCTGGTGGAGGGCATCGCAAATTCCGGAAGCGTCAAGGGCTGACGGAGAAACGAGGAAAGATATATGGACAGCAAACCGAAAAACCGGGAATGGGTCAAAAATGCGGCGATAATATTTCTCGTTATCCTGCTCATTCTCACGTTCTTCTCAAACACGATAATGAATATCGCCCTGCCCGAGGTCGCGACCCAGATGGTCAACTCCGGCACCATCACCGCCAAGGTCAGGGGCTCGGGCACCGTTGTCGCCAACGGCTTTTACGAGGTCAAGGCAGAGCAGACCAGAGAGATACGTTCCGTCATGGTCCGCGTCGGGCAGGAGGTCAATGCCGGAGACGTGCTTTTTGTCCTCGGCAGTGGCGACAGTGACGAGCTCGCGGCGGCGCAGGAGGAGCTCCACTCCCTTGAAATATCGTACCAGACCACAGCTCTTTCAAGCCCGATATATCACTACGAGTCCGAGTACGCGGCCATTGAGGACGCAAAGCAGGCGCTTGCCGAGTCCGAGGCCAGAGTGAAAATGACCCGCGCCGTTATGATAGCAAAGACCAACATCTCTCCGGAGTATGTGACCAAGGTCGATCAGGAGCTTGTAGATGCACAGCTTGCAAAGGACGAGCTGAGCGAGGCAAGCCAGAAGCTTGACGCGGCGAAAAAGGCTGTCGAGGACGCCACGACCGCCAGAGACAGCGCAAAAGCCGCGGCGGATCAGGCGGCGGACGACCTGACCGCGGCGCAGGCCGCACTTGCGGGTGTTACCGCGAAGCCCGACGCCACCGAGGATGAGCTCAGCGAGGCAAATGCCGCCGTTGATACAGCCACGCAGAATAAGCTTGCGGCGGACGCGGAGCTTGCAAACTGCGAAAGCGCACTCAAGTCCGCGACCGATGAAAAAACCGCGCTCGATAACGAGTTCGGACAGAAGGTCGATGAGGCAAACAGCAGATACGACGCGGCAAAGAAAGCCTATGACGCGGTAGAAGCGACACTCACCGGCAGCGGCGACGAATACTCCAACTACAAGGCCGCCAAGACCGAGAAGGAAACAAACGAAAAGAATCTCGAAAGTCTCCAGACCTCACTTGAGATACTTATGGAGACCAACAACCGCAGTGCCGCCATTTCCGCGGTGAATCTCGGGGAGATCGCAAACAAGATCGCCCAGAAGAAAAAGGAGATCGAGGAGCTGTCCGGCGGAGCCGAGAATCAGGTCGTCGCCAATGTCTCCGGCACCGTGCAGAGCGTAAGCTGTACCGCCGGGAGCAAGGTGCCGAAGGACGAGGTAATGTGTACCATTGAGATACCCGACCAGGGCTACTCTCTCAGCTTCTCAGTCACCAGCGAGCAGGCGCGTCGCCTCCACACCGGCGACACCGCCACCGTCAGCAACTACTACTGGGGACGCGAGGTCATCGCAACGCTCACCGCCATCAAGACCGACCCGACGAATCCTCAGGGCAGCAAGATACTTGAATTCGACCTCAGCGGTGAGGTCAATGCCGGCGCCGAGCTTACCATCTCCGTCGGTCAGAAGAGCGCGAATTACGACCTCGTGGTGCCCAACAGTGCCATACGCAAGGACAATAACGGTAGCTTCGTCCTTGCTATCGAGGCGAAAAACTCCCCGCTCGGCAACCGCTATTACGCAAAGCGCGTCAATGTTGAGGTACTTGCGAGCGACGACGTGAACTCCGCCGTCACCGGCGATCTCAACGCGTGGAGCGACTATGTTATAACCACCAGCAACACCGTCATCAACAACAAGGATCAGGTCAGAATGGCCGACTCGTGATATGAAGCGTAAGGACAGCAAAAAGAGAATAGCGATAATTGCGGTAAACGCTGTGCTGGCGGCCGCGTCTCTGTGCTGTCTGGTGCTGATTTACTTTCTGCCGAAAAAGCTCATCAGTCAGCAGGAGGCACAGCGCTGGCAGGGCGAGAGCGGGCAGCAATACGCCCAGACCACCGTCCTATCGCCGCGTGACGATACCATGTCGATCGAAGACGTGTACTCAACCCGCACGAAGCTGACGGACAAAATGCACGAGGCCGCGCTGGACGTGGACAACGACAGCGAGCTTTTGATCGACGCGTGGAGCACTAAAGGCAAGGTCAACGTATACAGCGGCTACGGCAGTGGCGAGGTATCCGCGATAGCCGTGGGCGGCAGTTACTTTGACTTCCATCCCATTACGCTCCTCAGCGGCAGTTATATCACCGAAACCGACCTTATGCAGGATAGAGTTCTGCTGGATGAGGAGGTCGCGTGGCTGCTTTACGGCGGCACGGAGCTTCAGGGCATGAGCCTCAGCATAAACGACGAAAGCTTTTATGTCGCGGGAGTCATCCGCCGCGAGGAGGACTTTGCCGACAAGCGCGCCTACTCCGACGGCATGGGGATATACATGAGCTACGAGGCCTACAGCGGGCTGTTTCCCGAGGCGGGCATTACCTGCTACGAGGTCGTCATGCCCCAGCCGGTCAAGAGCTTCGCCGTCACCACCATGGAGGAGCTCTTCAAGGGGACGGATAAGGCCGTAATCGACAACACTAACAGGTTCAAGCTGTCGGCACTGTTGCGCGTGGCGGGAAGCTTTGCCGAGCGCTCCATACAGGTCAACGGCATCGAGTATCCCTACTGGGAGAACGCCGCAAGGTATGTTGAGTATTACTGCGCCGAGCTGCTGATACTTGCGATGGCGCTGGCCGTCGTGCCGCTTGTGAGCGCGTGCGTGCTGCTTGTCAGGCTCTACAGAAAAGGTCACGACGAGCTTGCCGAAAATCTTCTCCCCCGGGCAAAGGACAACGTGGAGGAATTTATCCGCGTCCGCGGCCGCAGACGCTGGGAACGCCGCCAGGGCAAACACGAGAAATAATAACGCTATTGTACCAAACTGATGCCCCATTCTGAAAAGAATGGGGCGTAGTCTGTTTGTAGCCGAAAAGGCGATAATAAACCCCCAGTTCAACTGGGGGTAGGCAAA
>CAZPLL010000013.1:0-33820 GCA_964587485.1 uncultured Oscillospiraceae bacterium | reverse complement strand
CAGCAATTATCTGTTGCCTAACTTTGTGGAATCTTTATGTTGCAATTTAGATTATTTGGGGGTGACTCTGACGCTGATATGTCTCAGTTGCGGAAAGCGCTCCTCGGCCTCGAGGTGTACGCGCTCGGCAATGGCCCCGCTCTCGCCGAGCGTAAGACCGGCGTCGGCATTTATTTCGATCTCGGCATACACCCCGTTGCCGAATTCCCGCGTTTTCAAGCTTTGTACAGCCAACACCCCCGGCTGAGCCATGACGCACTCGCACAGCGCCGTTCTCAGGCTCTCCGTGCAGGCGTGGTCTACCATTTTTCTGACGGCACCGGCGAAAATACCGCACGAGGTTTTGAGCATGAAGGCGCATATCAGCAGGCTCGCCGCCGCGTCCGTCCACGCCGCGCCAAGCTTCGCGCCCGCTGTTCCCACAAGCGCCCCGACCGAGGCTAGCGCGTCGCTTCTGTGGTGCCATGCCCCCGCCAGCAGAGCCTCGGATTTGAGCTTCACGGCATAAAATCGCGTATAGCGGAAAAGCGCCTCCTTGCACAGGGCGCAGAGTGCCGCGACGATCAGCGCGGCATATCCGGGTGGCCGGGTCTGTACACGGTCGCTCCCACAGAGCGCTCTTAGCGCCTCACCGCCCATGGCAAGCCCAGTTACGGCGAGTATCGCCGCCAGCACCAGCGCGGCCACGGACTCAAACCTGTCGTGACCGTAAGGGTGCTCCTCGTCGGGTGCCTTTGCCCCCAGCCTTACACCGAGCATGAGGACGGCATCACACAGTACATCCGCCGCCGAATGTGCCGCATCCGACACCAGAGCCCCCGAGTGCGCGGCAACCCCGGTAACAAGCTTCACAAGCGCCAGCGCCACATTCGCCGCAATGCTCACTACCGGCGAACGCAGAGCGGCGCTTTTATATTCACTGTCCATACATGACCTCCGAAATAAGCACGATGTCACGGGGCGAAGGCGCTCCGTGATATTATATACTATTCGCCCCACGGAGGTTTTGTCTCATGAAAAAGCCTACGGCCCGCGTGCGCGGCAGACCGTAGGCAGGTATTTATTTTGAGGCTATTTCCCGTTTGGCAAGCCTTACGACGCGGGGTCTGTTGTAGCGCTGCATTATGACGAACATCGTGTCGAGCGCGGCGGCGACACAGGAGGTGACGATGAAAACGGGATAATCGCCGAAACGGATACCGCCCAGGATCGGCACAAAGCTCAGCACGGCAATGGTTTCGTGTACAAGCTCCGCCTGACACATGGCCTGCGCTATCTCGTCCCATGTGTGTATACACGGGTCAAACAGCGTGGGGTCGTAGGTGGGCATTGCACGCTTCCATTTCTTGACCTTCAGCTTTTCGTACAGCGCGATCTCGCGTGCGCCGACCCGATACCGGCGCTTCTCGTAATCCGCCCTGTTATTCATAAGAACGGAATACACACCTCCGACCAGCAGACGCATCACGAGATGGTACGATATCGTCCCGAAGGTTATGGCGTGCGAAAGCAGTATCCTATAAGAGGTCACGTTGTATAAAACCGTTATAACGACCGTCGCCGCCGTAAACACAGCCGCGAACAGCTTCATTTTCTTTGCCATAGTCTCCCTCCCCGAAAAGCTATGCAATCATTTTACGGGGAGAGATCCTATTTGTCAACCGCTGTTATTCTTTCTCCATTTTAATAACAGCGCGGAATTTGCGATAACGAGCACAGAGCCCGCGTTATGTACCAGTGCCCCGACGACAGGATCCAGGATCCCGGTGATCGCGAGCGTAATGGCAACAAGATTCAGCGTCATGGAGAAAATCATATTGAGTCTGATGGTTGTCATCATTCGCCGCGAAAGCGCGATCAGGTGCGGAAGCTCCTTGACTTCGTCGTCCACGAGCACGATGTCCGCGGCCTCCGTTGCGATGTCACTGCCAACGCCTCCCATCGCGATGCCCACATCCGCCTTTTTCAGCGCGGGGGCATCGTTCACACCGTCACCTATCATACAGACGCGCAGTCCCTTTTGCTGATATTCTCCGATATGCTTCAGCTTATCCTCCGGCAGACAATTTGCACGCACCTCGGCGATATGAAGCTTATCCGCGATCGCCGTGGCCGAGTTCTCCCGGTCACCCGTCAGCAGTACCGGCTGTACGCCCAGCTCCGTCAGCGCGGCAACGGTGTCCCCGCTTTCGCGGCGCAGAGTGTCGGACAGCGCAAGGAACCCGACAGCCTGTCCGTCCGACGCAAGATATATCACGGTACAGCCCTGCCGAACGCAGTCCTCCGCTTCTGCCGATCCCGGCACGACAACGCCGTGCTCCAGCAGGAGCTCCGGATTTCCGGCAAGAATATCTATCCCGTCCGAGCGCGCGCAGACTCCGCGTCCGGGGATCATTCGGAAGTCCTCCACGTCCGTCAGAGCAATGCCCTCCTTATTGCACCCTCTCACGATGGCCTTTCCCAGCGGATGCTCGGAATAGCGCTCCGCGGAGGCCGCCAGCCGGTACAGCTCGTTTCTGTCACAGCTCCCGGACAGGCTGTGAACAGCGACGACCTCGGGTGTGCCGCAGGTCAGGGTTCCAGTTTTATCAAAGGCGATCATTCCCGTCTCCGCTAAACGTTCCAGCGCGTCCCCCTCGCGGACGAGAAAGCCGTGCTTCGTCGCGTTGCCTATAGCCGCCATGATAGCCGTGGGCGTCGCCAGCACCAGCGCGCACGGGCAGAATACCACCAGCACAGTGACCGCACGGATTATCTTGCCTGTAAATATCCATGCCAGTGCCGCCGCGACAAGAGCGATGATAACGATCCACGTGGCCCAGCGGTCCGCAATGCCGACGATTTTCGCTTTCCCCGCGTCCGCCGACTGCACAAGACGGATCATGCGCTGGATGGAGCTGTCCTCTCCGACCTTTACCGCCTCCATCTCAAACGCGCCGAACTGGTTGACCGTGCCGCTGGAAACGCTGTCCCCCTCCGCCTTGTCCGCGGGGAGAGATTCTCCGGTCATTACCGCCTGGTTGACAGAGGTGCGCCCCGATACTATCACTCCGTCCACGGGGATAGTCTCGCCGGGCAGGACGCGGACAAGGTCTCCGACAGCGACCTCTTCGGCGGGAACGATTTCCTCCCCGCCGTTTCTCAGTACCCGTGCAGTCCGGGGTGTAAGATGCACCAGCTTTTCAATTCCGGCTCTTGCCCTCGCGACCGTCAACTCCTCCAGAAGCGCGCCAAGCTGCATGATGAACGCAACCTCGCCGGCGGCAAAGGTCTCCCCGATGCAGAGCGACGCGACCAGCGCCATGGACACAAGCACGTCCGCCTTTATATCAAAAGCCGTCACAAGGCCGATGAATGCCTCCGAAACAATGGGGATACCGCACAGAATAACTGCCACCCACGCCGGATCAAGGCCAAACGGCCAAACGCCGAACAGACTGCACAGCACCGCTATACCGGATATGACCAGAAGAATAATGTCCTTACGAATGCCGCCGAGTTCCAGCAGATGCTCAAGCTTTTCCGCTATCTGTTTCATATTGAAAGCTCCTCCTATACCGTATAGGGTATGGGTATATTATACATATAGGGGTATATGTTGTCAAGGGGTATCAGAAAAAGCCGGTTCACGCGAACCGGCTTTTTCTGTCTGTGAGTCATTGCATATTGGCAAAGCGTTCTACGGCCTTGGTAAAGCTTTCGATAGTCTTATCCGCGTCCCCGTGCTCAATGCCGTCGCGGACACAATGCCTGATATGCCCCTCCAGAACGACCTTTCCACAGCCGTTCAGGGCGGACTTTGCCGCGTTGATCTGCGAGAGGACATCCTCACAGGGAACATCCTCATCTATCATCCGGTCGATAGCCTGTACCTGACCGATAATTTTCTTCAGGCGGCGGTGCAGATTCTCCGCATCCATGCATTGCTTCATCAAAATGCCCTCCATACTGTTAGGGGTATATGTAATATTATAGCCTTCAAGTGCTTTCCTGTCAACCGATTTCCGTCGGTACTCCCCGCAACGCGCGCCGACGGCAAAGAGAAAAGGAGCAGCGTCGCCGGGACGCATACCCCTTTTCGGCAGCCCGTTTACGACAGCCGTCATATTATCAGGTTTTGTAAACCGCTTATGAGCAGTCGCGGGAGCCGCCGATGCTCAGTCCATTATCTCGACCGAGACCTTTTTGCCCTTTCTCTGGGCTACGGCCCGCATAAGAATACGGATCTGTTTTACGATCCTGCCTTGCCGGCCGATGACCTTGCCCATATCGCCGTCGGCTACGCGGACTTCAAAAACCGTCTCGCCGTCGGCTCTGCGCTCGGTCACAGAGACCTGATCGGGATTGTCGACCAGACTCTGCACAACGTAGGTCAGAAGTTCTTTCATGCCGGTGTAAGCTCCTTAATTATGCCTCAAGCTTCTTTATGAGGCCGCGGACTGTATCGGTAGGTTGTGCGCCGTTTGCGATCCAGTACTTCACGCGCTCCATATCGACCTTGATCTTTTCGCCGTCGGCAGAGGGATCGTAGGTGCCGATCTCTTCGATGCAACGACCGTCGCGGGGAGAGCGGGAGTCGGCGACAACGAGGCGGTAGTAAGGTGCCTTCTTGGCGCCCATTCTGCGAAGTCTGATTTTAACCATTGTATATTCACCTCCATGTAAATTCTCTTTTATATTACAAGGTGCCAACGCACGTTGTAAGCGTTGAATATCGTCAGAAGCCGAAGCCTCCGAGCCCGGAGAGCCCACCCATGCGGCTCATTTTCTTTTGCATTTTCTTCATGTTCTTGCCGCTGAGCTGTTTCATCATCTGCTGCATGGCCTCAAACTGCTTGAGCAGTCTGTTCACGTCCACGACCGAGGTACCGGAGCCGGCGGCAATGCGTTTTTTGCGGCTTGAGTTGAGCATACCGGGGTTCTCGCGCTCGGCCTTTGTCATGGAGAGGATTATGGCCTCCTGCCGCGCCATGGCCCTGTCGTCAAGCTTCGCGCCCTTGAGTGCCTTGGCATCCATTCCGGGGATCATGCTGGCTATCTGGCTGAGGTCGCCCATGCTCTTGAGCTGTGCCATCTGTTCGAGATAGTCGCTGAGTGTGAATCTGTTCGCCCTGAGCTTCTCGGCGGCTTCCATCGCCTTTTTCTCGTCGAAGCTCTGCTCCGCCTTTTCGATGAGGGTGAGCACGTCGCCCATGCCGAGTATGCGTGAGGCCATACGGTCGGGGTGGAAGGGCTCGATCATGTCAAGCTTTTCGCCCACGCCGATGAACTTGATGGGCTTGCCGGTGGCCGCGCGAATGGAGAGTGCCGCGCCGCCGCGCGCGTCGCCGTCAAGCTTCGAGAGCATAACGCCGGTGACTCCCAGCGCCTCGTCAAAGGCGGTGGCGGCGTTCACCGCGTCCTGTCCGGTCATGGCGTCCACCACGAGCATTATCTCGGCGGGCTCCACCGCGTCGCGGATATTCTTGAGCTCGTCCATCAGCGCCTCGTCAATGTGAAGACGACCCGCGGTATCGAGGAAAACAAGGTCGTTTCCGTGGCGTTTGGCGTGTTCTACGGCGGCCCTGGCTATCTGCACGGGGTCTGTCTGCCCCATCTGGAAAACGGGAATGTTGAGCTGGGCACCTACGGTCTCGAGCTGCTTTATGGCGGCCGGGCGGTAGATATCGCAGGCAACAAGGAGAGGACGTTTGCCCTGCCTGCGCATATATCCGGCAAGCTTTGCGCCGTTGGTGGTCTTGCCCGCGCCCTGAAGCCCGACAAGCATTACGACGCTGGGAGACTTCGAGCCGATATTCAGCTTCTGGTTCTCCCCGCCCATGAGCTTGCACAGCTCTTCGTTGACTATTTTAATGACCATCTGCGCCGGAGAAAGAGACTCCAGCACATCCGCGCCGCTGGCGCGCTCGGTGACGGTCTTTGTAAAGTCCTTGACGACCTTATAACTGACGTCCGCCTCAAGGAGCGCCATACGCACCTCGCGCATCGCTTCTCTGACGTCGGCGGGGGTAAGCCTGCCCTTGCCGCGAAGCTTCTTAAAGGCGGAATTAAGTTTTTCGGATAAGCTCTCAAAAGCCATTGTACGTCATCCTCTAAGCGTCTCTATCCGGCGAAGCGCCGCGCGGGCAAGCTCCCCTGCCCTGCCGTCGGTAAGCTCCGCAAGCTCCGTTATACTCTCATGAAGGCTGTCCAGCCCCTCCTCCAGCTCCGAAAAGCGGCGGATAAGGCCGGTCTTTTCCTCGATCTCGCGCATGGATGCCTCGGCGCGGCGGATATTGTCCCACACGCCCTGACGGGAAATGCCGCACTGCTCGGCTATCTCGGAGAGGGAAAGATCCTCGTTATAGTGCAGGTCGAAGCACTCGCGCTGTTTGTCCGTCAGCAGTTCGCCGTAAAAGTCAAGCAGCATGGTGTTCATGAATCTGCCGTCTGTCACGGTCGCTGCCCCCTGTCAAGTTATTTACCTTTGCAGAGTATACAGCAGTGTTCCCCCGCTGTCAAGTATTTTTTATTTACAGAGGCGTGTTTTTTTCGTCGGCGAATACAACGGGCGCAAGTGGGAAAAATTAACCCTGTATCTATATTTTTACCGTCAGGAGACGCTATGAAGGATTTTGATTTCGGACTGTACATCAGCATCGGTGAGCTCGCGGATTTCGCCGAGTCCTATGCAAGGCTCACTCTGCCCGACGGCGGTACTTCGGGACGGGCCGCGTCCGCACGGCTGCGCCGCGACTATGCCGTGGTGCGGCGCGTTCACGATGAGGCACAGAGGAAGTACGCCTCCCGCGCCGAGGTGCCGGAGGCCGTCGAATGGCTGCTTGACAATTTCTATATGATACAGCGCGAATATCGCGTTGCCCGTGATGCGCTTGCGGACGCAGGAGCTCTGCGTCGCTGCGAAAGCGGCGTGCTTGCGCTCGAATGCTCCATGGCGCTGGTGCGCACGGGCAGATGTGTTGTGGACATTGAGCGATGTACTGAATTTCTCCGTGGCTGGCAGCGTGTCACCGTGCTGGAGCGCAGGGAGCTTTCTCTTTTCCCCGCGCTTGTGCGCACGGCGCTCATCTCGGCGGCGGCAAAAATATGCTCCACCCTGCTCAGTGCCGGGGATACGAGCGGACACGCGCAATTGCTTTCCTCGCTTTTCGCGTCACTGCGCACGCTGGCCGTGACCGACGGAGACAGGCTCACGGAAGAGGCGGACGTTGTAAACGGCATACTGTGTCGCGACCCCGGCGGATATTATCCGCGCATGGACAGAGATACACGCACGGCCTATCTGGAACGTCTCTCACAGCTTTCGCGGTGCGAGGGCATCGGCGAGGCCGCATACGCGGAAAGGCTCATAAAGCGTGCGCGGCAGAACGGGTGTCACGTCGGATTTTATCTTTTCCCGGAGCCGCCCCGCGTTCGTGCCTCGCTGTATATCGGCGCTAACGTACTGCTGACTCTCTTTATCTGTCTGGCCGCGGCCTTTTCGCTTCATGGCGCCGTGTACGCGCTTTTACTGCTCATCCCGGTCTCGGAAACGGTAAAGGCGCTAATCGACTTTATACTCCGCCGCCTCGTCCGGGCACGGCGGCTACCCCGCATGGACACGGAAAACGGCATTGACGTGGAGGGACGGACGCTGTGCGTCATCTCCGCACTGCTGACCGGTGAAGATGACGCGCAGGCACTCGCCTCCCGGCTTGAGGAGCTTCGTCTCGCCTCCCGGAGTGAGGGCGCGGCGCTATCCTTCGGGCTTCTTGCGGATCTGCCGTCGGCCGGGAGCGAGAATTCGGACACGGACGAAGCGGTTCTCTCCGCGGCGCGCGATGCCGTTTCGGCTCTCAACCGCAGGTACGGCGGAGGCTTTTATCTTTTCACCCGGCCACGGCGCTTCGACGGAGAAGCCTGGTGCGGGTACGAGCGCAAGCGCGGCGCCCTCATGGAGCTTGCAAAGCTCCTGTGCGACAGGGAAAGCGGGCTCACGGTCACCGGCGAGCGTGACGCGCTCATCGGCACGAAATATATACTCACGCTCGACAGCGATACACGGATATATCCCGGTGCCGTCGGTCAGCTTATCGGGGCGGCGCTTCATCCGTTATGCAGGCCCGTTATTGACCACAGTCGTCATATTGTCACCGCGGGCTACGGCATAATACACCCGCGCATCAGCACCGACCTTGCCGACGCGAACGCCACCGATTTCTCCCTTATCTACGCGCCCGGGGGTGGAAGCGATCCATACGGCATACTCTGTGGGGAGCTCTATATGGACACATTCGGAGACGGAGGCTTTGCCGGTAAGGGGCTCATCTACGCCCCGGCACTCCTTGAATGTTCCGAGGCGCACATCGACGAAGGGTGTGTTTTGTCTCATGACGCTCTTGAGGGGGCGTTTCTTCGCGGCGCGTTTATGGGGGACACAGAGTTTTCCGACGGCTTCCCCGTCAAAGCTCTTTCCTATTATAAACGTCTGCACCGCTGGACGCGGGGCGACTGGCAGAATCTGCCGTGGCTCTTTCGTCGCGGGCGTATGCTCTCCGACATCAGCCGCTGGCGGCTCTTTGACAGTGTGCGCCGTTCTCTTGTCGCTCCGGCGACGCTCATCGCCATGCTGGCGGGATTTTTTATCCCCGGCGTCGGGACGGCCGTGGCCGCGTGGGTGGCGCTCGCGGCGCTTATACAGCGGCTTCTTTTCAGTCTGGCAGAGCAGGGGCTTGCCGTGCGTGAGGGCGTGCGCCTCAGACGGCACACCCGCATACTGACCGGCATCGGGGGCGCAATAGTGCAGTGCTTTATACGGCTGTGGCTGTTGCCGTACGAGGCGTGGGTCACGCTGAGCGCGGCAATGACCGCTCTATGGCGTATGCTTGTGAGCCGTAAAAGGCTCCTCCTCTGGCAGACCGCCGCGCAGAGCGGCGGCGCAAACGGTTTTTACGACTGTTTGAGGGCGATGTGGTTTCCCGTTATAACGGGGCTATGTCTGCTTGTCCTTTCTCCGACGATCATAGGCCGTTCGGCGGGGCTTCTCTGGCTTCTGTCGCCTGTGACGGCGGCGGCACTCTCGCTCCCGGAGCGTGAGGCGCCTCCCCTTTCGCGGCAGAACAGAGCCTTTCTTCTCCGCGCCGCCTCGGAGAGCTGGCAATATTTCGAGGATTTCTGCACGGCGGGAGATAATTTTCTTCCTCCCGATAATTTTCAGGAGCAGCCGCCCGTGGGACTTGCCCACCGCACGTCTCCGACGAATATAGGTCTTGCGCTCAGCTCCGCCGTGGCCGCGACGGACATGGGGCTTATCGACACAGCCGAGTGTGTGAGCTTCTGCGGCAGGATAATCGACACGCTTGAGAAAATGCCGCGCTATCGCGGGCATTTTTACAACTGGTACGACACGACCGCGCTTCGTCCCCTGCGCCCGGCGTTCGTCTCCATGGTGGACAGCGGCAACCTGTACGCCTGCCTCCTCGTCTGCCGCGAGGCAATGCTTGAGGATGGTGAAGCCACGCTTGCCGCACGGATAGCGTCGCTCATGAGGGAGATGGATTTTTCGCCGCTCTATGACGCCGAGCGCGGACTTTTCCACATTTGCTACGACACGGAAAAGGAGCGCTGTGCCGGCGGCTACTACGACCTGATGGCAAGCGAGGCAATGCTTACAAGCTATATCGCCGTCGCAAAGGGCGATGTCCCGGTGAAGCACTGGCGCAGGCTCAGCCGGGCGCAGCTCCAGAAGGACGGCTACCGCGGACTTGCAAGCTGGACGGGTACGATGTTCGAATACCTGATGCCCGAGCTGTTTCTTCAGGTCTACCGCGGCAGTCTCCTGTATGAGAGCACCCGCTTTTGCGTTTACGCCCAGCGCAGGCGCGTTCCTCCCGGCGTCCCGTGGGGCATATCGGAAAGCGCGTTTTTCTCGCTCGACAGCGCGCTGAACTACCGCTACAAGGCTCACGGTGTCGCCGCGCTTGCGCTCAGACGCGGGCAGGACAGAGAGCTTGTCGTCTCCCCCTACAGCAGTTTTCTCGCGCTCATCGCCGAGCCGACGAATTCCGTCCGGAATCTCAGGCTCCTTGAAAGCATGGGAGCGCGCGGGCGGCGGGGCTTTATCGAGGCTCTGGACTTCACGCCCGGGCGCTGTCGCCGACAGCAGGGCGAGCCCGTGAGGTGCTACATGGCGCACCATCTCGGCATGAGCATTGCCGCCGCGGCAAACGCGCTGTGTGATGGGAGCCTTCGCCGACGCTTCATGGGCGAGAGCAATATGCGCTCATACGCGATGCTTCTTCAGGAGCGCCTGCCGGAAAGCGGCGCCGTGATACGCCGCGACACGGCGGAGGTGCCCGAGCGGACGCGGAGAAGTGACGCGGACTCCTGGCGTGTGCGCGGCGAGACATCCGGTAGTGAGACGCGCTGTTGTCTCCTTTCAAACGGCGCATATAATATTATGTCAACCAATCTCGGTCTTTCGCGTGCCCTGTTCGGCAATATCGGCATATATGACTTTACGGCATCCGCGCCGCTGACGCTCACGCTGAAGGCGGACGGCGGAGTTATCCCAATTATCCCCGCGTCCGCTCCGGATTTCTGGGAGGTTACGGAGGAGCTGCACAGACTGAGTATACACGCAGGGAGGCTGAAATGCTCAGTTGAAAGCTCTGCCGCCGCCGGAGAGTGGGGAGAGCTGAGAATGCTGAGCGTCGAGAGCGAGGAGGATATAAAGCTCACCGTTCAACTGAGCTTTGAGCCCCTGCTCGCGCCCGTTTCGGATTATGTAAGTCATCCGTCATTCTGGCGGCTGGGCATGGAGGCGCAGTCCGAGGGCGGAGCACTGCTTCTTCGCCGTCTGCGGCGCGGAGATAAAAAGGAGCTGTGGCTCTGCGTTGCCTGCGACAGAGAGGTGTGTCTTTCCGCCGACAGGCACGGCGGTCTCGGCTCGCTGTCCGCGCCTTTTGTGACGGTTTCTGCCGGGCTTTCGCTCAGAGCTGGAGAGCGTGTCGGCGTCGGCTTTGCGATATGCGCGGGTATAACGCGGGACGAGGCGTTTGAGGGTGCGCAGAGGCTTCTTGTCTCCGGCGGCAGTAATCGCGGAGGTATGCTCTCCGCCGCCGCGTCACTTCTCGGCATGGATGCATCGGAGATCGGCGGCACAATGGATATGCTCCCGGCGCTGTATTTCGGCTGTCCCGCGGATGGCGTCCCCGGGCGCGCGCTGTGGCCCTACGGCGTGCCGGGGGATATGCCGATAATAGTGGCAGACGGGGACGGTACAGACGCGATAAAGACGGTGAAGCGCTTCTGTCTGCTGAAAAGCTGTGGCGTTGAGGCAGAGCTTATCTACCTCACCGACGAGCAGGGCGAATATGTGCGTCCTCTCTACCGCCGTGTAAGCGAGGCGTTGGCAGAGGCGGGGCTTGAGGCGCTCATCGGAAGCAGAGGCGGCGTTCACTTTCTCCCGCTCTCGGCGCGTGCTCTCGCGGAGGGGAGAGCCGTCATTGTAAACGATGACCCCGTGCAGACGGCCCTGCCGCGGTTGCCGCGATACCGCGCCGCCATCCGTGCCCCGGAGTATTCCCCGGGAGAGGTGTTTGAGTATCATGTAAGCCGTTTTCTTCCGGCAAGGGCATTGCAGTTGCCGCTGAGCAACGGTCGCTTTGGTTGCATCGCGACGGATGTGGGCTGTGGAGCGATGTGGTTCGACAACGCGCACGAGTTCCCGCTCATCCCGCCCGGTGACGTTTTCTCTGTCTCTGGCAGTGAGGAGCTTTACGCGGAGGCAGACGGCAAAAGGATCTCTCTCTTCGCCGAGGAGGGCGGCGCGGAATGTACGGTACGCTTCGAACCCGGAATCGCGGAGTGGTCAAAGCGCATCGGTGGCTCCTCGGTGACCGTCACGATGTTCGTCCCCGCGGGGATAAACGGTCGCGTCATCATAATACGCGGCGCAAGGGGGCTGACGCTCGGTTACTCGGTGCGCCCGACAGTCGGAGGAAGTCGCGAGGCTCTGCGCTGTTCCGTTCGTGACGGCGCGCTCGTCGCGGAAAACAGCGAGAGCTGGCTTGAGGGCACAGTATTCTCCGTGTGCTTTTCCGAAAAGGCCGCGCTTGAGGCGCACGATGCTCCTCCGTCGCTGTCCGGAGGGTTTATCGCGGAGGAGTGTTCCGTTATACTCTGCGGAGTGGACGGAGCGGCGGCACTTTGCGAATTATGTAAACCAAGTTTTGCGTTGAGCGCCCTTGAGCAGGTGCGTATGCGCTGGAAGGAACTGCTCGGTGGAGTAAAAATAAGCTGCGAAAGCGACGCTCTTTGTAATTATGTAAACCACTGGTGTGCCTACCAGAGCATCGCCTGCTGCCTCGAGGGACGCAGCAGTATGTACCAGAGCGGCGGCGCGTTCGGCTTTCGCGACCAGCTTCAGGATGCGGTGAACATCATTCTTCTGACCCCGTCCTACGCCCGTGAGCGCATAATCGACTGTTGCAGACACCAGTATGTTGAGGGTGACGTCATGCACTGGTGGCATCCCCATCCGGACGGTGACAGCGGGATACGCTCGCGCTGTTCGGACGACCTCCTCTGGCTGGTCTGGGCGCTGTGCCGCTATACGGAGGAGACGGGTGATGCTTCCGTCTGCTCGGAGCTTGTATATTATGTAAGCTCGCCGGAGTTAGGCGAGGACGAGCGCGACCGCTATGAGACCCCCGATCGCTCCAAGCTCTGCGCAAGCGTGGCCGAGCACGCGGAAAAGGCGCTCGAACGCTGTGTTTCCAGAGGCTTCGGCCCGCACGGTCTGCCGCTTATGGGCAGCGGAGACTGGAACGACGGCTACGACGAGGCGGGTGGAGAGAGCGTTTGGCTCGGCTGGTTTTTCGCCTGCTGTGCGCTCGATTTTGCAAGTCTCCTTGATAAGTTGCGCAAGCCCGGCGCTGAGCGCTGGCGGCGGCTTGCATCCGAGGTCGCGGCGGCGGCAGAGCGCAGTTGGAACGGAAGCTTCTATCTACGCGGCTATCTTCCCGACGGTTCTCCTCTGGGCGGCTCGGAGCGCGTTGACTCCATCTCCCAGAGCTGGGCGGTGATGTGTCCGCTCTCAGACAGGGAGCACGCCCGCGCCGGGCTTGAATACGCACTGTCGCGGCTTATTGACCGGGAGCATTCTCTTGTAAAGCTTTTCGACCCGCCTTACAGCGGCGATGAGCCGTATATCGGCTATATCGCCAGCTACGGAAAGGGCTTTCGCGAGAACGGCGGACAGTACACGCACGCGGCGGTGTGGCTGGCCATGGCCTGTCTCGAGCTCGGAAAAAACGACGAGGCATGGGACATCCTTGAACTGTTACTGCCCGAAAACCGAAGCGGCGATATTTACGAGGCCGAGCCGTTCGTGCTCCCCGCCGATATTTACTCCGCTCCCGGGCATGAGGGTGAAGCGGGCTGGACATGGTACACCGGCTCCGCCGCGTGGTACTACCGCGCCGTGACCGGGGGTGTGTTCGGGCTGACACTCCGCGACGGCAGACTCACCGTCCGTCCGGGACTGCCCTCACACATCGCGAAGGCCGGTGCGCTGTGGCGGGACGGCAACGGCACCGTTCGCCGGATAACCTATCTCGGACGCGAGATTTTCCTTGACGGGAAGCGGTACGGCGGGGAGAGCATATAATCTTTTCTTTTACAATTTATTCTGTTATTTTCTGTCGTACTGTGCTATAATATGGTGAAGAATAAAGATATTATTTCCGGAGGTGCTTTCATGGAGCTTAAACGGAGCGAAATCCTGCCCGGCGTATGGCTGAACCATCTCGGAACCGACAAATTCAAGACCGCCTGTCTCAGTGTCACGCTCCTCACCCAGCTTCAGCGGGATACTGCCTCGCTCAACGCGCTCATCCCCTTCGTACTGCGCCGCGGCACCGCACGCCACGGCGATATGGAGGCGATCTCCATGCGCTTTGAGGAGCTGTACGGCGCGGCTATCGAGCCGGTCGTGCGGCGTATCGGTGAGATACAGTGCGTCGGCTTCTACGCGAGTCTCCCGGAGGAGCGCTATCTTCCCGGAAACACCAACGTGCTGCGCGACACCTGTGAGCTGTTGGGTGAGCTGCTGCTCTCCCCCGCAACGCGCGGCGGGCTCCTGCTCCCCAAATATGTGGACAGCGAGAAGGAGCACCTTGCCGACCTTATCCGCAGTCGTGTCAACAACAAGCACGGCTATGCCGTCGCACGCTGTCTCGAGGAAATGTGCTGTTACGAGGACTTTGCCGTCAGCCGCTTCGGTGACGCGGAGAGCGTCATGAGCATACAGTACCGGAAGCTCACGCGGCAGTACCGCGAGCTGCTCCAGTCCTCCCCCGTGGAGATATTCTACTGCGGTATGGAGAGCGTGAAGAAGGTGAGCTCCGCGTTGCGCGACGCGCTCTCCGCCCTGCCGAGAGCCGACATCAACTACGACCTCGGCACCGACGTGCGCATGAACGCCGTCGAGGACACGCCCCGTTTTGTTGAAGAGGAGATGGACGTTACTCAGGGCAAGCTCGTCATGGGCTTTCGTCTCGGCGAATGCATGGAGGAGCCGAACATTCCCGCCATTCGCGTCTTTAACGCTGTGTTCGGCGGCGGAACGACCTCGAAGCTCTTTGTAAACGTGCGCGAGAGGCTCCAGCTCTGCTACTACGCCTCCTCCATGACAGACGTACACAAGGGTGTTCTCCTTGTGTCGTCGGGGATTGAATTCGACAAGCTGGACGTGGTGCGCGACGAGGTGTTCAGCCAGCTTGAAGCCATTCGCCGCGGCGAGGTGAGCGACGATGAGCTTGCCTCCGCAAGGGCCTGTGTCGCCTCCGACCTGCGCGCGCTCACGGACAGTCAGGGCGAGCTTGAGGGCTTCTACCTCTCGCAGATACTCGACGGCATCGACTGCGGCCCGATGGAGATTGCGGAGCTTGTCGAGGAGGTCACGCTTGAGGATGTGGTCACCGTCGCAAAGAGTGTCGAGTGCGACATGATCTATTTCCTGCGCGGTGAGGATACGGAGGGTGACGATGCAGAAGAAGATATATGAAAGCATAGGCGAGTGCATATTTGAGGACACGCTGGAAAACGGGCTGAGGCTCAGGGTGATACCGAAAAAGGGCTTCTCCTCGTTCTATGCGGCGGTTGCCGTCGATTACGGCGGGGCGCACCGCCGGTTTGAGATCGACGGAAAAATGCTCGATACCCCGGCAGGCGTGGCTCATTTTCTGGAGCACAAGATGTTCGATATGCCCAACGGGGACAATGCTCTCACCCTGCTCTCCGCAAACGGCGCGGATCCGAACGCCTTTACCTCCTCCGATATGACGTGCTATTATTTTCAGTGTACGCGCGGCTTCGAGGAGAACCTGCGTATGCTGCTTCGTGTCGTGTCCACGCCCTATTTCACCGAGGAGACTGTGAACAAGGAGCAGGGCATCATCGGGCAGGAAATCCGTATGTGCGAGGACAACCCCGGCATCGCCGTATACTATGACCTGCTGAAGCTGCTGTACGCCCATCATCCCATACGCGATCAGGTCGCCGGGACGGTGGAGAGCATTGCGGAGATCACCGCGGAGACGCTGTATAACTGCCACAGAGTCTTTTACGCGCCGAGCAATATGGTTCTGTGCGTTGAGGGGGATGTTGATCCCGAGCGTATCGCCGCCATCGCGCGCGAGGAGCTCCCCACGGAGCGCTCCGCCGTTCCCCGTGCCGACTTCGGCGAGGCCGAGGGGCTCATTCCCGTGGGACGTGAGCACACGTCGGAAATGGCCGTCTCCGCGCCGCAGTTTCTTTTCGGCGTCAAAACAGAACAGACGGATGGTGATGTTCTGCGCAGGCGGCTTGTGGCTCAGCTCTCGCTGAGGCTCCTGCTCGGCAGCTCCTCTCCGTTCTATACGCGGCTGTACGCCGACGGAACGCTCAGCCACGACTTCGATTATGAGGCGGACTACTCAGCCGATACCTCGACGATCATCATCGGCGGCGAGAGCCGTGAGCCGGAGAAGGTTCTGCGCGAGCTGAACGCCGAGGTCGCCTCCGTCCGTGAAAACGGGCTGGACGAGGAGCGTTTTCTGCGTGCAAAGCGCGCGTCTCTCGGTGCGCGTCTGCGCGGGCTTGAGGATTTTGAAAACGTGTGTCTCTCCGTCGTCAGCGGAGTGTTTGACGGATACGAGCCCTTTGACTCCATATCAATGCTCGACGCCGTGACCAGGCGTGAGTGTGAGGAGTTCATCGTGCGAAACCTCGCTCCGGAGCGCATAGCGGTATCCACAGTCATACCCAAAAAGGAGTAAGTGTATGTTCCTCATACTTTTTGAAACGATACAGCGCGATTCCTCCATCGTTTTCCCCATGCTCGGAGATCTGGTGCTGGATCCGCCCTCGTATTTTACCGTTTTCGGCCGAAACATCTATTTTTACGGGGTGTTCATCGGTCTGGGCTTTCTGCTCGGCATAATCTATTGCAGTAAAAAAAGCGCCTCCTTCGGCATAAAGGAGGACGATCTCTTTGATCTTATGATATGGCTGCTTCCTCTGTCCATCATCGGCGCACGGCTGTACTTCGTGCTATTCCGTCTTGATGACTATATCGGCACTCCGTTTATAAACTGGATCGCCGTGTGGGAGGGTGGGCTTGCCATCTACGGCGGCGTCATTGCCGGCATACTCACTATCATCGTCTTTTGCCGGAGAAAAAAGATATCCGTCCCCGCGATGCTCGATCTGATCGTATTCGGGCTTCTCATCGGGCAGATACTCGGCCGCTGGGGGAACTTCATGAACCGCGAGGCTTTCGGCTCGGAGACCGATGTTTTCTGCCGCATGGGGCTCATCTCCCCCAACGGCGAAACCATCTACGTCCACCCGACGTTTCTGTATGAAAGCCTGTGGAATCTTGTGTGCTTTATTTTCCTGTGCGTATGGGTCAGGCAGGGGCGCCGCCGCTACGACGGGCAGTGCGTACTCTTCTATTTCTTCTGGTACGGCATCGGCCGCACATGGATAGAGGGGCTGAGGACGGACAGCCTGTATATAGGCGGCACGGATATTCGTGTATCACAGGCACTCTCGGCAGTGCTTGCGGTTATAGCTCTGGTGCTTCTTATTATAAATGCGCGTCGCGAGCACAAGGCGGAGGAGCTTTTTGTCAACCGTCAGGCCGCCGCCGCGTGCGTGATCACCGGAGCGCAGGAGCAACCATCGGAAACATAAGGAGGTAAATAAAATGGCAGATTACAAAGACATCATCACCGGAACCATCAGCTCTCTCGTTGACAAGGCCAAGGATCTGGCCGAAAACAGCAACGTCCGCGAGATATACGACAACGGTCTCAGCCGCGCAAAGTCCTACGGCAAGGTCGCGAAAATGGTATTCGAGGTAAACGGCGAGAGCGAGGAGCTGAAAAAGGTCTATACCGAGATCGGCAAGCTCTATTACGAGCAGGCCAAGGACGCCCCCGAGGGCTACTTCATCCCCCTCTTTGAGCAGGTTCAGCGCATCTCCGACAGTATCCTTGCAAAGCAGGAGGAAGTCCGCAATATCAAGGCCTCCATGCACGAAGGTACCGGGGAGGAGGACCTCTCCGATATCGACGTGGAGATCGGCGAGTTTGACGACATCGTATCCTCGGACGAGGACGAGAACAGGTAAACGCCGGTAGCTGTTCTCGGCAAGAAAGCATTCCTCCCGTGCGCTGTTAGTACACGGGAGGGATGCTTTTTATTTGCGGCGTTGGCGTAGCTTTATTTTGTCAGCAGCACCTGATCCGACTCCACGGATGCGCCGGCTATTTCCGCAAATTTCTCGATAAGCTCGTGCTTGGTGAGATGCTTTTTCTCCTCGCCGCTTATATCGAGTATGATACGCCCCTCATTCATCATTATGAGGCGGTTGCCGTGGTCTATCGCGTCGCGCATATTGTGGGTTATCATCATGGCTGTGAGGCCGTTTTCGCTTATTATCCTGTCGGAGAGCTCGAGCACCTTGGCCGCCGTGCCGGGGTCAAGCGCCGCCGTGTGCTCGTCAAGAAGCAGAAGCTTCGGCTGCTTCATGGATGCCATCAGCAGCGTGAGCGCCTGACGCTGTCCGCCGGAGAGCAGGCCCACCTTTGACGTCATGCGATCCTCAAGCCCCAGTCCCAGCGCCGCAAGCATGGTGCGGTATTCCTCACGCTCGGCTCTTGTGACGCCCCAGCCGAGACCGCGCTTTTCCCCGCGGCGGCGGGCAAGAGCCAGATTTTCCTCAAGCTGCATATTGGGTGCGGTGCCCATCATGGGATCCTGAAAAACACGGCCGATGAGCTTTGCGCGCTTATGCTCCGGGAGAGCGGTTATGTCCTCGCCGCCGAGGATTATCCTCCCGCCGTCCACCGGCCACACGCCCGCGACGGCATTGAGCATGGTGGATTTGCCCGCTCCGTTGCCGCCGATAACGGTGACAAAATCGCCGGGTCTGAGATGAAGCGAGAGATCGGAAAGCGCCTTTTTCTCGTTTATCGTGCCGGGGTTGAAGGTCTTTGAAACATGCTCGAGCTTAAGCATGGTCCCGCGCTCCTTTCCTTGCGGCGGCAAAGCTGGTGCGCCGCTGTTCTCTGAGATAGGGTATCGCGAGGAACGCCGCAACGATAACGGCGGTGAAAAGCTTGAGGTCGTTGGAGTTGAGACGGAGCCACAGCACGACGACCACGACCGCGTAATACACTGCCCCGCCGATGACCGTAAACGAAAGCGTCATGGCAAAGGCAATGCTGTTGAGCTTCTTGAGCAGCGGGCGGACGAGCGCCTCGCCGATGATGACGGCGGCAAGGCCGATAACTATCGCGCCGCGCCCCATGTTTACATCCGCAAAGCCCTGATACTGCGCCATAAGCCCGCCGGCAAGCGCCACTATGCCGTTGGAGATCGCAAGCCCCAGCACCTTCATGCTGTCGACATTTATGCCCTGTGCGCGGCTCATGGCGGGGTTACTGCCGGTGGAGCGTATCGCGGAGCCCTGCTCGGTGCCGAAGTACCAGTAAAACACGCCTATCAGCGCGAGCGCAAGGAGCGCACCGACAAGTATCGCGTGGGGGATATTGCGGGAGGAGAGCACAAGATCGAACTTATCGACGCTTACCGGCTTGTTCGCCGCCATCCCCATTATGTGCAGATTGACAGAGTAGAGGGAAAACTGAGTGAGTATTCCGGCAAGTATGGCCGGTATTCCCAGCTTTGTGTGCAGAAGTCCCGTACACAGCCCCGCCAGAGCCCCCGCGGCGGCGGCGGCAAGGAGCGCCACCCACGCCGGAGTCCCCGAGAGAATGAGCATGACCGTGACCGCGCCACCCGTTGCAAACGAGCCGTCGACCGTGAGATCCGCCACATCCAGAAGCCGGAACGTCACATATATGCCCAGCGCCATAAGGCCCCAGATAAGTCCCTGCGCTATGCCGCCGGGCAGGTTTCTCGCCAGCCTTACAAGGCTCAGCGATGCGAAATATGCCGTAATACTCACTTCAGATCCTCTCCTTTATCTGTCAGCCGCCGATAGCAACATAGTCGGCGGGAGGCATTATACCGAGTGCGGTGCAGAGCTCCGCGTTGAACTCCTTGGTGAACTTCGCCGCGGTGCGCACGGGCATGGTGCTGACGTCCGTGCCGTTTACCAGCACCTCGTACGCCATCTCACCGGTGGTGTAGCCGAGATCGTAGTAGGAGAAGGAGAGCGTCGCTACACCGCAGCCGATGCATATGCCCTCCTCACCGGCGACGATGGGAACACCGGCATTAAGCGCAACGCTGTTGATAGTTTCCGTGCAGGTGGCGGCGGTGTTGTCCGTGGGGATGTAGATAACGTCGCACTCGGAGCAGGCATTCGCGGCAACGGCCGCAACGTCGTTGGAATCAACGAAGGAGAATTCCTTGACATCCATTCCGAGAGCCTCGATCATGGGAGTGATCTCGTCTACCTGGAAGCGGGAATTGGGTTCGCCGGAGCAGAAGATCACACCGACGGTTTTGGCATCGGGGAACAGTTCGCCGATGATCTCGGCCTGTCCGTCCAGCGGGGAGAGGTCGGAGGTGCCGGAGATGTTCTTGCCGGTCACGCCGCTCCAGTCGCTTATATCAAGCGCGGTAGCGTAGTCAGTGACGGAGGTGCCGAGGATGGGGATATCGGCCGTGACGGACATGGCCGCCTGAAGCGCGGGCGTGGCGTTTGCCATAATGAGATCGACCCCGTCGGAGACAAGCTGTCCGCAGATAACGGCGCAGGTGGCAGCATCGCCGGAGGCGTTCTGCTCAACAAAGGTCACTTTGTCGCCGAGCTTCTCGGTGAGCGCGGCCTTGAAGCCCTCGGTCGCCGCGTCGAGAGCGGCATGCTGAGCAAGCTGGCAAATGCCGACGGTATAGGTCTTTTCGGCATCGCTCAGCGCGGTGGTACCGGTGGTGGCAGGTGCGCTTTCGCCGCAGGCCGCAAGCGACAGCATGAGCATCAGCGCACAGATAAGGGCGATAAGTTTTTTCATTTTGTACTCCTTTCGATTTTGCGGCGGTTCATATCCCCCGACCTGTGCCGGGGAGTCGGCTCTGCCGCGAAAAACAAAAATAAAAGCGACTGCAACGATTTGTGCAGCCGCCTTTTGACGAATTAACGGAGGACTCGTATCATTTCCGTTTCTTGCAGCACAAATCGCCATTACCCGCAAAAAAGTAATAGTAATAGCCATATGCGTTTGCAAAACGGATATTGAGCATTTCCGCGCCTCCTTGTTTTGATGGCGCAACTTTACTACTTTGTGGTGCTAAAGTCAACCCCCTTTTTCATCTTTGTATAAATTGCCATTCTTTTTGTTTTTTTACACGGGAAATTTTTATATTTTTTAGTATAGTGCTGATATTTATTTTCCCCGGTGGGTTATAATATCATAAAAATTATTAACTTGCGCTCTGCGGGAGGATAGGGATGTTGATTATTTACCCCCACATGGCGTATAATCAGGCTATAAATACCAAGAGGTCACTTCACAATGCTAAAAAACAACCGTTCAAAGAGGCTGATAATAATTATAATATGCGCCTTTGTGCTCATCGCAGCGGCTGTCGCGGCGTATTTCATCTGGGAAAAGCCGCCTGCCGTCGCGGTCGAGCCTACCGCACAGCCTATGACACATTCGGTGGAGGAGACAGCGCCCCCCTCCCCCGCTCCCACCGAGGAGCCGATACCCGCCGAGCCGCTGAAAACCCAGCGTCAGGACGGGGTATACACCATGCTCGTTGCCGGCGTTGACGAGGGCGGCGGCAACACCGACACCATCATGGTCGGAAAGCTTGACACCGTGAACCACACCCTTGACATCGTGAGCATCCCACGCGACACCCTGATAAACGCGAACTGGTGGGTGAAGAAGATCAACTCCGCCTATGCCGCGGCGGGCGGCGGTGACGAGGGTATAGCCTCGCTCAGAGAAAACATCCGTCGGCTCATCGGCTTTGACGTGGACTGCTATGCGATAGTCGATCTCGAGCTTTTTGTTCAGGTCGTGGACGCCATGGGCGGCGTGGACTATGATGTTCCCATCGCGATGGATTACGACATCGGCCCTGTCATACATCTCCAGCCCGGCTATCAGCATCTCAACGGCGAGCAGGCGCTGGGGCTCGTCCGTTTTCGGAGCTCGTATGTAATGGGTGACCTCGGCAGACTGGAGGCTCAGCACGATTTTCTCAAGGCCGTGGCAGAACAGTTTATCGACCTCGGCAACGTCCCGAATCTTTCAAAGGTGCTCAAGCTCTTTGAGACGGGGCTCAAGACCGACCTTGAAACGGCGAACATAGCCTACATTGTCCGTCAGGCGCTCATGTGCGACAGTGACGACATAAATTTCTACACCATGCCGAACTGCCCCGTGACGCTCAATGAATACAGCTATGTGACCGTGGAGCTCATGGACTGGTTCGAGATGATAAATGCGCACCTTAACCCCTTTTCCGAGCCTGTGGGCTTCGGAAATGTTGATATCGTCTACCGCGACTGGGACGGCTCGTTCCACGGCACGGCGGGTCTGCGCGACCCGAGCTACTTCCCCTCACCCTCCGACGATGAGGACGAGGGTAACGCGGATATCTCATTTGAGCCCGAGACTCCCGAAGCCCCCGAACCGTCGGAAACTCCCGAATCTCCCGAGCCGTCGGGCTCCCCGGAAACCCCTGAGCCATCGGAGCCTCCCGAGTCCCCCGAGCTTCCGCTCCCCACAGATGAGCCCACCTCCACACCGGCCGTCGAGCCGACAACCTGAGTGGACGACGCAGGCTTGACAGCGCCAATCCATCAACGAAAAGCCGACAGTATAAGCGGCTGGCCGTGCCAAAGAAGTACCAATGCCTTGGCTTCCACTCAGGGGGGGGGAGCCAAGGCATTGGTACTTCTTTGGCACACTTGCCTCTCACTTTGGGAGAGGTGGCACGGCGAAGCCGTGACGGAGAGGGGGTTGCGACATTTTTTATGGCAATATCAACTTATACGCACGTTGCCACAGCCTATCAAGGCACCTTTGAAATTGCGCCGCCAACGAATATAGCCTGATATGCATTTCCATATCAGCCACTTTCACAGTGCTCTCAATCTTTCGCTCTCCATATCCTCAACCACGAAGCTGCCGTCATTTATTTCATTCAGGCGTGTGACTATTTGAGTTATAAGATCAAGCATGATCTCTTTTTCGGCCTTTTCTTTCTCGTGATTAAACCAACACGGGAGATCATGTGAGCCAAACTCGTAATAATCGGTGAACATCTCTCCCGCTCTCCGATTTAGTTCCCTTAGTTCAGGATCATTGTCTATCAACTCAATACCGGTTAAGGGCTCTCCGGTCTCAACATCGCTTATCCAAATAGGGCCTTGAAGGTAGTCCAGTCGGTTCCTTATTACTTGCTTTTCTGCTTACATTTTCTATACCGCCCAATAAGCTTCACTGCTTCTTTTTCTTCATTAATGCAATTGTAACTCACGGGTTTTATTTTCTCAACCCTTTCGGTTAATTTTATAGGCTCAAAAAATCGGGCGATGGCCACTACGGTCATCGCCCTGTTGTACTTCATTATTCAAATAATCGCTTCTTAATTTCCGCGCTACACTTGCAGGAGCTTTTCAAAAAGCGGCGCATACGTCCGTCGTGATACCGGTTCGCGCACGGGTTTGCGGCGTTCAGGCAGTCGCGGATGCTCAGGAACTGAACTTCTGCTTGACCTGCTGGATCTTCTGAGGCTGAGCCTGCTCGGTGGTGTACCAGCCGCGATCGGACATCTCCTTGTAAATGCGCCCCTGCATACAGAGGCTGTCGTCAAGCGCGGTGTTGAACGCCTGCTTTATATTAGGTGTGCCGGATTCGATGGTGCCGTGCATATACAGGTCGCACACGCCCTTTGTGGTCAGAAGTATGCCTTCCATGATATCTCTGTCGTTCATGTCCGTTCCTCCTTATGCCTTATACAAGATCGTAAAACTGAGTGAACAGCTTCTGGTTGCCGTTTATCAGCTCCTGCGCACAGCTTTTGAGTGCGGGGTCGGTGAGCTGACTTGCGGCATTCTGACACTGTGTCATAAGGAATTGTGCGTGACCCAGCGCGTCTTCGATATAGGAGAGTTCTTTAGGGCTCATTTGAAGATCGTTCCTTTCGTTTTGTTTTTTTAGGGCCAATATTTCGTCCCGAGGCTTATTATCTGCCGCGGTCTACGCATAATCCGCGGCAAAACCTGCCTGAACGAAAAAAGCGCCGCCGCACGGAGAATAAAAAAATGTTGGCAGAGGCGGTATTTTGTGCTAAAATTTTCAAAACGAAATTATAAAGGAGCACTCTCCATGTCTATCGTATATGCTGTTCTGGTCGGGCTTGTCTGGGGCGCGGCGGCTGCTGGTATAAACTATCTGATAACGAAAAAGAGTCTTGCCTCGAGCTCGAACAATATGATAATGGTCTCCGGCGTACTGCGCACGGCGGTGGATATCGTCGCCCTCGCCTCCATATTTCTTCTGCGCTCGTACCTGCCCTTTGATTACACCTATTCCATCATCGCGGCGGCCGTCGCCATGAGCATGGGAACGCTTATTTTTACGTTCAGTCTCGCGAAGAAATAAAAGAACAGCGGCAACCGGGAGAATTCGGCTGTCGCTGTTTTTGCATATATCCTGTAGCCTTATTTTTTCCTGAAAACGAGAAGCTTGCTTATGACGTAATTCGCGATCACAACGGCGACGGCGGCGACGATAGTCGTGACATACACATTCGCGCCCAGCCATGTGAGCAGGACGTTCAAACCCACGCTGAGCAGATAGGTCGAAACGCGGCTCAGCACGAACTTCACACATTCCCTGAATATCTCGGGATCCTTGCTTTGGAAAACGAAGCGGCGATTCGTAGGATACGCAAAGGCAACCCCCGCGACCCACTCAACGGTGCTGAGTATCACAGCCTGAAGCTCCGTCGGGTAGGCTGTGCCGCCGTAGAAGATAAAATTCCATGCGAACTTTGCCGCCCACGAGACGAGTGTGGTAAGTCCCCCGACGATAACATATACTATCAGCTCCCTGTACCTCACGCACAGGGATTTAATTTTTTCGATCATGGCTCAGTCCTCTTTTCTGCGTATCTCGGAGATGATGTATCTGGGTCTGCCCTTTATCTCGTCATATATACGGGCTATGTAATAGCCGATGATGCCGAGGCTTATCATGATGGCGGAGCCGATGAACAGCAACAGCAGTATGACCGTTGTGAATCCGCCGAGCGCCACACCCGAGAGCTTCTGCACCAGCGCGATAACGCCGAAGACGACCGCAAAGACAAGCGTAACGAAGCCCAGAACCGTGACAATGTGGAGTGGTGCGGAGGAAAACGAGGAGATATTTGTCAGCGCGTATTTTATCAGTGACCTTGTTGACCACTTGCTCTCGCCCGCGGTGCGCTCACGCACGCAATAGCTGACGCTGGTCTTTTTGTAGCCGACCCAGTAGGACAGCGCGCGGAAGAACACATTGCGCTCCGGCATACTGTTGAGCGTGTCCACCACCTTACGGTCAAGAAGCTTGAAGTCCGAGGCATCGGACATATCCATGCTCGTCGCCCAGCTTATGAGCTTGTAGAAGGTGTTCGCGGCAAAGCGGTGCAGACCGCTCTCCTCGCCTCTGTCCTCCTTTATTCCCTCGACGACCTCATAGCCCTGCTCCCAGAGGCGGTACATCTCGACGGTCTTCTCCGGCGGGTGCTGGAGATCGCAGTCAATGACCACACAGCAGTCACCCGTGGCCTTCTCAAGACCGGCAAACATGGCGGCCTCCTTGCCGAAGTTGCGGCTGAAGTGAAGTCCCACCACCTGCGGATGCTTCTCGGACGCGGCGCAGATCTCCGCCCACGTCTTATCCCGCGAGCCGTCGTCCACAAAAAGAAGCTCGCAGTCAATGTTCTCGCTCTCCATTATGCCGCAGATGGTGTCGGCGGCAACGGAGATCATTTTTTCCTCGTTATACGACGGGAGAATGACAGATATCATGTTGATTCCTTTCTCCGCTCAGCGCGTGAGCAGATAGGTTTTTGAAAGCTCATAGCTGTATAGAAGCTGTGCGTCGGTGTAGCCCGTAGTGCGCTCAAGCTCCGGCAGGATATCCTCCGGGTCAAAGCCGCTTGACCAGAACTCGTTGGTGTCGATATACACGACGAGCGTATCGCTGTTCTTTTCGGCGATATAGTTCGCGAGAGCCTCGGATGCGGGGTCGTTTGCCACAAACACATCGTCAAAGCGGATGAGCTGGGCAAGGTCCTGCGTCATGGCACCCTTACGGTTATCGTTGAAATACACACACGCGCCGGAGGTGTACGGCTCTACGGCGGCGTTATAGTCGTTATGCTCCGGGTAGAGATAGTCGGGAGGATAGGTGCGCACCGTCCACAGCGCCCAGCACGCCGCGACCATGGTGAGCGCGAACGCCGTCCAATCGCGAAAGCGCACGCCCTGCGCCCCCTCCGCGCACACATACATGAGGAAGCACGGCAACAGCGCCAGAACAGGCATGATGTTGTAGATATATCTCGGCTCCAGCACCGGGGATACGACGACCACCACAGCGTAGGTGATGAACGCCGGGAGAATGATAAGCATTGAGTCGAAGCGAAGCTTTTTCCCCCGCAGTCCTCTTGCAAGCCACGGCGACAGCACCGCCGCGATCAGCGCCATGGCGTAGAGCGCATATTGCATACCGCGGACAGAGAATTTTATTTTCTTCCAATATGTTGAAAAGCGCTCGCCGTATGCGGTAACGGCCTTTAGATTGTCCACCGCGCTCCCGCCGGAGACAAGTGCATCGGCAAAAAGCTGGTCGATACACGCGGGAAACACCAGCACAAGACACGCGACACCGGCGACCGCCCACAGCGAAAAGCGCATGAAATCACCGAAATCGCGGCGGATAAGCGCACGGATGTCATACGCGGCACAGAGGAAGAACGCATAGAAAACAAAGTAATACTGCGTCATGAGCCCCGCAAATACGGTGAGAGCGACCAGCGGGTAAAGCCGTCTCTCGCGTGTGCGCATAAGCCTTGCCGTGATGTACGCGAGCGTCACCGTCAGCAGTGTCAGCAGCACATACATCCGCACCATGAGCATCGTGGACACACCTATTCCGCTCAGCCCGTACAGCGCCAGCGCAGTGGCCGCAATGTGCCGGTTGGAAAAAAGCTCCATGCACAGCTTCCACAGCATGAGCATCGTGAGCATATACAGCACAAAATTCAGCGCCAGCGCGGGCCACTTTGAAAAGCCCGGGAAGATCGAGTACACAAGGTTGAAAAGCCAGTAATAGAGCGGCGGGTGTACGTCCTGCGACTGGTTATAGTACACACTGCCGAGCGCAAAGCGCTCCCCCTCTCCTACCGTCAGATAGTCGAGCAGAGTCTCCCGCTCCAGTTCCTTATCCGCTATCCCCCCCTCGGCAAGGTCGATAACGAATGGCTTATAATAGCTGTTGGAGAGGCCGAAGGTATATATTTCGTCCACAAAGTAACCGGATTTTCGGTATGAAAACAGGGCGCAGACACCCGCTATCAGCACGATCACCAGCGCGACGGCAAAATATCTGCGCAAAAGATCCTTCATTTTTGCCTCCCGGAAGAAAATGGTTCATAACGTAAGCTTCATTATATAACACATCCCCGCTTTTCGCAAGCTTTCGCGCACACAAAACTAAAAACCCGTCCGGGGAACCCCGGACGGGTGAGAACGTTCTTTTATTTCCTGTCGGAGTCGGCGGCAGTCGTGTCCGTCGCGCTGTCGGTCTCCGTCGAGGGGAGCTCCAGCTTGAGATAATCCTCGATTATATCCATCACGCTGTCATCTCTGAGAGTTATGGATATCTCGATACGGCGGTTTGCCGCGCGTCCCTCGTCGGTGGAGTTATCCGCGACGGGACGTGTGAGCCCGTAGCCCGCGGCGCAGAAATACTGAGAATACGGCGCAAGCTGTTCGTTATCGTGAGTGAGGATATAGCCCAGAACCGAGTTTGCGCGCATGGTGGAGAGAGTGCGGTTGGACTCCGCCGTGCCGATATTATCGGTGTGGCCGGAAATGACGATGCTGTCCACATACCGCGCGTTATCGCCCTCGGACATAAATTCGATGAATACAGCGGTGAGCTGGTCAAGCATGGGCTGGCTCTCCGGCTTTATATCGGCCGAGCCGAGGTCGAACAAAACGCCCTCGTTGAGAATGATATTCCCGTTATCGCCTATCGACACCTTGCCCGAATCGCCCATCACCTTAACAAGGCTGTCGCGTATCTGCTCAAGCACGGAGAGGCGCATTACCGCCACGGCCTGCATTTTGCCGCGCATTTCCACAAGCTCCTCATTGGCGGCAACGAGGTACTCCCCCTGCCTGTCGATAAGTGCCTGCTGTGCGTCGATCTCCTCCTGCTTTTCGGCAAGAGTAAGATTTGCCTTGTCGAGTTCCCCGGTGACCTTGCTGAGATTCACCTTTGCCTCGTCCACCTGACTGAGCGTGGCGGAGAGCTGTGCTCTCGTGCTCTCAAGCACCTCCTGAGTATTCTGGAGGTCGTTGCCCGTAACGAGATTCTGGATATAGCTCAGAAGCATGAGGAAGAACAGTATCAGCGCAAAGGAGGACATCATGTCCGCGTAGGACGGCCAGAACCCCTGTTCGCCGTCGGAGGAGGCCGCGATATCGACCCGTCCGGAACCTTTTCTTCTCATTTACCGGCGCTCCTCTCCATGCTGCGGCTGACCTCGCGCATGGAGGATACCACGTCACGAACGGAGACGTCCATACGCTCGATGGTGCCGCGGAGATTGTAGTTGAGCTCGGAGAAGTCGCGCACGCCGGTATTGAAGGAATTGACCGTGCCGTTGAAGGCTTCGAGGCACTTTTTCTCCTCGTCAACGGTTCTGCGGAGCTCCGTGGTGGCGCCGCTGAGAGTGCGCTCCATGCTGTTCGCGGCGGCGTTGAGCGCGTCTATCATCTGGTGAACGAGCGCAACGTCGTCCTTTGCGGCGATGGTGGGCAGTGTGGGCGCAATCTTATGGTCAAGCCACAGCTCAAGCCGGGTCTCAAGCTTTGCGCGCTCGTTCTGCGGGCTGAATATCGTGCGGAGAACGGTGAGTATGATAGAGCAGGCGACACCCACAAGAGATGTATAGAACGCAACTCCCATGCCGGAGAGCGCCGACATCAGTCCCCCGCCCACGCTGTCAAGCACACTGAGCCATTCGGAGGTGTTGCTGTAGCTGATGAGCTCGGTAAGCGAGGCGACGGAGAGGCTAAGCCCGAGGAACGTGCCGAAGAGTCCCAGCGTCACGAACAGCGACACCGCATTACTCAAAAAGCGCTCACACAGAAGCGACGCGCCGAGCTTTGTGGCAACGGCGTTTTCGACTATTGCCGGGGTATTCACCTCGTCCCCCTGACGCTTGTACGCCGCGGCAAACTCATCGAACACATAGTGCATGAACACACCGTCCGGCTCGCCGCCGGCGGGGACCGTTCGGTTCAGCCCTTTGTAGCGCATATATGTGCCGAAAAGAAGAATGACCGCCAGGATAAAGAGCGCGAGTATGACAACAATAACTACCAGCCCTGCTGAGGGCATACCGTCTAAACTGCTCACTGACAAAACCTCCCGTTTTTTTATCTTTACTTCAGGATTTTACTCTATTACAGACGGGAAGTCAAATGAATAGTCCATGAACGCCGGGCGAGTTTGGTTTAACTTGACATCCGGCCGGGTCACGGTGTATTCTGTTCTAAAGAAAACAGTAAAGGAGCACTCTCTATGCGGGACGAAATTTCCTACGATCGGTATAT
Organism: uncultured Oscillospiraceae bacterium; assembly: GCA_964587485.1. Classification (GTDB taxonomy): domain Bacteria; phylum Bacillota; class Clostridia; order Oscillospirales; family Oscillospiraceae; genus Limivicinus. The sequence goes on along the minus strand of CAZPLL010000013.1, from coordinate 4,464 downwards.
CTTCGCGGCAAACCTCAAGCGGCTCATGCAGAGCAGTGGCGAAAAGCAGGTCGATATTGCGCGTATCCTCGGCGTGAGCAAGGCCACCGTTTCCGCCTATTGCAGTGGTGCGCAGATGCCCCGCATGGACAGGATAGAACAGCTCTCCCACCATTTCGGTGTGAGCCGTGCGGAGCTGATAGAGGTCGTCGGCACGCCTGTTCCCACCGTCCGTCGGGAGGCGCGTGAGGCCGAGCCGCAGAACCCGGCGGAGGTCATTTACGACTCTCTCAACGAGGCCGGGCAGGAGGAATTCATCCGCTACGGGCGCTATCTGTGTTCGCGGCTCGAGTATCGCGGTGAGAGCGCGTGCGGGCGCACCGTGTATATAAAGCACTTTCTCGTTCCCGCCGCGGCGGGCTACGCCTCTCCCATTGAGGGCGAGGATTACGAGCTTATCGAGCGCGGCGAGGATGTCCCCACTGGCGCGGACTTCTGCATCAGCATAAGCGGCGACAGCATGGAGCCGTACATCCGCGACGGCGAGCTTGTGTATGTGCGGCGGGGCGCGGAGCTTTCCGAGTTCGATGTGGGCATATTTTATGTGGACGGCGACGTTTTATGCAAGCAGTGGTGTACGGACTACTCCGGCGCGCTCCATCTCCTGTCGGCAAACCCAGCCCGTCAGGATGCCAACGTCACCATCCCCCGCTCCGCGAACAGAAGCTGTGTGTGCTTCGGAAAGGTACTGCTTCCCGTCCGCCTGCCGAAGCCGCTGTACCGGTAATTCCCCCGCGTTACCATCTGTTCATCATGTAGCGTTATTTATGCTTGACATTTACTGACGGCAGTGGTATACTCCGTTTTGACAAAGATAGTTGTCAAAATGATAAAGAAAGTTGTCACTCGGAGGTTCCGAATGGTACTGCGAAACCGATTAAAAGAGCGGCGTGCCGCGCTCAACGTCAACCAGCAGGAGATGGGTCGGCTGTGCGGCGTGTCCCGTCAGACGATAAGTCTCATAGAGCGGGGCGATTATTCACCGTCCGTGACTCTTGCGCTTACCATCGCGAAGGTGTGCGGCACGGCTGTGGAGGATGTATTCTATCTGGAGGAGGAAGAGCAAAATGGATGACAGCGAAATAAAACGCGCGAACAAACGAGCCCTGCCGAGGTTTCTGCTGATGACTGCGGCATGTATGCTTGTCGGCGGCGCGCTCGGGTTTTTCTCGGCGAAATACGGCTTGAGCGCTCTCTCGGTCGGCATGAAAAGCGCGGGGGAGTTTTTCGGCGCACAGGTGGCGCATCGGCTCATGCTCGCGTTGGCGATAGCCGTTCCGGCCGTGTGCCTCCCCGTTTATCTCGGCACGGGGAAGCTCATCAATGCTTGGGACGGTGAGAGCGAGGAGGTCTATGACGAGATCGACCGACGGCTCTCCGTCGTTATGTGGATAAGCGAGGCGGCCTTTATTCTGTCCTTTTCCTTCATTGCCGCGACATACTCCTCCGGCTTTGCGGCCCTTGAAAACGAGGGTGACACGTCCGCGTTGATCACAGGTATCGCGGCGTTTTCGGCGATTTTGGCCGAGGCCGTCGTTTTTCAGCAGAAGTGTGTCGACGCCTTTAAGAAAATAAGCCCGGAAAAGAGCGCGTCCGTCTATGACTTAAGGTTCCGGAAAAAGTGGATAGATAGCTGTGACGAGGCGGAAAAGACGCTGATCGGCAAATGCGCGTTCAGAGCCTATTCCGCGACCGGCACGGTATGCGCCATACTCTCCATAGTGCTTGCGGTATGCGCGCTTATATTCGATATCGGGTTTCTTCCCTCGTTCGCGGTGGGCATAGTCTGGCTTGTCAATCGTTCGGCGTACTGCCACGAGGCTCTGAGGTGTCCGGGAAGCGGAAGCGGGCTGGGCTAAGGGCAAGCAGCCCACATCATGGAGGAAAGCATGGATAACGGCTTTATTATTCTGCTCGCTCTGCTTCTCTGCATCATCATCCCGGTGGTCATGCAGAGCGCGAAAACAGCGGCGGCAAGACATTTTATCAAACATAAGGAGATTACGGTCATGAAAGATCTGGCAAAACAGTTTATCGGCAAGGAGTGCATCATCTACACATTGTCCGGGTTTAATTCCTCGGTCTCCGGCACGATAAGAGAGGTCGGCGACGGCGGGCTCATCATCGAAAAGAGTGACGGGCTCGAGGCGGTAAACCTCGAATACATAATCCGCATACGCGAATGGCCCCGCAACGCCAAGGGGAAGAAGAAAACATTTGTAGAATAAGTACATCAGGCATCCGCCCCGAGGTGTTAGACCAGCTAACCGATCTCTTACAAACAGGAAACAGGCTGCCCCTCTCCGTGTGGGACAGCCTGTTTCCTGTTTATCTTTTTCTCTGACTCACGCATGAACCGGCATGGCCTGTTCCGTGAAGCGGAGGTGCGCACTCAACATTCTATTTGTCAGGCGACGGTGTCGAAATAGACGTCCTTGAGGACGGCGGTGCTCTCTTTCCCGTCGTAGTAAACGCAGTTTGCGTACACTCTGCCCGAGCTGTCGGAGGAGAGATACTTGAGATATGTAAAGCCGTCCGCCTCTATCCTGTCTCCGCTGCCACTGGTGACCTTTCCTATGACCGCGTCACTTGCGAGCTTGTTGGAGCCCTTGCCGAAGCTGTACATATACATCACGCCTATGCGCGTGCCGGGTGCGTTCGTGCTCTCGCTCTCGCGGTAATAGATGACACTGCCGCCGTCCTCGCACGGGAGGTACACCCCGGCGGCATCCGAGGCGATCTTCTCGGGCTCATCGTCTCCGATGCGGTAGACATACAGGTTGCCCGCGCCGGCGCTGACGTCCTTGAGATAGTAGACGTACTTTCCGTCCCGGGAGAGTGTAAAGCTCTGCACGTCTGCGGATATGCGCACCCTCTCGGAGGCGTTGGCTCCGCTGACCTTCGCGTAGTACATATTCCCGTCGCTGGCGGTGAAGCAGGCTATGCCGCCCCTGAGCTGGAAGCTTTTGACCTTTGAGGTCAGCTTTTCACGGTCGCCGAGCAGGTCAAGATAGTATATATTGCCGCCCGCGTTTCCGGAGACGTGGATATACAGGCCGCTGACCTCATCGTCTCCGTCCTCCCCGAGCAGGCCGGATGCGGTGTACAGCTCGCTTGAAACAGGTGTCCCGCCCAGCTTCGCACGGCTGACGGTGCCGTTGCTCCAGAGATACGCGTTCTCGCTGTCCGGGTTAGTCACGGCAAGGAATTTACCGTTCTCGCTGAACACTGCGCGGGTCACTGCGGTTGTGCCCACAAGTGTTTCCAGTATTTTCCTCCCGCCGGAATCATAAAGGCAGATATTCTGCGCGTTGTTGCTCCAGTCTGTCCAAACCGCGCATTTGCCGTCATCGGACATGGCAACGGCTCTCGGCGTGCCGGAATAACTGCCCGCCTCAACGGACTCATCGGCACCCTCGGGCAGGATATGGAATTTTCCTTCCACGGAGTAGAGCACGGAAAGGCTGTTTTTCGCAACGGCAAAGCTTGCCGTACTGCCGATGATCCGGTCGCTCCCGCTTGAAAACACGAACCTGTGCAGTTGTCCCTCCCGGTCGGTATACAGCACTCCGCTGTCTCTCACCGCGACTATGGAGTTTTTCGGCTGAGCCTCGGCGGATATGTCGCGGCGCTCCTGCCTGGTCGTGTCGGAGTAAAAGAGCGTTCCATCCTTTTCCTGCACGACGATGGTCTTTTTATCCGGGCTGATAATGCAGAGCTCGGCATCTCCCTCGACCGCTGTATACTTCCCGCCGTGGAGCGGCGCGCACGCGGTACCCTCGTCCGTAATGAAGCCGTTCTCGGCAACGCCGGGGAGCGCGGAGCTTTTCACTCCGCTCAGCACCATTGCGAGCACTGCTACGACCACGGCCAGCGCTGCCGCCGCGCTTATGAGGACGCGGGGAGAGACATTTCCCCTCCCGATCATCGCCGCAAGTCCGCTCGGGGCACGCTTCGCGGTCTTTCCCCGCTCGCGACGGGCGACAGGTACATGCTCCTCGGTCGTCTCCACCCCCGCAGAGAAGGCTCCCGTGCGTCGCATATGCTCGCGGACAGGCTCGGCCTTTGTCACCGGGGAGTGCGTCGGACGTTCGGCACCGGCAGCCGCGGCTGCGCCCGTGCCCGGAGCCCTGTCCGCCACGACACGAACACCCTCTTCGTCAATATATTCGACTCTGGAGTCAGCCTTTTTCTTCGGAACATAGACAACAACATCGTCATCCGCGTCGTCGGCAGTTCTGTTCAAAAGCTCATTATCGTTCACTGTCTCGTCTCCTGTATCATATTCGGAGCAATTATACTATATATACGCTCTGTTTTCAACCGCTTTCCGCTGCCGTGCCCGCTTTTCGGGCAGACGAAAAAAATTCTCTGTAAGTTGTAAAATAAAGATTCCAAAAAAGATGACTCATACTGAGAACTCTG
>CAZPLL010000012.1:0-34737 GCA_964587485.1 uncultured Oscillospiraceae bacterium | reverse complement strand
TTTGCCTACCCCCAGTTGAACTGGGGGTTTATTATCGCCTTTTCGGCTACAAGAAAGGGCGGGAATGAGAGATAAACTCTCAAACCCGCCCAAATTTATATGTATAACGGCAAAAGAAAGCACCCTGCGTGAGCAAGGTGTTTCTTGTAGCCATGTTGTGTTCAAATTCAATTGGTGTCAAAGTGGTGTCAAACCGCACTTTTTCGTTGCCTGTAAAGCCCGAAAGCACGCTGTTTACAAGGGTTTTCTCAGTCTAAAGGCTTCATCGTCGGGAAAAGCAACACGTCGCGGATAGCGGGGCTGTCGGTAAGGAGCATAACAAGTCTGTCAATGCCGTATCCGATGCCGCCCGTGGGAGGCATGCCTATTTCAAGCGCGTTGAGGAAGTCCTCGTCGGTGTGGTTTGCTTCAGCATCGCCGGCCGCGGCGGCAGCGTCCTGCGCCTTGAAGCGCTCGCGCTGGTCGATGGGGTCGTTAAGCTCGGAGTAGGCGTTGCACATCTCCCAGCCGTTCATGAAGAGCTCAAAACGCTCGACATAATCGGGCTTGTCGGGCTTGCGCTTGGTAAGAGGAGATATGTCCACGGGGTGATCCATGATGAACGTGGGCTGTATGAGCTTTTCCTCGCAGAATTCCTCGAAGAACAGATTGAGTATATCGCCCTTCTGGTGGCGGGGCTCGTACTGTACATTGTGCTCGTCGGCAGCTTTCTTCGCCGCCGCTGTGTCGGGTATCTCATCAAAATCGACGCCGGAGTATTTCTTCACAGCCTCGATCATAGTAAGACGTTCAAAGGGCTTGCCGAGGTCAAGAGTCTTATCGCCGTACTGAATGGTGGTCGTGCCGCAGACAGTTGTTGCAAGATAGCGGAACATATCCTCGGTCAGGTCCATCATGCCGTGGTAGTCGGTATACGCCTGATACAGCTCCATGAGAGTAAACTCGGGGTTATGGCGGGCGTCGAGCCCCTCATTGCGGAAAACTCTGCCGATCTCGTAGACCTTTTCAAGTCCGCCGACGATAAGGCGCTTTAAGTACAGCTCGAGAGAAATGCGCAGACGCACGTCCTCATCAAGCGCGTTATAGTGAGTTTCGAACGGACGGGCCGCGGCGCCGCCGGCGTTCGACACCAGCATGGGAGTCTCGACCTCCATAAATCCCCGGTCATCAAGGTAGCGGCGGATGGCGCTGATTATGCGCGAACGCTTGATAAAGGTATCCTTTACATCGGCGTTCATGATGAGATCTGTATATCTCTGACGGTAGCGTGTATCCACATTGGTAAGGCCGTGATACTTCTCCGGCAGAGGCTGGAGGCTCTTCGTAAGGAGAGTTATCTCGCAGACGTGAACGGAAACCTCACCGGTCTTGGTGCGGAACACGTCACCCCTGATTCCTACTATGTCGCCTATATCAAACTTTTTGAAGTCCTTATAAGCCTCCTCACCGACGAAATCACGCGCAACATAGGCCTGAACATTGCCCTTGAGATCCTGAATGTTGCAGAAAGACGCCTTGCCCATTACTCGCTTGGACATGAGACGTCCGGCGATGGAGACGCGCTCGCCCTCCAGCTCGTCAAAGCTGTCCTTAATATCCGACGTGTGATGGGTCACATCGTATTTTGTTATCAGGAAAGGATCCTTCCCTGCCGCCTGAAGCTCGCTGAGCTTGTCACGGCGAATTTGCAGGATCTCGGAGAGCTCCTGAGTCTGTCGTGAACTGGTATTGTCGCCCATATGCCACCTCTATATTACTTATTCTCTACGGAAACTATCTCGAACTTCAACTCTCCAGCAGGAGCGGCGATGACTACGGTCTCGCCCGCCTTATGCCCGCGCAGACCGCGACCGACGGGAGAATCGTCGGAGATGCGTCCCTCTCTCGGGTTTGCTTCCTGAGAGCCGACGATCTCATAGGTTTCCTCAAAGTCCTCCTCGATGTCGCGAACGCGGACGATGCTGCCGAGAGTAACCGCGTCCTTGGGTGTGTCAACTTCAATATTTTCAACGATCTCGGCATTCTCGACCAGCACCTTGAGCTCGGCTATCTTGGAATAGAGCTTGCCCTGTTCGGTCTTGGCCTCGTCGTATTCGCTGTTTTCGGAAAGATCTCCGTAGCTTCTCGCCTCTTTGATGAGCTCGGCAACTCGTTTTTCCTCGACGGTTTCGAGGAAGTAGAGCTCCTTCTTGATCTCTTCAAGTCGCTCACGACTCATTTTGAATCTGTTGGAATTGGTCATAACGTTCTCCCTTTCAAATAGGTTTTCACAGTCTGGTGATATATTATAATGACGAATGTGTCTTGTCAACTCAAAAGTCTGAGTGCCGCCATAAGCTGTTCGTCGCTGGATGTACTGGCCGAGCCGTCGGTGATGCCGGTGGTACCCTCGGTGGTACCGACGGTGGAGGCATCGGAGTTATAAACTATGCTGTCGGGCACGACGCCTGTGCGGCTGATGTCCGTCCCCTTGGCCGTCAGGTATCTTCTGGTGGAGAGGCGGACGGCACTGCCGTCTGAAAGCTCTATAGTCTGCTGGGTGCGTGTCTTTCCCTGAGTGGTTTCGCCCATGATGGTCGCCCAGCCCTGCTCCTGCATCACGGCCGCAAAAACCTCGGCCTCGCTGTATGTTCCCGTGTTGACAAGGACGACCGTGGGCAGATTCAGGCAGATGCTGTCGGACTTGACCATTTCTTTTTTGCCATCCTTGCCGACTGTGCAGAACATATCACAGTTTGGCAGGAGATAATCAAGCAGTGTCGTGGCCTCGCTCGCAAGGCCACCGGCGTTACCGCGCAGGTCGATGACAAGAGCAGTCGCCCCCTGGTCAAGGAGATCCTCTATAGCGTCCACGGCATCCTGACCGCTGCCCGCTTCAAAATTATCTATCTTGACATAGCCTGCCTCGGTTTTTTCGAGACGTGATAAAACAGGGCTGACATAGGTGTAGCTGCAATCCACATCCAGCGGAGTCTTTGAGCCGAGTATACCGAGAGTAAATTTTGTATTCAGGCGGGAGCGGATGAGCGTTCTTACCTCGTCGGTATCGGAATCTGTTACATCAATATCATCCACGGAGACGATGACCATACCGGCGGTCAGCCCGGCGGTCGCGGCGGGAGCACCGAGAGTTACCGACACGACCTGAAAGCCACCACTGTTTTCATCCTTGATTATTGACATACCGATGTCGGCGTATTCACTGGAGGAATAGAGCTGGTAGGTTTTATACTCGTCAGCCGTCATGTAATAGCTCCACTTGTCGCCGAGGCCGTCCACCATAGCGGCAGAAGCGGAGTTCGCAAGACTGCTTCTGTCCACTTCGTCAATGTAGTTGTCATCCAGGACATCCTTTATCTCGATATAGCGCATGGCCTCGTCATAGTCGGTCTTTCCGCCGACCTTATTGATAAGCTTTGAATAGGTTATGCCAACAGCGCTGCCGGTAAAAATGATGAGCGCAAGGATGACATATTTAAGCTTGATGCGAAGATTGAACAGATTAAGGATTATATTAACGATGGCATTTAATAGCCGCTCAAAGAGTTTGCCCATATTTTTCCTCCGGTTAAGTTGCTGTTTTTACGCGCACTGCCGGACAGTCCTTCTGTGACTGTCCGGCCGGAGCACGCTGTCTATTCTATTATTATCAGGCGTCAGCCGCATAAGTGAAGCCGCCGGAATAAAAGTCCTCGGGGTCCAGCTTGTCGTTTCCACTGCGTATCTCAAAATGAAGATGCGGGCCGGTGGAATTGCCGGTGCTGCCGACATAGCCGATCACGTCGCCTTGAGAAACATTCTGCCCCTCGTAAACGGCAATGGTCGAGAGATGTCCGTAAAGGGTATAGTAACCGTTGCCGTGGTTTATCATAACGCAGTTGCCGTAGCCGCCGTTTACGCCGGCAAGGGAAACCGTTCCGCTGTCTGCCGCAACGACGGTAGCACCGTATTGCGCGCCGATATCAGTACCCGAGTGGTTTTTATATACTCCCGTTATCGGGTGTGTTCTGGGCCCCTGACGGCTGGTTATGTAATAGCAGGAGGGACACGGCCAGATAAATGAGCCTGTTCCGACGACAGAGCTGCCGCCGGTGTCAGTTGTGCCGGTGGTCCCCTGCTGAGCCTTACGCTCTTCCTCAAGCTTCGCGATCAGGTCATAGATGTTCGATTCGGCCTCCTGCTGAGCCTGTTCAAGCTCGGCAAGCTCCTGCTGGTGGTTCTCAAGGTCGGCAGTGACCTCCTCAAGAAGCTTGGTGGCCTCGTCCAGCTCGACAAGGAGAGCCTCCTGCTCCACGCGCAGCTCCTCCTGCTTTGCCTCAAACTCCGCCTTGACCTCCTCGTACCTGGCCTTGACCTCCTCGCGATGCTCGCGAGCCGCGATATACTCGTCCTCAAGTGTTCTGTCCTTTTCCATGATCTCGCCCATATCGTCAATGCTCGTAAGAAGCTGGGCAAGATTGTCGGCCTTGAGTATGAGCGAGAGTATATTGTAGCTGCCGTTTTCCTCCATCGCCCGGACACGGGAACGGTAACGCTCAAGCTGTTCCTCCTCAAGTGCGATGGCCTCGGCAAGCTTGACGGCTTCCTCCTCGATCATTGTATCATAGAGCTTTATCTGCTGTTCATTGAGTTCTATCTGCTGACGGGTGAGCTCGTTGCGCTGATCCAGCGCGTTTTTGCGTTCGAGTATGCCCGCCTGCTCCTCCTCCAGCTTATCAACAACTGCCTGTTTTTCGGCGCGCTGTGCGCTAATGGCGTCGCGTTCCTGTTTCAGCGCCTCTATCTCGTCTGTTGTGACGGCATATGACTGCACCGGCGCAAGCTGTATAAAGGCACAGAGCACCAGAACCAGCGCAAGCGCGGAGGCAAATATTCTCTTTCTGACGGTTTTTCTCATATATTCACCCTGTTTTCAGTTTCATGAGACCCTTGCCGGAAGCTCGGGATTCCTTTTAGTCTGCCGCACCCGGTTCCAGCTCATAGCCGCTGAAATAAGGCAGGGGGTCGATCTGTGTGCCGTTCTGTATTACCTCGAAATGGCAGTGTGTGCCAAAGGAGTTGCCGGTATTGCCGAGATACCCGATGGTGTCTCCCTGACTCACGGTGCTTCCGTTGGAAACGGCAAAGCCGGACATATGCCCGTAGAGCGTCATATAACCGTTGTTGTGGTCAATTATAACACAATTGCCATAGCCGCCGTAGTAGGTTGCAAGAATAACGGTGCCGCCGTCTGCGGCAACGATAGGATAACCGTCGAGCGCGTAACCGTCGATATCTATGCCGGTATGCTGTCTGCCCCAGCGATATTTGAAGGTACTGCTGATACGGTAGGAGCTGGGTACGGGCCAGCAGAACGAGCCCGTTCCCACGGCGCCCCCCGAACTCGCGCCTCCGCCGGTATCGCCGCTTCCGGATTCGGTGTCGCCCCCGGAGGTGTCGTCGCCGGAGTCGGCATAGGAACCGCCGGTGATGTTTTCGGCACGCTTGGCTTCGTACTCTCTGATAAAGGCCGCGATGCTGGCCGCGGCCGCGGCCTCGGCCTCCTCAGCCTTACGCTTTTCCTCCTCGGCGGCCTCGATAGCCTCGGCAAGCTGCTCGAGCAGCTCCTCGCTCTCGGCTATCTGCTCCTCGAGTTTTTTTTGTTGCTCCTCGAGATCGGCCTGTTTTTCTTCTATTTCGGCCTTATAGTCCTCGTACTCCTGCTTTACGGCCTCAGTCTCAAGACGGGCCTCCTCGTAGCGGTCGGCAAGGATACGGTCGCTTTCCATAATGTCGCCAAAGTCGTCGATCGCCGCTAACAACTCGCTGTAGCTGTCGGAATTGAGGATAAGCGTAAGGATATTATATCCTCCGTTTTCCTCCATCGCACGGACTCTTGTGCGATATTTTTCAAGTTGCTTTGCCTCGCGGGATTTCGCGGCCTCAAGCTCCTCAGCCTTCTGCTCGATCATTTTATTATAAAGCTCGAGCTCCTTGCCGATTATATCAAGCTCCTGTAGAGCGCACTCGTTACGCTCCTCAAGCGCCATTTTCTGGTCGATGACCGCAGACTCCTCCTCGCGGAGGGTATCAAGTCTCGCGTTCACATCGCTGATCTGGTTTGAGATGGCGTTGCGTGCCTCCTGAAGAGTGCTGAGTGTACGGTCATAATCCTCGTCGGCATAGGCCGATGTGGGGATAACGCTGACCACAAGCGACAGGAGCATCAGCACCGCCATGATGATCGCGATGACAGAAACGATTTTTTTCCTGTTTTTCATAAGTATCTATCAAACCTTGAGATAGTTGCGAATCGCATTGACACCGCCGAAGGTGCCGACGAGAACGCCAACTCCCATAAACGCTATAAAGACATACTGCGCCACGTTGGTGAACGGTATGATGGTGAGAAGACTTCCGGTGAGGCTCGTCACGAGCTTGCCGGTGATGAGCTCATACACGCCCCACTGGGCAAGGAACGCAAGCCCGCCGCCCAGAATACCGAGGACAAGTCCCTCGATGATGAAGGGCATACGGATGAAGGCGTTGCTCGCGCCGATCATCTTCATTATCGCAATCTCCTCGCGACGGCTGAAGGTGGCAAGCTTGATAGTATTGGACATAATGAAGAAGGAGACGAAAACGAGCATCGCGATAAGTACAAGGGAAATAACGCTCACTATGTTGCGGATGGTAACAAAGGATTTTGCATATTCAAGATGCGCATTTACCTTGGCCACACCCTCAGTTGCCTCAAGGCTGGTCTTAGTCTGTGCCATGAGCGCGATATCGGTCAGATGTACGACACAGCGGTGACGGAAAACAGTCTCGTCGATGCCCTCGCGGAAGGAGGAATCGTACTTGTTCATGAAGCTCTCCATCGCTTCCTCGCGGGTAACGAAGTCCACAGAGCTTACATTGTCAAGCTCGCTCAGTGCGTCGCAGACGCTTCTTGCCTCGTCCTCGTCAAGCTTTTCATCGACGAAAACAACGATCTCGTTCTGATCCTCAAGGTCCTTTATAAGTGCGTCGATATTGAGAGACAGGAGCGAGACACTGCCCATGATGATAAGGCAGGCCATGATGATGGTGACAGAGGCGAAAGACATGAAGCCGTGTATCCCGATACTGCGGAAGCCCTCGCGGAAAAGATATCCTATTCTGTTGAGTCTCATCACTGCACCTCCTCACAACCGTAGTAGCCGTCCATGCCGTCGCTTATCATGTGTCCGCCGTCGATGGTGATGACGCGCTTTGAGAAGGCGTTGACAAGCTCCTTTTCGTGAGTGACGACCATGATGGTGGTGCCCATTTCGTTTATCTTTTCGAAGAGGAGCATAAGCTCCAGACTGCGAACAGGGTCAAGATTTCCGGTGGGCTCGTCCGCGACGATCATGCGGGGGCTGTTTACGAGAGCGCGGGCAATCGCCACACGCTGCTGCTCGCCGCCGGAAAGCTCGGTCGGCAGGCGCTTTTCACGGCCGCCGAGACCAACAAGGTCGAGGACATAGGGAACGCGCTTGCGTATCTCCTTGGAGGAGGCGCCGACAACGCGCATGGCAAAGGCAACGTTGTCGTACACGTTCATGTTCTCTATGAGACGGTAGTCCTGGAATATCACGCCAAGAGTCCTTCTCATTTTGGGGAGCTTGCGGCGCTTGATCTTCATCATGTCAAAATCGTTGACGATGATGTTGCCCTCCGCGGCGCGAATCTCACCTGTGATGAGCTTCATGAGGGTAGTCTTGCCGGAGCCCGAGGGACCCACAAGAAAGACGAACTCTCCTTCGTTTATCGTCAGGTCTATGCCATCGAGCGCGACGGTGCCGACGCTCTCATATACGACTCTGACATCGTTCATTTGAACCATAATTTATCCTCCAGAAATGTGGATTTTTCCTGTTGCTTTCGTATATCAGAATTTGTTGCTGCCGAGCGAATCAAGGTACATCTTGACCATCATGGCCACCTTGAACACGATGGCATGGTCAAACTCGCGCAGGTCAAGGCCGGTGAGCTTTTTGATTTTCTCCAGACGGTAGACCAGCGTATTGCGGTGGACATACAGCTTGCGCGAGGTCTCGGAGACGTTGAGGTTATTCTCGAAAAACTTGTTGATAGTCTCAAGCGTATCCTCATCAAGAGTTTCGAGCGGATTCTTCTTGAAAACCTCGTTGAGGAACATCTCGCAAAGAGTGGTAGGGAGCTGGTAAATGATACGTCCCAAACCGAGATTCTCGTAATTTATGATGCTCTTATCGCTTTCAAATACGCGGCCGACATCAATGGCCACCTGAGATTCCTTGTATCTGTCGGCAAGCTCGCGCAGGTGACGGGCAACCGTGCTTATCCCGATAACACAGCTTATACCAAGCTCCTCCCGCAGGGTCATCTCCACACTGCGCGCGGTCTTGAGAACGCCATCCTGATACTCGTCGGAGGTGAGAGTTTTTACGATAACTATGTCGCTCTCATTCATGCTGAGAACAAAATCGCGCTGTTTATCGGGGAAGAGGCGCCCGATGGTCTCTACAGCGGCCACGTCGGAGTTTTCTGTCTGGCGCACCAGCAGAACAATGCGTGGCTCATCGGTTATGAAGTGGAGCTCCTTGGCGCGCACATACACATCGCCCGGGAGAATATTGTCGGAAATAATGTTTTTGACGAATGCCGCCTTGTTGTGCTTTTCCTCGTAGTTGTTCTTTGCCTCGTTAAAGGCGACGGCCACGACGGAACATATGGTCTTTGCAAAGGCATCGTTCCCCTCGACAAAGGCAGTGTATCCGTATTTGGCGCTGCCCGAGGACAGCGGACAGAATGTTCTTGTCGGCGTGGTTACCTCTCGAACGGCATTATCATAGTCGTACAGGCGGAAATCTTCGAGCCTTGAGCCGATCATTGCAAGCTCACTGCTTGCGACAACGAAGCCCTGCTCGTCCACAACGCCGATAGTCCTGTCGATAGAGTCCTTCATCTGGATGATGATGTTCTGAAAAATCCTGCTGGACATAAACCTTCCTCCCGTTCGTTGTGCCGGATCAGCGCATGATGTATTTATGCACAACACACTCTAAGCTACATAATAACTCATTCTCTTGTAATTTTCAATAGAAATCGTCATGTTATTTTGTGAACTTTTATCGATTTGTGTCCTTAACGCTCAAAAAATTCCATTTTTTCGTCGGAGTTTTTTTACTTTTTGCCCATGTTGGTATAAATTGTTCCATTGCCGTCGAAAACTTTCATCGCTTCGCTTTGTGCAAGTTCACGATACTCCCCCGGGGAAGATGCTTCGTCGAGTGAAAGAGCCCCCACCGAAAGCCGTCTCAGCTCCGCAACGGGCTTGCCGCAGGAGGCGAGCATACGTCTCACCTGATGGTACTTCCCCTCCATCACAGTCACAAGGCAACAGCCCTCCCCTGTCCGTTCGAGCTTCGCCGGGAGGCAGTGTGTACCGTCCCTGAGGGTTATTCCCTCTGCAAATGCGCGTACATCGGCCTCGGTGATGTCTCCGTCCACCCTTGCATGATATATTTTTTCCACCCCGGATTTCGGCGAAATGACCCGATGAGCAAAAACACCGTCATCGGTCAGCAGCAGAAGCCCGCTCGTATCCTTATCGAGCCTGCCCACCGGAAAGAGGCCCATACGCCGCTCCTCGACCCTCAGCAGGTCAAGCACTGTACGCTGTTTCCTGTCCTCCGTCGCGGTGAGGATGCCGACAGGCTTATCCATGATATAGTAGTGGAAACGTTTGTAGGCGAGCGCTTGTCCGTCAAGCTCCACAGAGTCCGTCTCCGGGTCCATCTTCGTCTCCGGCGCGGAGACGGTCAGGCCGTTCACTGTGACGCGCCCCGCCCGGATGATGTCCCTAAGCTCTTTTCGGCTCGCGATCCCCATATCCGACAAATATTTATCCAGTCTCATGCGCGGCATAGCATATACCTCCGGCGTGTTTTCTGCATTATATCATACTTCCGCGTCTTTTTGAATAGCCTGTTCATGAGGTGAGGAAAAATGCGCATAAAAGCTGCTTCGTTCACAAGGAAAAAGGCTGTTGCGTGGGTGGTCGCCGCAACGGTTCTGATATTACTGCTTATCATCCTGCGCTGGGGCGGCGCACGGGGTAACGACGCATCGACCACGGAGGGGCGGGAGCGGTTTCTCAATTCGCTCGGCTGGGAGATAGATGTGGACACGGAGGAATACCGCACCGTTCTCATCCCCGAAAAGCTTACCGGAGTGCTTGAGGACTACGCAAAAATGCAGGATGAGCAGGGCTACGAGCTGAGAAAATATTGCGGGAAAAGCTGTGGGCAGTACACCTACACTGTGACAAACTACCCCAATTGCGAGGAAACAGTCCTTGTAACGCTCTACGTCTGCGGCAGAGAGGTGATCGCCGGAGACATACACACGACGGTGCTCGACGGCTTCATGCACGGACTCAAGATGAAACAGCCGTGATTTACAGCGCTCGCGCGACACACGCCCGGGCATGATGCTCCGGGCATTTTTTAATTGAATTTTTCATAAAGCGGTGCTATATTTAGGTGCATGAAAATTCAGTTCTTCAACGCGGAGGCGAGTAATATGCGCTTTAAGAATTTTCTGGCAAAGGCAATACGGGTAGTATCAGTTCCCCCGGTCATGGTCACTTCGCTTATTCTCATTCTTGCTCACAGTCGGGACGATATTTTCAGGAGCACCGCCGAGGTAGTCATATCAATACTTCTTCTCGGCTTTGTGCCGGTTATGGCTTATGCCTTGCAGAAAATACTGCCCGCCTACAGGGAAAAGGGTCGACAGGGTCAGAGAAGGCTTGCCTTCATCACGAGCATCATCGGATACACCGGGGCGATCATATGGGCAGTCGCGGCGGGCGTAAGCACCCCACTTCTCTTTATCTGCCTGACATATTTTTTATCCGTTATAATACTTACGATATGCAACAGTTGCCTCCACTACCGCGCAAGCGGACACGCAAGCAGCTTCACCGGACCGCTGGTTCTGCTCGTTTATTTTCTCGGCTCGAAGCTGCTGATACCGTGTCTTGTGAGCGCTGGTCTTATAGTCTGGTCTTCGCTCCGGCTGAAGCGTCACACGTTCAGCGAACTGCTCGGTGGCATGATCTCATGCCTTATTTCGATTGGGCTGTCGGTATTACTGATATCCTGCATTTAATACAGAAACTGTTAATTTGAAATGGCCATAAGCTGGCGCTGTGCGATGACCGCTCTACACGTCAAAGCTCACCGCCTCGCAGAACGTTTGCTCTGCGAGGCGGTGAGTTTCATTGTTTTATATCTTATGTCAGACGTACTGCTTGCGCGGAATTTTATCGTAATGACGGAGCAGGATGGGCTCCACATATTTGGACATGAACTTCATGTCAAGATTGAACATATAGATAACAAAGGTCAGCGCAAACGCGCCCACGGCGCCAAGGACGATGTGCAGAAGTATCTTCGCGGCTTTATTCATATCGTTTCTCCTTTACCATGCGTTCTCATCCGGCAGAAATTCGATGGAGGGATCCAGAGGCTCCTCACGCATGACGGTACGCATATAATTGCTGAACTGGTCGCGTATCGCCTGTCTCGTGTATACACGCGGGTCGCACAAATCGTGCGTCACCCAGACGAGGTGTATGCCGCGCTCGCGCGCCTGCTCCTCAAACTGACCGTGCATACCGACCAGCGCCTTGCAGGACATATGCTCCCACATCATTACCATGTCGGCGTGCATTCTCTCGCAGAATTCCCAGAGCTCATCCACGAGAACCCTGTAGCCGCCGTGCGTGCGGTTACGCATTATCATATTTTCGGTCAGCCATGCCATGTCATAGTAAGCCTGCTCGCGGTTCTCGGGCGTGTCCTCCTCGGCTATCTCCTTATCTATGACCATGGAGAGCATATCCGTCAGCGGCACGACGCCCCAGCAGTGTATCATCCAGTTGAGCATATCAATGACGTACTGCGGCTGAACGCCCCAGACGATACAGCGATGACGGTACTCGGGTGCCATCATGGTTTTGTTCTCATAGCCCTGACGGACCAGCTTCATTATCTTTGCGTCGATGGGCGGGAAATCCGCGGAACGTCCGCAGTTGCCCATGTAATTCGTATCATTATACAGGGAGAAAACACAACCGACAAACTGCGGATAGGGCGTGGAGTTTATCTCCAGCCACTCCCAACGGTTGCGGGTGGTCAGATTGACGCGCTTCGCGCACTCGAAATATGCATCCCAGTTCCACTTAGCCCCCGTTTTTTCCTCTATCCACTTTATGGTATCCTTCATATCCTGTGCGGCGTAGTCCTGTACGTCGGCTTCCTTGTGACGTATGGGTGCGACAAGCTGATGCGTGGGGATACCGTATTCGCGCTCAAGACGCTTGGCGATGAGTCCGTTGCCCATAAGTGAGCCGTCACAGGTGGTATTGACCTGAACCGCGCACTTGCCGAGAACGGTGAAGTCGTCATCAATGGATATGCCCGCCTCGGCCTCCGGCATCGGGCAGACGTCGCCGGGAATACCGTGCTGCTGTGCCACGTCAAGGTAGTGCGTGGTAGAATACTGGTTAAGAAGGTTCGCGGAGAACATGGTGGGTACTTCGCGGAGGATGGCCTTGAGCTCCGGGAAGCCCATCATGAAAGCGGTCATGGCGTTTTCGTCGGTGAGAACACACCTGTCGGAGAATTTTTTGTCGTTGCCGGTGCGTCTGTCGCCACGCATGGAGTTCATTATGCAGGTGGCAACATCCTTGACAACAAAGTCCATGGCGGTATGGGTAATGCGGAGCGGCTCGTCGCGCAGTCCCATTGTGAATTTATCGAGCATATGCGGAACGGCAAGATAGTTTGCCATCCAGCGATAGCGGAACATTCCCTTTGCGCAGCCCCGGCTGGTGGTCACACGGACCATTATGCTCCAGAGATAGAGCCAGCGGCTATAGTCGTAGAGTGTATCCCTGAGGCCGCGCCACTCGCGGCGTTTGCGAACCTTTTCTCCGTTGAACAGAACTCCCAGCTCCTTATCGCCGGGTCTTACTCTGTCATTCACGACCGGTATCATCATCTGTCACCTCCCTGTATTTTCTTGATCTCAATGCTTTCAACAAATGCCTGTATACGGGTACGCACCTGACCGACAGAGGCGCTTATATTATATGGTCTGTCCAGGCTGAGTACGGGGAAGCCGTAATCCTCATGCAGCATCGTCGTTCCCATAAGGCGCTCGTACGCCCACGGGTCGCAGAACTTAACCTGCTGGTAGACGACACCGTCAGCTCTGTACTCTCTCGCGATATCGTTGACATACTGCTTGCGGCCGTATACCTTCTCCATGTTCATTGTTCGCGGGCACTGTCCGCGCATTACATATGCACGGCAGACCTGCGTGAGCGCATCCTCGTCGTCGGTGAGCTCTATCGGGTCTCTTCCGGGCATGGAGCCGAAACAGAAGCGGTCAACACAGACATACGCCCCGGTCTCCTCGATGAGCTTTATAAACGCGCTGTCGTCTACCTCAGAGCCGACAAGTGCTATGCGTGCACGGTACGGCTTAATATCCGGCTCGCGATTGCGTATCTCCTCAAGTGTCTCCTCCAGCTTGTCGATGATGAGATACTTGGGGCACATATATGTAGCCAGAGTCAGCACATGGAATTCATATCCCGTCACGCGGGGTCTCTCTTCCTTGCGGAAGTCGCCTATTTCGCGAATGACGCGGCAGACGCGGTTGTGCTCCTCGACAGCCGCACGGATGGACGCATCGGAAATATCGATTCCGTATTTCTCGTGCAGGGGCGTCAGTATGTGGTTTTTGCACTGGAGCACAAGCAGGTTCACGCCGTTTTCATCGGCCTTGAGCGGGATCTCCATGCTCTCGTGAAAGAAGCGGTCGTTACCCTTTCCCATGGTCTTGAGTAGCTCCATGTTCTCTACACAGCGGTTGATCATCGTGCAGCCGTCCGGCGCGATAACGCAGTCAGCAAAGTTGAAGCCGCCCTCAATGGCGCGCTCAAGCAATGCCCGACTCGTTTCGCAGAGAAAGCTTGTCATGTAGTAGGTGGCGATGTCCATCGACCCCGTGTTCGGTGCGGACAGGCGGACAGAAAAGGCATTGCCGACGTTGAACAGCGGCTCCGGAGTATTTTCGCATACGAACGCGCAGCAGACCTTCCCCTCCTCTTTTGCCCTGGTGATGAGGTCGTTATTTGAGGTGCGAAGCAGATCTTCAAAGTATTGGAGATGTTTCAAATCCCGCATAATTTACTCCCCCCGTTTTTGGTTTGCCTGAATTTCAGACACCATAAAAGTATGTTATAATTTTATCCTATGTGTCATTTTAAGTCAACTTATTTATACATCATTTGTTGTGTGTAATGCTTTTTTCAGTTGATATGTATAAATTCATCATCAAAAAAATGTTCAGTTTGCACAATTCTTTTCCTATCAAAAAAGCAGGGATCATTATGTGTTATGTAAACCGTCATGACATACAAAACACCGGCCGGTATATTCCGGTCGGTGTACGGGTGATTTGTCTTGAAGTGCTGATTATTTATCTTCTGCCGTTTTGAAGAGGTTTATAAGACCCTCGTTGTTCATATCGGTGATGATCGCGGCGGTTATCGGCAGACCGAAAAGCCCCAGCACGCCGAAGAGCTTTGTCCCGACGAACATACACACGAGTGTGACTATGGGTCTGAGACCGACGTGCTTGCCGACTAGCTTCGGTTCGATTATCTGACGGGCAATTACCACAACAAGGTACAGGATGAAAAGGCCAATGCCCTTGCCGATGTTGCCCGCGAAGAGCATCCATATTGCCCACGGCAGGAGTATCATGCCGGAGCCGACTATCGGGAATGCGTCAAAAACGGCGATGAGAATGCCAATAAGCAGAGCCTTTTTCTGCCCTATTATGAACAGGCCAACACTTATCTCTGCCGCGGTGATGAGGAAAATATAGAAATACGATCTCACGAACTCCCAGACCATGCTGATGAAGGAGTCCTTGATCTCGATCGCCATCTTGAGCGGCTTTTC
Organism: uncultured Oscillospiraceae bacterium; assembly: GCA_964587485.1. Taxonomy (GTDB): domain Bacteria; phylum Bacillota; class Clostridia; order Oscillospirales; family Oscillospiraceae; genus Limivicinus. The sequence goes on along the minus strand of CAZPLL010000012.1, from coordinate 19,702 downwards.
GGGGATATTGCGGTTCAGGAAAGCGGAGATACCGTCAAAATCAATTGCTATGAAAACCGTGGCGATAAGGCAGATAAGCGAGTTGAGAAGCATTGTGGGGACGCTCCCCGCAAGGGAGGATATCCACACGAGCATTTTCGCAGAGAAGTCCGTGACCTTTGCGCCGAGGGTGCTGAGCACGTTGGGCACCGCGCCCCAGACGGCTTCAAGAACCGTATCATCCATGCTCTCTGCCCACTGCTCAAGCTTCAGCAGACCGAGCTCGATACCGGGCTGTACGGTCTCCGAATAAAATGTCGGGAGCTGACGGACTACATCCGCGCCTGTGTTGACAACGCGGAAGCAGATAAGCGTGACGATGCCAATTATCAGGATAAAAAGCAATACCACGCTGAGCACCGCCGCAACACTGCGGTTGAGGTGGAATCGTTTAACTTCGTGCGTTTCGCCGTTTTCGTCTTTGACGGTTTTCGTAGCGCGGCTCAGAAGTCCTGTCAGGGGACGTGAGAGCGCGGCAAAGATCAGCGCGATAAAAAACGGCATTATAAGCTTGATAAAATACTTGAAAACAAAAAAGACTATTGCGATTATGACTGTCCAGAACGCGATGTTCGTCAGAAAGCGGCTCCGGGCCGCCTGTTTTTCATTATCCATACATGTAACTATCCTTTATCTTGCAGTTACTTTTTCCGGACTCCCGACAAGCAGGAGCAGCAGAGCAAAGAGCGCGCCGAATATTGCCGCATAGGTCTGTCCCCAGCCCAGAAGCAGGCCGAGACATTCCGCACCCGCAGCGCAGACAAGGCTGAGTAGCGCGAAGATATGCAAAGCAGGATAGGTGCGTACGCGCTCAAAGGCCGCGGGCAACGTGAGCAGGCCGAAAAGCCCGGCCGCGATGCACAGTATGCTTATCCCGAGGCGACCGTTGAATTCCCTCTCAAGCTCCGCCTCCATGTCGGTGCGCACGGTCTGCGCCGCAACCGCAACATCCTCGCCCGCCTCAGTGAGCGCCTTTATATCGGGATAGAGGACGAGCGCAGTCCTCGCCGCCTTTTGACGAGCGGCCAGATCGTCATACTCGTCAACGGTCCTGTCGATCTCGCTGAGCTCATCGTAATCTTTTATGAGCTGTTCTTTTTCCTTTTTAAGCCGCTCCTCGGTATCGGCAAAGCCGGCCTTGGTCTGCTGTAGCTGATACCACGCGGTGGCTATCTCGGACTCTCCGAGCTCAAGCGCTTCGACGGCCTGATCCATCATGGCCTTGGCCTTGATGAGCATTGTGAGCTTGTCATACAGCTCCAGCAGCTCCTCAAGGTTTTCACATGCCTCGTCATAAAGCTTTCGTGCCTCGTCAAGCCCCTGCTGTATCTCGTCGAGCGTGACCGTCACGTCCTCAAGCTTGCCGTCGGCCTCCTCGATGCGCTTTGCAAGCTCCTCGATAGCGGCTTTGATCTCGTCAAGCTGCTCGCCGTAATCCTCAAGTGAGGCAACAATTTCATCGACGGTCTTTCCCGTCAGCTCGTATACCCTCTCCTCAAGCTCCTCGTATATCTCGTCGGGGGTAAGTCTCCCCTCGGCCGCAAGCTCGGCCTTCACGGAATCGACTATCTCCATTTCCCCGGCGGCGGCGGCATACGCCGTTTCCAGCTCCTGCCTGCGAAGCTCAAGCTCCTCCTTTTCCTCAAGTAGTTCTTCTATTATTTCCCTGAGCTCACCGAGCGTTATCTCACTCACACCCTGTTCGCGCAGTGCGTCAAGCTTCTCCTGCATTTCATCGAAGATACCCTTGTATTTGTCAACGTCCGAGCGTGCCTGCTCGATAAGCTTTTCCAGCTCCGCAAGCTGTTCCTCCTCCGGCAGTCCGTCAAGAATAAAGGCAAAGTCTCCGAGTTGCTTGTTAAGCTCCTCGACTCCCGCGTAATACTGCTCCCAGCCGACCTGAATAGCATATGCCGCCTCATCAAGCGCAAGGCTTCCCATAGCGGTGCCGCCCTTTGTCGCTGTGTATTCGGCAACGTCCGCTTTGTGCTTTGAGTTATCGCTGTCGTATTTGTCGCGGCGCTCCGTCTGTTCGCCGGTAACAGCGTCGTAGTCCACGGGGCTTGAATCAAGCTCCTCACTGAGCTGTATGTAATTTGCGGTTTTTTCCTCAAGATTCTGCGCCGCCTCGCGACTTCTGTCCCGGTTTTCGACGGCTCTTGGTATCTTCACAGCGCCATAACCGATCATGACAAGACACAGTACCGCAAGCGCCGCGCTCATTACCTTAGTTAAAGCAGGATGCTTCAATCCGCATTCCTCCGATTTAGATTCATTGGTTCATTATAACACACAAATTGTGAAGAAACTGTATATATTTATGAATCTCTTCTTTATTTTTTTGCCAAAAGATAGTATATTAGCGAGAGACTGTTAAAGAGGTATGCGTATGCATCTGACATTTGCGCCCATGGAGGGCGTCACCGGATTTATTTTTCGCAACGTCCACGCAAGGATGTTCGGCGGAGCGGACAGATACTACTCCCCTTTTATCGCACCCGACAGTGCAGGCGCCTTCAAGACCGGAAATCTTCGCGACGTTCTCCCCGAAAACAACCGCGACCTCACCCTCATCCCGCAGATACTCGCAAACCGGAGTGAGGCATTCCTTGCCGTGGCACGGCGGCTCGCGGAGCTTGGGTATGAGGAGGTCAATCTGAATGTCGGCTGTCCGTCCGGCACGGTAGTCGCGAAGCACAAGGGCGCTGGTATGCTGGCGGATCTGCGTTCCCTGGATGATTTTCTCGCGGATGTGTTTTCGCTCTCCCCCGTCCGCATCTCATTAAAGACTCGCATGGGACTTGATTCCACCGCGGAGTTTGGGGAGATACTCGAAATCTATAACAAATACCCCATTTGCGAGCTTATCATCCACGCCCGCGACAGAGCAGGTATGTACAAAAGTACACCCGACCTCGCCGCCTTTGCCGAGGCATACGGAAAAAGCCGCGCCCCGGTGACTTATAACGGAGATATTTTTACGTCCGATGACCTTGAACGTGTTCGCGGGGTCGTCCCCGAGCTTTCCTGCTTCATGCTCGGGCGAGGGCCTGCGGCAAACCCGGCGCTGTTCAGACAGCTTCGCGGAGGGCACGCGCTCGAAAAGGATGAGCTTCGCGAATTTCACGACGTGCTGGTTGCGGAGACGCTTGCCTCCGGCCTTTCGGAGAATTTCACCGTTTCGAGGATGAAGGAGTTGTGGTTCTACATGGGAAGTCTCTTCCCCGATGGGAAACGGGCTATTCGCGAAATAAACAAATCCCGCTCCATGAGCGATTACCAGGCCGCCGTCGGCACGCTGTTCTCGGGCGGAGGCTTTGATGCTTCATCGAGTTTTGGGGGCTAACGTCAAAACAGGCATGACCGGAGTCACGCCTGTTTTTTTCGATGTTCGCCCGTTACGGCAGGCTCATATGGAATACTTTTCGCTGTATTCCGCGTAGAGTTCGTCAAAGTTGTGTGAATGCATCCGCTTGAGTGAAATGATATACCCGTGCGTGTCCATCTCGTCCTGTCTGAGCTCTATCACCGCAACGCCAAGGTTAGAGCAGTGGTCGGCAACGCGTTCGAGATTCGTGAGGATATCGTTGAAAACGAAGCCCTGCTCGACGGGTATCTCTCCGCTTTGCAAGCGCTCAACATGTCGGAGCTTCATGAGGTCGCACATGGTGTCTATACGCTCTTCCAGCGGCTCCACCCGGTAGGCAAGCTCAATGTCATCCTCGCGAAATGCCGCAAACGAGATCTCATATATCTCCCGCACCGCCTGCATAAGCACGCTCAACTCGCGTTTGCAGTCGGGCGAAAAGCGTATCTTTTTGCCGTTTATCTCCCTTGCGTTTTCGGCAAGATTCATGGCGTGGTCACTTATTCGCTCAAAGTCGGAGAGGCAATGGAGCAGCTTTGATGCTGATCTGTTCTGCTCTCTGTCGAGCTCGTGAGTATTCAGACGCAGGAGATAGGTGGAAAGCTTATCCTCAAAGCGGTCTGCCAACTCCTCGCCGTTCTCTACTCTGCGGAAAGCCTCGTCGCTGTACTCCTCCATCATTTTGAGCGACAGGTCGAGGTTATCGCGAACCGTGTCCGACATGGAATTTGCAGTGAGCATACTCTGCTCGATGGCAAGCGACGGATGAGAAAGGAAGCGTTCATCAAGTCTGTCAAGCTCTCTGCCCGCGTTTTTCTCCTCCTCGCTCTCCTTTATAAAAGCCTCGGTGAGCCGCGCAAGCCGGCCGAGAAACGGTGCCACAGCCAACACCGTGACCGCGCGGAATACTGTATTGAGCAGTGCAATGCTCACCGGATCCATGACAGCGGACATTATCTCCAGCCTGTTGACAGTGTTTACCGCATAGAACACACCGCCGCAGGCAAGCGCTCCCAGCGCCGAAATTATAAGATACGAAAGCGCGGTACGCTTACCATCGGCCTTTGCGCCCAGCGCCGAAAAGAGTACCGGTACCGCGGCACCCACGGCGATACCGAGGATGAGCGGAAACGCCGCCGAAAAGCTCACCGCTCCGGTCATGGAGAGCGCCTGCAAAATGCCGACGGCGGCCGAGGAGCTCTGGAGCACGGCAGTGAACACAGCGCCGGCGAGGACACCGAGCACGGGATTTGAAAACGCGGTTATCATACGGATAAAGGCAGCGCTCTCACGCAGAGGAGAGACGGCGGAGCTCATGGACTGCATCCCGAACATAAGCACCGAGAAGCCCAGAAGTATATTGCCCACATTCTGCCGGGTACGATCCCCGGAAAACATTCTGAGTATAACGCCGACTATTGCCGTCGCGGCTGAAATATTGGCCGTTGACAGCACTGCCGCCCAGCCACCCGCCTCGATGGATGAGAGCGCGATTATCCATCCCGTTATGCTCGTGCCGAGGATGGCACCGCTCACCACGGAAAGCGCCTGAGAAAGCTTCATCATGCCGGAGTTTACAAAGCCCACCGCCATAACGGACGTTGCCGAAGATGACTGTATGACCGCAGTGACTCCCGTTCCGAGGAGTATGCCCCTGATCGGCGTACCGGAGAGCCGATACAGCACCAGCTCGAGCCTGCTCCCGGCGACCTTTTTAAGTCCGTCCCCCATCAGCGTCATGCCGAAAAGAAACAACGCCACACCGCCCAACAGGGAAATTATATTGCTCAGTCCCATTCGTCGGCTCCTTTCGTGCTTTGTTTTACTACCTTATAAATTATATCACGGCGACGGCAGTCGTTTCAAGGATAACGGGTCGGCTTTTGCCCCGCCTGCGGCATTTTCTCCGTATTGAAATAAAGCGGCAAAAGGTATACAATGTTTTTTATGAAAATATTATATGACGATAATTGCATAGTGGTCTGTGTAAAAGACCCGGGAGTGCTCTCAGAGGCGGGCGGGATGCCGAAGTTATTGAAGGCGGATACGGGAGCGAATGAGATATTCTGTGTCCACCGTCTCGACAGAGCCGTTGGCGGAGTCATGGTCTACGCCAAGACAGCCGTGGCCGCCGCGAAGCTCTCCTCCGCCATCTCCGGCAGACAGTTTGCGAAGAAATATCTGGCCGTTGTCGAGGGCGAGATACCGGAGTTCGGGACGTATCGCGACCTTTTGTTCCACGACGCGCACAAAAACAAGACCTTCGTTGTGAACAGAGCACGCAAAGGCGTAAAAGAAGCCGTCCTTGATTTCAGTCGCCTCGGGCACGAAAACGGCCTGTCATTGGTTTACATAACTTTACACACCGGCCGTTCTCATCAGATACGGGTACAGTTTGCCTCGCGGAAAACGCCCCTTGCGGGGGATGGAAAATACGGCGCGGCCAGACGCGAGCTGCCGCTCGCACTGTGGTCTTTTTCACTGAGCTTTCCACATCCAGTGACGGGACAGCTTATGAGCTTCAGCCAGTCCCCTCCGCCCGAGACTCCGTGGGATTTCTTTGACATTAGAGCACAAGAATGAGCAGACGTGAGATCGTCACATCTGCTCATTTTCATGTTCGTTGTTGCGTAACACAGTGCGGTCACGGTAAGCGGATATCATCCCTTGTCATCTGGTATTCGAGCCAGTCAAGAAGCTGCATAATCTTCCAATCATCCTCACCTATCAGTTTGATTTCGCTCAGATGATGCCACCAGAAGGAATTAATATAGCGGAACAGGATGGGGAACGCCTGCTTTTCGGACTCGTTGAATCGATAGTATTCCCCGATATAGCCCGTGTTTTTAAGGAAGATACTGTCACGCAGACTGTCGAGCTCCTTTTCGTAAAAATAAAGTCTGCTGTCGTTTTCCCCGAACAGTCGCTTATCCTCCGCCGCCCACAGTGCTTCCCGTACCGTATAGTTGAGGATCGGCTCTTTCCCGCTCAGGTTAAAATCAATGAGCCCGACGAAGCTGTTATTTTGGTCAAGTAGAATATTGCTGTTGTTCAAATCCGCCTGAAAGCAGGATGTCGGCAGGGACGGGTACACTCGACGCACATCCTCGCGGCATTGGATAAAGATTTTCAGAAGTGCTTCCGCACGCGGCAAATGTCGCGGCAGTTTTTCTCTTATATACTGCACAAACGCGTTCGCGCACTCTGTTGCTTCGTCTGTCGTATCCGGGGCACAGAACGGCTGTAGCAGGCAGTACCCCGAGCCCCAGTCCATGACGTCCAGCCGCGCAGAGGCTATCTTTCCCAAGGAACGCATTACATCCGGCATAAAGCGGCAGTACCCGTTCCCGTCCACAAGCCGCTCAATACCGATGTGCTCCGCGGTTTCGTAAGCTGCATACTCCTCGGCATATGTATAATAGTCGCGCCCCTCTGCCGTATCACGGTGCAGTAATTCTCCGTTTAGATCCGTCACAACAGGCGGGCAATAAATACCGTTTCTGCGGTATTCCTCCATAAGGCGGAACCACCCCTCGATCCTTCGCCTGTCGCTGAAGGTATTGGAAATATGTTTTATGACCAGCCTGCGGTGACCGTCGTCAACAACATACATCTTTCGATAGTCATCCGCACCGTGGCTCCTGTCAGATTTGCCGATGACAGTCGCCTCCGTATCACAGTAAAGCGATATCGGATATTCCATAACAGCTACTCCCCATACCGGATAATATTTCTGAGCCAACGGCTCACGGCTTTTTATCAAAACCTCCTGCCGGAGCCGCCGTGACTTGTGCCTGAGCTACCCTTGAAGCCTCCGAAGGATGAGCCGCCGGAGCGGTTGTTGTTATCTCTCTCGACGGGCGAATAGGTCTTTGAAACCGTGACATTTATAAGTCTGTCGTTGGAGCGTATCTTTACGCTGTTCTCGACAAGATTTCCCTCGGCAGTGCTCGCCTTGGAAACGCTCTTCATGCGCGACCAGGCTATAACAAGCGAGACAAGCCCCACGACCGCGCCGACCATTGCGCAGAATATGCCTCTGTCCACCCATGTTTTTTCGGGAGCTCGACTCTGCTCATAGTCCACGAACGGGGCATGGCTCACCGCATTGCCGGAAGTATCGAGCGACATTTCCCCGGAGTAGAGCGCGCCGACATTATATATCCAGTCCGTAACTCCTTCGGCGTAGCGACCCTCGCTTAGGTACTCGAAAAGTGCGTCGTCTATCTTATTTGCGACGCGCTCGGTGTAGATATCAACAACACTGCCGGTTGTCACGGTCTGCCAGTCGCGGTCCATGGGATCCATGCAGATATAGATTATGATACCGTCGTGACTGTCGCCCGTGCCGTAACCGTTGAAGTCATAAAAGTCGGCGGCGAACACACGGTGCTCCACACCGTAGGAGGTCGTGTCGGTCAGGATAACGATATCCTTCCCGGAGGCCGCGGATATCTCCGCGATAAGCTCGCGCATTTCGTTCTCTTCCGTCGCGCTGAAAATATCCGCGTTGTCTACCACTCGATCGGCCTCCGGGTCATTGAATGGCTCGAAGCTGTTGATATTCTCGGGGTACCAGTCGGGCAGGGCGTGTGCTGTCTGTCCGTCCACAGCCTGTTGCGTATTTTCATATTCCGCGCTCGCAGTATCGCTGTCCTCTATGAGGATGAGGTCATCCGTCGCAAGGGCGCAGGCCGGCATCGCGCACAGCACTAACAGTGCCGCAAAAAGAGAAAGTGATCTTTTCAGCATTTTCTCGCCACCTCCTTACAGATTCGCGAGCAGGCTCACAAGGAGCGCCGCCGCAAAGCCCACACCGAAGCTCTTGAGAAACCACAGCGCGGCAGTGGCTCCGCTGACGGGCAGATCTCCGACAACCTTGCCTGTCTGCCCGTTGACCGCGAAGGGATACTTCTTTCCCGCGTGTTCAAGATTGAAAACATACACCGGGAGCAGGATGTATTTCAGTCCCTTTCTCTTCACCCTCAGGTTGCTCCCCGCAGGCGTGACGGCAACGTACCCGCCCGTACTGCGCGCGGCGGTCACGCTTGACGCGGTATTGAGCATACGGGTATCCGTGCGACCCTGTACCTCCTCCGCCTCCACATCGAAGCGGTCGGCTACATAGCCGGAAAGATATTTTATGTCAAAGGGTTTGATATCGCTGAGGTCAAACGGCTCGATGGAGTCCATCATCGCGTCATCCATTCGCTTGCTCGCATCGGCAGACACGCCCTTGAAGTCCATATATACGTCCCGTCGGAGGTCGTAATGACTTGTCTCGGTGATGATATAGTCGCCTCTGCGGTGGGTTTTCACACGCTCGCCCCGGAACGAAAGCTCACCCGAAACCGCGCAGTCACTTATCCAGAACGGGACGTACACCCCCTGGATCGCGCCGATGTTCGCGTCGGAGAAAAAGCCCCTCGGCAAAAGATGCTTGCCCCTGTAAAATTTTCTCACCGCCGCGGGCAGGGATTTCGGGTCGATCCTGAAGGGCACGACACCGTCCGGCTTAAGACTTCCAGATACCTTATCCGTAAGTACGATATTATTGCCGCAATAGGGGCAGATGAGCGCGGCAGTCTCCGGGTTCGCGATTATCTCCGCGCCGCACGAGCGGCAGTTATAGAGAGAAAGCCGTCCTCTGTCCGGGTCGGGAGTGTACTCCCCGTCGGGCTTTGAAGCCGTTGCCGCGGCGGACACCGTGGGGGAAGCCTCATGCGGGAGCTCCTCGATCTCAAATACGCTGTCGCACCATTCGCACTTCATTTTTCCGCTGGTGGGATCAAATTTGAGCGGCGCACCGCAGGCGGGACACTTCTGTTCAAGCACGTTTTCCATTTGCCGCCTCCATGATTTTAGTAATACATCTGGCAGATTCTATTTTTATTTTAACAAATCGGCATGAGGATTGCAACAGCATAAAACGAAACGGAACGGTGTATCGTGCCGTTCCGCTTCGTTTATGGTTAGAGGACAAAATGAAAAAGATGAAAAAACTTTTGCTTGCATTGTCATGATATTCGAAAGATGTTTCATAAATAAGAGTTATCATGTTTCGTAATTGTAAAAAAGTTTCCTCACGGAAGCTTTTATACACTTCACGGATTTTGTCCTGTTATTTAACTCGAACCCGCGGTCATTCCCCCGCCCCCTGAAAAAAAGCGCGAAATACTTCAGAAATTTTGCAGAATAAATAACAATACACGTCTTGCGCCATTGATATTTGTATGTTATAATCAGTCGAAAAGCGGATGGTCAGGTGTCGTATTGCGGCATCTTCGCCGTTCGGAAGAAACATGATTGAAAGGAAGAACCGCATGAACGAAAAGTATAGTCCCCTTTTTACCCCCTGGAAGATTGGTAATGTGGAAATCAAGAACCGCATTGTCCAGTGCTCCATGGGCGGCACCTCCCTCTTCGGCTGGCTCGAGCCCAACCATTTCGACGTTGAGGCTGCAAACTTCCTGCTGAACCGCGCTCAGGACGGCGTCGGCCTTATCCTCCCCGGTATGCAGTGCGTCCGCGACACCATGGGTATCCCCGGAAGAAAGTGGCTGTACCAGAACGACACCATGTTCAAGAAGCTCAAGCCCTGGGTTGAAGAGTTCCACAAGACCGGTTCCAAGCTCTTTATTCAGCTCGCCGCCGGCTTCGGCCGCTCCATGGCTGTCAACGGCTGGATGACCACCCTTGCGAAGAACGACTTCCTCAACAAGCTGGCTTCCCCCATCGTTGACGTTCAGTATGCCGCAGCATCCTGCTCCGCCACCCCCAATCGTTGGGCTGAGGACTATATGTCCCGTCCTCTTACCGTCGCCGAGATCAAGGAAATGGTCGAAGCCTTCGGTAAGACCGCAAAGCGTCTGCGTGATGCCGGCGTTGACGGCGTTGAGATCCACGCTGTCCACGAGGGCTATCTGCTTGACCAGTTCACCATGGAGAACTGGAACAAGCGTACCGACGAGTACGGCGGATCCTTCGAGAACCGCTTCCGCTTCCCCGTTGAGATCGTACAGTGCATCCACAAATACGCCGGTGATGACTTCCCCGTATCCCTGCGTTACTCCGTCGTCTCCAAGACCAAGGGCTGGGGCAAGGGCGCAATGCCTTACGAGACCGACTTTGAAGAGTGGGGCCGCGACATGGAAGAGTCCGAGAAGGCCATCAAGTACCTCGAGGAAGCCGGCTACGCAATGTTCAACTGCGACAATGGTACCTACGACGCATGGTATTGGGCACATCCGCCTCAGTACATGCCCGACAACTGCAACCTCGAGTATGTTGAGCACATCAAGAAGTTCACCGACGCTCCCGTCGTCTGCGCAGGCCGTATGGATCCTGTCAAGGCAGCCGAAGAGATCGCCGCCGGCAGACTCGACGCAGTTGCTATCGCACGTCAGAACCTAGTTGACCACGAGTGGATCCACAAGATCCTTGAGGGTCGCGAAGACGAGATCAAGCCCTGCATCCGCTGCCACAACGGTTGCTTCAACTTCTCCAAGGCAAAGGGCACCCAGAATATGCAGGCTCTGGTCGACTCCCTGCACCTCGGCCGTTGCGCTCTGAACCCCACCACCATGCAGCACACCCGTTTCTACATCTCCCCCGCCAAGACCCCCAAGAAGGTCGCCATCATCGGCGCAGGTATCGGCGGTCTGGAGGCAGCTCTTGTCCTCAAGCAGCAGGGCAACATCCCCGTCGTGTTTGAAAAGACCAACGAGCTGGGCGGTCTGTTCCTCACTGCATCCGCAATGAGCTTCAAGGAAAACGACAAGGAACTCATCAAGTGGTACGAGGCTGAGGTCAAGCGCCAGAACATCGACATCCGCTTCAACACCGAAGTTACCGACCTCGGCACTCTCGGCGGCTTCGACGCTTACATCGTCGCCACCGGTTCCGTTGTCAGAACCATGCCCAACATCCCCGGCTTTGAGAAGTGCATGAACTTCACCGAGCTCCTCAAGGACAAGAAGCCCACCGGCGACAAGGTCATGTTCTTCGGCGGCGGCCAGTCCTCCTGTGAGGCCGCATACGACCTGATTCTCGAAGGCAAGCACCCCATCATCGTCGAGTACGCGGACGACCTGGTTGCCGCACAGGCTACCTGCCTTGCCAACACCTCCTTCCTGCGTGACGCTATGGACTACCACAAGGTTCCCGTTTACCTCCGCCATACCATTACCAAGATCGGCGACGGCGTTGCAACTCTCAAGTCCCGCGACAGCGGCGAGACCTTCGAGGTCGAGTTCGACAATATCGTCAACGGTATCGGCTTTGTTCCCGCTCCTCTCGCCACCGCCGGCAAGAAGAACGTCTACAAGATCGGTGACTGCAAGGCTATCGGCAACCTGCGTACCGTTATCTGGGGCGCATGGGCAGCCTGCATGAAGATCAATGGCAACAACGAAGGTATCGACGGTCTCACTCAGAGACTCCTCGGCGCCCGCGACTGATTTTCATAAGCAACAATTTATCGGAGTGCCGCAAGGCACTCCGATTTTTCTTTCGATAGTAAAATTATGTAAACTATAATATTTATACTAAATTATGTAAACTGTTTTTGTTTGTGTTATTTTTTATCGGTTTATTTATCCGTACTGCTCCGAGAGATATATACTCACCCGTTGCTGAGCCTCTCTTTCCGCTTCCTCCAGTGTGCAGATATCGGCAAAATAGCGCTGAGCTACGTTCTCTATGATACTGTACACGGCGGCGTTATACTCATACACGATTTCGGCACGGTCTATAAGTGCGTACAACGTCTCGGCCTGGCTTTCTGTAATTACCGGAGTAGGATCGTAGGTCATGTCCTGATGTATGCCATCGACCTCGAAAGTCCCGTCACTGTTGACGGTGATAGTTTTTCCGGCAAATTCGGCATACGGGTCAAGCAAATGTTCGATTTTGTGCCTTACCGCATCCTTCAATACCGGGATATCATCCCACGCCTTATCATAGATCATATCATCCTCGACCAGCAAATACCGTATGAATTCCCATGCAAGGTCAGCGTTCTTTGTGTTCGCGTTCACTCCGGTCAAGGCATATGTGAACAGCATTGTGCCGAGTGTTCCGTCAGCCGTCGGAATACCAACATACGTAGCCGTTCCCCCAAGCGTTCGTTCAATTTGACGCACTGTATAGGGGGATCGTATCCACGCGTCGCAGTATAGAATGTTTCCCTCGGCTACCAGTGTCTCGGGCAAATCATTCAGACTGACAGGGTCATCGCCGAGCGTTTTCGCAAATCGCAGAGCCTCCGCAAACTCGCCGTTATCAAAACAGCATATTGCCTTCTCCAAATCTACCCAGCGTGGTATGACAGACAACTGGAGTTTCCACATAAAGCTCTCCCTGTTATCCGCAGGCTCCCCGGCAAACTGCGGTAGCTTGCTCAACTGCTCATACTCCGCGATAGTCCATGAGCTTTTGTTTCCAAACACCAAGGGTTGCCCAAATGCCGTGTAGATTTCAAAGTGTGATGGGAGAAAATAAATAGCATTGCCCCGGTTGAGCTTATCAAGAACGAAAAAATCGTCAAGCCGAAACTCGCTGTAAAAGTAATCGGACATATCCCGCAGAAATCCGTTCCTCGCATAGGCATCCCGGCTCATCACCGTGTCAAAGTCGATGATGTCCGGCCCCTCGCCCGCCGCCAACTCGGCATTCAACCGGGCGGTAGCCGCCTCAACTGAAGTATCTCCACTACGATAATTGATGATCTTGATCGTGAAATCTCTTTCTCCGCTTCTCCTGAATTTCCTGACATAGCCCTCGAAATTGTTCATCCCAAACACACCTATGGTCAGTACGCGTTCACCGTCGGTGTCTTCGGAGGGCAACGTCTCATCACTCCCCCCGGAGGAGCAGGCGGAAAGCATGAGCAATAAAGTTATTATGAGGATGACTGACGTTATTTTTTGTATTCTCATACTCATATATTTATAACATAAAAATCTTTGTACCAGAAGTTATATACGATATTTCGGTTTAATCACATTCGGCTATTATGATTATGTAAACTATAATATTTATACTTAATTATGTAAACTTAGCTGGTGAAAAAAGAAGTGACCCCTGACTGCCGTCTGTCCTGCGCAATCAGGGGTCACTTCTCTGAATTCTTAGTATCTAACATCTTGATTACCTCTCTTTCGTCGTATTGACGCTGACCACCAAACGGAATCTCCTTCGGCACCATCAAATGTCATTCAATACGCTCTCATGGGAGCCAAGCCATATGCCGCCATTCCTGTCATTCATCACGGTGTCTGCGCCTGTTCAGTGCCTCCGCCTTCCTCTTTGAGGTTACTCGGCGGGGCCGCTTACTTTTTCATCGGTATCACCTCTGTGCTTATAAGATAACAGATTTTGCCTCCGTCCGCAAGAGCCGCTTTGCACGAAAAATGCACATTTATTTTGTATATGTATACGATTTTATGCGTTTTGCGCGTATGAAGTGATTTCTATATTGACTTCAAATACGCGCTCATTTATAATTAAAGTGTTGTGTGGTTTTATTCCGCTCAACCGAAAAAGATGAGAAGCCCGTTATGAGCTTCTCATCTTTTTTATTCCTTTATGCCGGTGACCTGATACATTCTGTCGTCGGAAACTTTGACGGTCACTGTGAGGAACTTTTCAAAAATGCCCTCCAGCTCGTCCGCGTGCATGAGGCCGTGGGAGACCTTGCTTGCCCGTCCGGAGTGATGTATGTCTATCTTCTCGCGGCTCATTCCGTGCGCCACCGTGAGCGTCCCACCGGGGAGAAGCATTGCGGAGAGGGTGTGTATAAGTCGCTCAGGCTCAGGAAAATGCGGAAAGGCGTTATACACCATTATCCTGTCAAATCCGCGTCCGAGCTCCGTCGTCTCAACATCACCGCAGAGTATCTCCACATTCTCCTGCGGAAACTTTGCGGCGGCTATCCTTGCCATCTCGGGTGAGATATCAATGCCGACAACATGTTTTACACCTCTTGCAAGATAATCGGGTATCAGCACTCCGGTACCGCAGGCGACATCCAGGACATCACTGCCCTCGCCGATCCCCGCATTGTCAAGGATAGTGTTGATGATCTCATCCGAGCGAATCATATCCGCATCCCACTGCGGCGCAAGGCTGTCGAAAAACTCAATAATACTCTGCTTATCCATATAAGCTCTCCCCTGTTTTAATTAAAAAAATTCGCGGTGTCTATCTTCTGATATCCGCCGAAGCTCGAAGAGCAGGCAAATATCTCATCCGCAAGCTCTGCACCAAGGAACATTTCGGTTATTCTGTCGGTGATCACTGTCATATCAACGTCCTCGAACGCCTCGGGATAGGCGACCTTTGCGTTATACCATGCGTTTATGAGCGCAATTTCATGGTTGGTATAGTAGGCGTTATAAGCCATCTGGAGATAGACCTCACCGTCCTGCCACGCCTTGCATGAATCGAAGAGAGTCGGATCGTCGGCCATGAGCTGTTTGATATTCTTCACGGCGGCGGCGTCGATGATAATAACATCCATCTCCTCGCCGAGCGCGACGAACTTTTCTTCCTCAATTGACTGGACGCCGTTCTTGCCAAGGTCGGTGACAACGTTCATGATGTTCGCGATTTCGAAGGGCTTGTAGCTCTGGGAGGTCATGAGGTGGTCGGTGGTGCCCCAGTTGCCGAGGCCGCAGATATACACAGCAGGCTTATCCTCATCGGCTATATCGGCCGTGCGGGCGTTTATCTCCGCCGACTCAGCCGCCACAAAGCTGTTGAGCTGTTCCGCACGTTCCTCTTTCATGAACACCTTACCGAGAAGCTCGATGCTCTCCCTGAATTCATCGGCAAAAACTCCGTCGGGGCCTGTGCGCAGGGTTATTACCGGAACACCGAGTTGCTCCTGAAGCGCGTCCTCCTTCTCTACATCCTCGTACTGGGAGATAACGATATCGGGCGCGCAGGAGAGTATTTTTTCAGCCTCGGCCGCCTGCGCGTTGGGCCCGCCGACACCGCAGGAGGGCAGAGCCGAGAACACATCACCGTACGCAAGGACGTAGGGACGAGCCGAAGTGTCGAACATTTTGGGGCGCTCGGCAAGCGTGATGTTGTCGATATCCTCCACTCCGCAGAGAAGCGACACATCCCCAACATAGCTGTACATACGCAGTGCGCCAGCACCGATGCAGACGACACGCCGGTAACCTCCTGGGATTATGTCAACCTCGCGTCCGATCATATCGGTAACAGTGACTACGGTAGTTCCGGCGGGAGTCTCGTCAACGGTATCGACCGGCGCGGCGTTACTGTCCACGCCAGAGTTACCGTTTACGGCTGAGCAGCCACAACAGCCGACAAGAAGCGTCACTGCAAGCATCAAAGCGGAAAGTTTTTTGCTCATTTTGTTTTTTCCTCCTTTGTTTCAATCCTATTTTATTTATCTGCTCGGGTTTTGCAGATTTGTTCAACACATAACGATTTTATCAGGTTTACATAATGTTATATCTTGCCGTTCAGTATAACCCTTTGGCCGTCTATCTCGGCTACTCTGACGTTTATATCAAAGGTATCCCGTATGATCTCCCGTGTAAAGCACTCAGCACCGCCGAAGTGGCTGATAGCGCCATCCTTCATGAAGAAAAATTTGTCGCCCATATCCATTGCCTGATTAAGATCGTGCAGGGAACTGAGTATGGCAATGTGCTTTTCGCGCGCAAGCTTCTTCGCCTCGTCCACTATGAGCTGTTCGTTCGCGATATCGAGATTACCGGTCGGCTCGTCAAATATGAGCATCTGCGGCTCCTGAGCCATGGCGCGGGCAATGGCTATTTTCTGCTTTTCGCCGCCGGAGAGCTCCTCGGCGTTGCGCCCGGCGAAGTCCTCAAGCTTCATGTCGGCGATTATCTGCTCGACTATTTCGTAATCCTCACGACCGGCGCGAAGTCCGAAGTACGTCACACGACCCATGAGAATCGAATCGAACACCGTCAGTGCCCCGAAATGTATATGCTGTGGCACATAGGCTATTCTGCGAGCCCGCTCCCTGCCGGACATTTTCAGCAGGTTTTCGCCCTGAAAGAGTATACTGCCGTCATCGGGAGTATTTATCCCCAGGATATTTTTGAAAAGAGTGGTTTTACCCGAGCCGTTTCTGCCGAGGATTATGCCGATCTCGCCGGCCTCAAGGCTGAGACTGACACCCTTTAACACCTGCGGCGAACGCCTTCCGTAGCGGAAAGAGAGATCCTTTATTTCCAGCATCAGTGCTCCCCCTCCTTTTTTGAAAAGATGACCGCAATAAAGAACGGCGCGCCCAGCAACGATGTGATAGCACCGACAGGGAGCGCGGAGCCACTGCCGATACTGCGCGAAAGCGTATCCGCGCCGAGAAGCAGGAGACTGCCGCACAGCGCCGAGACCGGTACGGTCACACGGTGATCCTGCCCGAGAAGCTTTTTTGCCACATGAGGACATATCACTCCCACGAAGCCTATAACACCGAGGAACGAGACGCACACCGCCGTAATTACCGAGGCAAGGAGCATCGATACAAAGCGCAGACCGTCCACGTTGACGCCCATGGTGCGCGCGGTTGACTCCCCGCTCAGAAGCGCGTTATAGCGCCATGTCATGAGCATGAAGAACGTAAATCCAATAACCACCGTCGCGAGCATAATGATGTCCGTCCTGTAGGTGGCACGCCCCAGATCGCCGAAATTCCAGATAACGGCGGCGGAAAGCCCCACATCAGTGGCATAAAACTGGAGTATGGTAGTCGCCGCAGACCAGACAGAGCCTATCGCTATGCCCGAGAGCACCACCACACCGGGTGAAAACGAACGCAGACGGCACAGCGCAAGTATCATAAGAATGGACACGGTGGAGAAAATGAACGCCATAAGGCTCGTCGCAAAGGGGTTCGCGCCCACAGCGTAATTGGAAAGGTTATTGCCCGTAGAGAGAAACCCGCCCGAAAATGCGATGATAGAGAGATTCGCGCCGAACACCGCCGCATTTGAAACTCCCAGCGTGGAGGGCGACGCCATGGTATTATTGAGAGTCGTCTGCATGATGAGCCCGGATATGCTGAGTCCGGCACCGGCAATGATCGCCGCAAGCACACGCGGTATGCGGATGTTCCAGACGATACGGATGTTCGCGGCGCTCCCCTCCCCGATGAGTGCGCTCAGGCAGTCACGCACGGACATATTGGACGAGCCGACGAACACACAGACAAAGCTCATCACCAGCACGGCAACGCACATAACGGCTGTCACGACCGTGTTTCTCCTATTCGGCTTATTCGGGAGCGTTCTGCCTGTCATGGTGTTCTCCTGCCTATCGTTTGTTTTTTGACAGTATAATACATTTACTTCTCCTTTGTAAGCCCCCGGGGGGGTTATTTTTCGGGAAATATTATTTTTGTTTCTCCCATGGTAGACAGATGTTTATGTTACAGATTGACTTTTCGGTGTCTCTCTGTTAAAATTATAATTATCCAAAAGAATTTTTTTACAGGAAGTGGTTTTAATGATCCTTACTCCCGAGCAGCAGGCGCTGCTTAACGGCGAAAAGGGCGAGGTAATGGCTAAAATCGTCAAGACCCTCGTCATGTTCGGCGATACCTTCGGCGCGGAGCGTATGGTCCCCGTAACAAGCGAATACGGTCACACCGTTATCAGCTACGGTCTCAAGGTCCTCAGCCCCGTTCTTGACGTTTTCGACCAGATCATCGACGCCGGTCTTGCCGATGGACAGAAGTTCACCGCAGACCCCCGTCCGCTGGACAAGAACGTTCCCTCCAACCTCATAGAGGATATCGTTTTCAAGAAGATAATGTACACCGAGCAGGCTCGCTATGAGGAGCAGCTACGCAAGCTGGGCATTACCGATGACAACGCATACTCCTGCACCTGCTATCTCGATCAGGTCGGCAACAAGCCCAAGAAGGGTGACATACTCTCCTGGGCGGAGTCCTCCGCGGTCGTCTATGCAAACTCCGTTCTCGGCGCGCGTTGCAACCGCAACTCCGGTATGCTGGAGCTCATGGGCTCTATCGCAGGCTTTGTCCCCGAGTTCGGCCTTCTCACCGATGAGGGACGTAAAGCTACATGGATCATCGAGGTCAAATGCACCAAGCGTCCCGAGCCTCAGCTTCTCGGCTCCGCTATCGGCATGAAGGTCATGGAGGATGTCCCCTATGTCAAGGGCATGGAGCAGTGGCTCGGCACCGAGCTCAACGACGAAAACTGCACCTATCTCAAGGACTTCGGCGCGGCCACGGCCTCCAATGGCGCTGTCGGCCTCTATCACATCGCGAACCTCACCCCCGAGGCGAAGGAGCTGGGCGAGTCCCTTATTGCCGAGAACGCACAGGTCTACGTTATCACCGACGAGGAGCTTGAGCGCGTCAAGGCGTCCTACCCCATCATCTGGAAAAACCCCGACGCGAAGCCCCTGCTTTGCTTCGTCGGCTGTCCGCACCTGACGCTCAGACAGCTTAAGGACTGGACGGCAAAGATTGAGGCAAGCCTCAAGAAGAACGGTCTGAGCAAGGTCTCCGTCCCCACCGTATTCACCGCCGCTCCCGACGTGCTGAAGGTCTTTGAGGGCACCGAGGACGCCGCGAAGCTCAAGAGCTTTGGCGTCATCACCAGCTATATCTGCCCGCTCATGTACATGAACAATCCGCTGTGCAAGAAAAAGGCCGTTATCACCTGCTCCAACAAGCTGCGTACCTACACCAGCGCACGCTTCTATACCGAGGGCGAGATCCTCGACATCATCACCGGCAAGGAGGGGAAGAAATGAAACAGTTCAAAGGTCGCGTAGTCGTTCCCGGCACCTGCACTGCCGAGGCTCTTGTCAGCCACAACGGGTTCAACACCCTTGCCAGCTATCAGATGGCAATAATGTTCAACAAGAAGGGTGTCCCCTGCGGTGACCAGAACAACCCCGATATATACAACCAGCCCATGGAGGGCAAGGCGCTGTGCCTACCCATGACCATCGGCTCCACCACCGGCGGCATGGTTCTCTTCACCGTCTGCTCCCTCGGCAAGCAGCCTGCCTGTATGCTCTTCTCCAAGTCAATCGACTCTCTGGCAGCTTCCGGCGCCATCATGGGCGCGGTCTGGACCGAGGCGTCCATGCCCGTTATCGACTCTCTGGGCGATGAGTTCCTTGAGTACGTTCAGAGTGGCATGAGCATCACCGTCGGCGAGGACGGTCTCGTCACCGTAGAGTAACAAAGCCTCATAAATCAAAACCACCGGTTGAACCGGTGGTTTGAGCAGACCCTATAAGGGTCTA
>CAZPLL010000011.1:0-37329 GCA_964587485.1 uncultured Oscillospiraceae bacterium | reverse complement strand
CCTGCATGAGTTCAACCCCATGATGGGTCACCGTGGCTGCCGCCTGGCTGTCACCTACCCCGAGATCGCCGAGATGCAGACCCGTGCCGTCATCAAGGCAGCTCTCGCGGTCAACGCACGTCACCCTGAATGGAACATCGTTCCCGAAATCATGATCCCGCTGGTCGGCGAGGTCAAGGAGCTCAAGTACGTCAAGAACTTCGTTGTCAAGACCGCTGACGAGGTTATCGCCGCAGCCGGCTCCGACATGAAGTATCTGGTCGGCACCATGATCGAGATCCCCAGAGCGGCTCTCACCGCCGACGAGATCGCGAAGGAAGCCGAGTTCTTCTCCTTCGGTACCAACGACCTTACTCAGATGACCTTCGGCTTCAGCCGTGACGACGCCGGCAAGTTCCTCGGCTCCTACTACGACACCAAGATCTACGAGTCCGATCCGTTTGCGAGAGTTGACCAGATCGGCGTAGGCAAGCTCGTTGACATGGCGGTAAAGCTCGGACGCTCCACCCGTCCCGAACTGCATCTCGGTGTCTGCGGCGAGCACGGCGGCGACCCCTCCTCCGTGGAGTTCTTCCACAAGGTCGGTCTGGACTATGTGTCCTGCAGCCCCTTCCGCGTTCCCATCGCCCGCCTCGCCGCCGCTCAGGCAGCTATCCGCGACGAGAAGTAAGAACGACCGGATTCGCATACAGCAACTAAAACTCTCGGCCTCATTCCCGTTCGGGAATGAGGCCGAGAGTTTTAGACAAGGCCTAAAGGAAGCTGTGAAATCGTTTCCTTTGGGCTGGATTCGCAGAAAGACTACCACCCGCTAAGTGCATCTGCCAAGGAAAAGTAGACACTAAAAACAACATAGTTTCAGAAGCCCAGTTCGGTCTTGTACTGAACTGGGCTTTTGTAGCGGAGAGTGGCCGCAGGTAGTTCGTAATTACAGTAATGAACATAGTCATCAAGAAGTTTTGGGACATCCTTGGCGGTCGCCAGACCGAAGTCAAGGAACAGTTGCTCCTTTACCAACCGGCAGATCATGCTCCGGTCCGCAGTGTATTCACTTTCCGGTGTCCGTACAGATATATGCTCATCCAGATGCTTGTGTACGAACGCTGACTTCCGCTCCGGTGTCCATACTCGTTTCTTCAGTCCTCTTCTTACAACTTCACATTAGGGGGGTGACCATTGTCTGTTTTTGCTTGTCCTGTGTATAGTTTTATTCCACCGCAGGGGGCGTTTTTGCTTGCGGACTTGCGCGGGTGCGACAGCCTCTTGCGGGGGAGACGGCTCTGCGTTGCCAGTCCTGACTGTGAAAGGGTGTAAGCCTTTACCCCTGCGCTCTGGGGAGGCACACCGTGAAGGTGGTAGTGCCGTCGCGGCTGTCGACCTCGACAGTCCCGCCGTGGAGCTCGGTCACGCGCTTGACGATGGCAAGACCGATGCCGTTGCCCTCACCGGCATGGGATTCGTCCGCCTGATAGAACTTGTTGAAAATTTTCTTCCGCTGTTCCGGCGCTATCTCACTGCCGGTGTTCATGACCGACACGGCAAACATATTGCCGCGCTCGGCAATCTTCACCTCGACAAGGCCTCCGATTTGAGTGAATTTAACGGCATTGCCCAGAAGATTTATCCAAACCTGCTTGAGAAGCTCCGCGTCGGCATGGATGGTATACTCGTCGAAATCAAGGGAGAATTCAATGTCCTTTTCCTCCCATTTTTCGCTGAGGAGCAGTATACACGAGCGTATCTGCTCCGAGAGATTGAACTCCGTCATGTCGGTGAGTATTGTCTGGTTTTCCACCTTGGTCAGGTTCAGCACGTTTGTTGCCATTTGGGACAGACGGAGAGATTCCTCCTCAATGATACGCAGGTATTCCGCCTTCTGCTCCTCGCTCAGGTTTCCTCTGCGCAGGAGCTTTGTAAAGCCGGCAATGGACACGATCGGCGTTTTGAACTCATGGGAAAAGTTGTTGATAAAATCACTGCGAAGCATCTCCGTGTTTTGTAGCTCCTCAGCCATGCGGTTAAAGCTGTCGATAAGCTCCGCGGCGGTCGGGTGTTTGCCCCATACTGTGCCCCGATCCAGCCGTGCGCGGTAATCTCCCGCGGCAAGACGGTTCATCTGGTTTATCAGCCTGTTCACCGGCGTCATGGGAATCTTGCCGAGCCACGCCGTCATCAGACCGCCGACCACAAGACCGGAGAGAATGAAGATATTGATGAGCCTTGCCGACGATATCGTGGTCTGGTTCGGGCCGGTCAAAACACGAAAGCGTATCAGCAGATATAATACAGTGCCTACAAGCAGGAATGTCATAAGCATATAGCACAGGACGATCCCGGTGAACAGCAGTGTCAGCGCCAGTCTGTGCTTGCGGTACGGCTTTTTCATTTTGCGCCTCCCGGTACGTTCACCACGGCCTTGTAGCCGAGCCCGCGAACGGAAACTATCTCAAACTCCTTCCAGCCCTCGAAGCGTCTCCTCAGCCGCCCGATATGCACGGTGACGGTCTCCCAGCCGGTCTCGCTTTCCGCGCCCCATATCTCATCCATGAGCTGGATACGGGTAAAAATCTTCCCGGGGTAGGACAGAAGCTTATAGAGCAGCATGAATTCCTTTTGCGGGAGAAGCTGAGTCTCGCCGTTTCTTGTCACGGTGAGCGCGTCGTAGTCCAGCACCACACCGCCGACGTTCATCTTATGTTCGTTCGCGATCTGCGCACGGCGGAGAAGTGCCTTGATGCGCAACAGCATTTCCTCTTCATCCACGGGCTTTGTCATATAATCGTCCGTGCCGACAAGAAAGCCCCTGCGCTTGTCCTCGGGGAGCTGCTTTGCCGACACCATCAGGATAGGGAGAGTGTTCCTGCTCTCGCGCAGGGTCTGTGTGAAGGCGTAGCCGTCCATCCTGGGCATCATGATATCCAGCACAACAAGGTCGATGTGCTCCCGATCCATCATGTCCAGTGCCTCCTCACCGTCATTCGCTGTAAAAACGGTGTAGTGCTCGGCCTCCAGAACGGCCTTCATCAGAATACGGGTATTTTTGTCGTCATCGACTATCAGAATACGAAACACACGCATCACCTCATATTGCATCATAACCGCAATAGATAAACCGAAAAGAAACTCTTCGCGGCTTTCTGCGGCCCTCGGCTTTATTTTAGGGATATATTTCAAAAAGGTCAATATCAAAGCCGGGGTAAATTTCTGACGAAGCCCCTGTAAATCAGCAAAACCGCGGCACAAAAGAAAAAACCGGGAGACTCTGTGATAAAAGCCTCCCGGGTGTGCGGCGTACACCGCTGATTTTACTTTTCCGCCTCCTGTGCGGAGGAGTCCTCGATGGCGTGCTTGTTGAGAAGCAGCAGCTTTTCCGCCAGCAGCTTCGCAAAGCCGCTCACCACGGCGGAGGTGAACACCAGCTCCTCGGCGTTGGTCACGCACAGCTCGGCTCCCACCTCGTGGTCGAGGATGAGCGCACCCCAGAGCTTCA
Organism: uncultured Oscillospiraceae bacterium; assembly: GCA_964587485.1. GTDB lineage: Bacteria > Bacillota > Clostridia > Oscillospirales > Oscillospiraceae > Limivicinus. Next base: position 33,839 of record CAZPLL010000011.1, on the reverse strand, counting down.
CCTGCTGTACGAAATATTCCGCCGCGCGCTGATGGCAGTGAATATAGCCGTCGTATATCTCACGCACCTGCTCCTCGGGAATCCCGACGGGGAAGATGGTGCTCATGGTCGCGATGCTGAGACTCTGCCTGAGCGAGCATATGACGACCAGATACGCGATGTGAACGCGGTAATAGCGCTTCTTCACCGGCTCGGGCATGAGGTGACGGCGCACATAGTTGTTGATCGCCGCCGCGGTGATGAACTGTTCCTCCTTGAGCTCGGGAGGGAGATAATCGAAATAATCGCTCAGCAGTGCGACTACCTGCTCCATATAAAGACCGAGGTCGGGGATCTCCTCCCACTTGGGGAGGCGGTATCCGATAAGATATTTTTCCCATCTGCGAAGCTTCGCCGCGACGATATCCTTACTCAGCTCCATATCATCAATCCTTTCCGTGCGTTATTATACCATAAGCTTGCCACGCGAGCAAGAAAAATTTACAATTGCACGCCTTGACATAATCAACGGTATCTGATAACATAATCACATAGATTAGATATAACACGGAGGACATGAAAAATGTACCGCATAGTAACAGACACATCGGCAAATCTGCCGCGCTCCTTTATCGAGGAAAATGACTTGACCGTTCTGCCATTCGTCTATATAATGGACGGGACGGAGCATTTTGAGACGGACGGCGGCTTTGACGGCAGGGAATATTATGATTTCATGCGTGCGGGCAACGTGGTGACGACCTCGCAGATATCGCCGCAGCGTTATGTCGATGTGATGGAGCCGATACTCGAAAAGGGCGAGGATGTCCTGTATATCGGAATGTCCTCCGGAATAAGCGGTTCGTTCAACTCCTCGGTCATTGCCGCAAGCGAGCTTCGGGAGAAATACCCCGAGCGCGAGATACGCACGGTGGACACTCTTGCCGCGTCCCTCGGCGAGGGGATAGCCGTCATCCACGCTGTGAGACTCCGTGAGCAGGGCGCGACGCTTGACGAGGCGGCCGCGGAGCTTGAAGCCATGGAAAACAGAATGTGCCAGCTCCTGCTGGTGGACGATCTGATGTACCTGCGCCGCACCGGGCGCGTTAGCGGTGTCACGGCGGTGATTGGCTCCGTTCTGGGCGTCAAGCCGCTCCTCAAGGGCAACGAGGAGGGACAGCTTGTTGTCTCCGCAAAGATACGCGGCAGGAAGCAGGCCATAAAGGAAATGGCGAGGCGGTACGCGGAGCTTGTCCGCGACGCGGGCAGGAGTATTGTCGGAGTGGCTCACGCCGACTGCGAGAAGGACGCGGACTATCTCATCGACATGATAAACGCGGCCGCAAAGCCCCTCAAGATCGTCAAGGTCTGCTATGAGCCTGTGACCGGCGCGCACACCGGCCCCGACGCGCTGGCGCTCTTCTTCCTCAGCGACGACAAGGTGCGCTATCAGTACTGATATATAAAAATACAGCTTGTCAAAAAAGTCCGTTTGAACTTTTTTGACTGCGCTTCTCCTGCCGCACATTTTGATAACTCAAAATGCTGCTTCGCTCAAAAGTCTTGATAAATCAAGCCTTTTGACGGCAGGTTATTGTATCGCGAGGCGGGTCTTGCCCCCTCGCGCTCCCCCGTTGCTCTATCACATAGGATTTGTTTATAGTTTTTTGACAGTCTCATAAAAATACAGCCGGTCGAAAACGGAGGTAGAAAATGAAAACAGCATTGCTCGTCATTGATATGCAGAGGGGCTTTATCGAGCCGCAGTCCTCGCAGTGCATAAGGGGCGCGGCCGCGACGGTGCCAAACTGCGCCCGCGTGATTCGCCACTGCCGCGAGAATGATGTACCGGTCATTTTCGTGACGCGCGCGTACCGTTCGGACGGCAGTGACGTGGAGCATACGCGCTTCAAAAAATGGCGCGACGGGGGAAAGCCCATGTCGCCCGACTGTGACGAGAGCATTTCGGCGGCGCTTCCCGACGAGTTCGGCAGTGACGAGCGGGATTATCACATCATAAAGCCCCGCTTCTCTGCGTTCTTTGCCACCGGGCTGGATATGCTGCTGAGGCGGCTGGGGGTGGATACGCTTGTGCTTACCGGTACCACCACGCCCAACTGCATCCGCACTACCTGCTACGACGCTATATCTCTCGATTATAACACCGTCGTGATAGACGACTGCACCTCATCCATGAATGATGAGATCCAGAGCTCAAACATCCGTGACATGGCGAAAATAGGCGCACAGATATTCACTGCCGACGAATTTATATCCGGCAGAGAGATTCGGGACACCGCCGGCTGGGCAAGGGAAAACGTGGGGAAGTAAGCGATAAGCGGGCGTCTCATTTAATAACAACATAAAACCACCCGGACGGAAGCATATATCCGACCGGGTGGTTTGCGTTATTTAATGAGTTTTGTTGTATTCCTCTATTGCCCTTGCGAGCACGTCCATAGCGCGCTCAAGATCCTCGCGCTTGAGAACATAGGCCATGCGAACCTCGTTCTTCCCCTTGCCGGGGGTAGCGTAGAACGGCTCGCCGCAGGAGAACATCACGGTCTCGCCGTTGCAGCTGAACTCGTTGAGAAGCCAATACTGGAACGTTTCCGCGTCGTCTATCGGGAGCGCCGCCATCACATAGAAGGCACCCTTTGGCTCCTCGCAGATCACTCCGGGGATCTCGGAGAGCTTCGCCATAAGCGTGTCGCGGCGGAGACGGTACTCCTCGCGCACGGCGGTGAAGTAATCCGGGTCAAGACCGTAGAGCGCGGCGGAGGCAAGCTGGTCGACGGTGGAGGCGCACAGACGGCACTGGCACCACTTCATGATCTCGTCCATGAGACGCCTGTTGCGGGAGATGACGACGCCGATACGCGCACCGCAGGCGGAAAAGCGCTTGGACACGGAGTCTATGACAACGACGTTGTCCTCATAGCCCTCGAATTGCAGGGCGCTCATGAGCGGCTGACCGTCGTACACGAACTCGCGGTATACCTCGTCGCAGATGATGATGAGGTCATGCTCCTTTGCAATGTCCAGCATGAGCTTGAGCTCATCGCGTGTCAGCACCGTGCCGGTGGGGTTGCCGGGGTTGGTGATGAAGATCGCCCGCGTGCGCTCGTTTATGCACGCCTCGACGCGCTCGCGCACGGCGTAACGGTAGCCCTCCTCCGGGCAGGTAGTCAGGGGATGAATGACGGCACCCGCAAGGGTGATGGATGTGTGATAGTTGGGGTAGTAGGGCTCGGGGATAACGATCTCATCCCCGTCGTCAAGAAGGGCGGCGATGGTCATCTGTATCGCCTCACTGCCGCCGGTCGCGGTGAGAATATCGCCCGCGCCGAGAGTGACGCCGATGCGTGAGTAGTAGTTCCTAACGGCACCGAGAAATTCGGGCAGACCTGCCGAGGGAGCGTAGGCGACGACAGGCTCGGAAAAGTCCCTGAGAGCCTGATAGAACGCGCCGGGGGTACGAATGTCGGGCTGGCCGATGTTGAGATGGTATATTTTCATGCCGCGCTTTGCCGCCTCGTCCGCGCAGTCGTTGAACTTACGCATGGGGGAGAGCTCGCAGCGCTCCATCTTGGATGAAAACTTCATAAATAAACACCTCGTTTCATAACCTGTCCTTTATACCACGTTTTGCAGTTTCAATCAAGTAAAACATTAAACGCTTGCGTACAGGGGGGCGTTTTGATAAAATAAGGGCAGTAGATTTCCGTTTCGGAGGACAGTGCTATGCTGAGACTCATAACCGGCAAGGCCGGCACAGGCAAAACGGCGCTTGTGATAAACGAAATAAGGGACGCCGTGGAGCGCCGACAGGGCGGCAGAATACTCATCGTCCCCGAGCAGTACAGCCACGAGGCGGAGCGCGAGCTGTGCCGTGTATGCGCAGACACTATGTCGCGCTACGCGGAGGTGCTCAGCTTCACGGGGCTTGCCCGGCGCGTCGCGTCGAGGCAGGGAGGAGGCTGCACGCCGTATCTTGACAAGGGCGGGAGACTGCTGTGCATGGCTCTTGCGCTCAGCGGGATAAGCACGCGCCTTCGTGTCTACGGCGCGGCGGCGAGAAAGGCGGAGCTTCAGAGCACACTGCTCTCCGCCGTGGACGAGATGAAAACCGCCTGCGTCACACCGGAGATGCTTGTCGCTGCGGCGGAGGAGTGCGGCGGCGCGCTGGGGGATAAGCTTGCCGACCTTGCGCTTATTGCCGAGGCATATGACGCGGTCGTGGCAAACGGGCGCGCCGACCCCGCGGACAGGCTCACCGTCCTTGTCCGACAGATACCCGAAAGCGAGCTTGACGGCGACTTTCACATATATGTGGACGGCTTTACGGATTTCACCCGCCAGGAGCGGGAGATACTCACGGCGCTCATGAAAAACGGCGTTGAGCTGACCGTGTGTCTTACGATGGACGCGCCGGACGGAGATAACGAGATATACGCGCTCTCACGCCGCAGTGCCGGGGCGCTCCTTGCCGCCGCGCACGAGCTGGGGCTGGAAACGCGCGCGGAAAAATGCACGATAAACGGCGGAAAGAACGAAGCGCTGAGCTTCTTTGCGGACAATATGTTCACATGGTCGTCCGCGTCCGGCATCGACACGGACGGGGCGGTGAGCCTCTTTTGCGCCGAGAGCGTCATTGCCGAGTGCGAGCTTGCCGCCGCGCGGGCGAGGGAGCTTGTACGCGACCGTGGCTGTCGCTGGAGAGATATAGCTGTGGCCGTGCGCGGCTTTGACGATTACAGAACACTGCTTGAGAGCGTTTTCGAGCATTACGAAGTGCCGCTTTTCGTGTCGAAAAAGAGCGACCTTATGCAGCGCCCTCTGCCGACAATGATAGCCCTTGCCTACGAGATAGTGTCGGGCGGCTGGGCAGTGGACGACGTGGTGAGCTACATTCGCACGGGACTCACGGGACTTGGCACGGATGAGTGCGACACACTGGAAAATTACATTTTCAAATGGCAGCTACAGGGCGGCGCGTGGACGGGAAGCGGCGACTGGCGACAGCATCCCGACGGCTACGGGAACGTCTGTGACGACGAGGCGAAAGAGCGTCTGCGCGAGATAAACGCCCTGCGTCGGCGCGTCTCCGGGCCGCTTCTCGCCTTTGAAAAAAAGGCGCGGGAGGGGGAGACCGCGACCGCTCAGGCGGCGGCACTGGCAGAGCTGTTTGCCGCGCTGAAGCTGCCGGAGCGGCTGGAGGAGCGCTCGCGTGAGCTTTACGCGGACGGCAGGGAGAGCCTTGCGCAGGAGTATTTACAGCTCTGGGACATAATCGTTTCCGCGCTTGAACAGAGCGCCGCGATACTCGGCGACGCGCCCATGAGCATGGACGAGTTCGGAAAGCTCTTCACCCTCATGCTCTCGAAATACGACGTGGGCACAATTCCCGTGTCACTCGACAGGGTATCCGCCGGGGACTTTGACCGTATGCGCCGGCGCAGTATAAAGCATCTTATCGTGCTGGGCGCCGACGATGAGCGCGTACCCCGTGCGGGCGCCGAGACGGGGATGTTCTCCGACGATGAGCGCAGACGGCTACTTGAAATGGATATCGACCTCGGCGGCGCGGGGGAGTGCGAGCTGTGGCGTGAGTTCTCGCTTATATATAATTGCCTCACACTGCCCTCGGAGAGCCTTATGATGAGCTATTCCGCCGTGAGCGCGGACGGCGCGGAGCAACGGCCGTCCTTTGTGATGAACAGAGCCGCGGCACTATTTGATATGCGGATAAAGCGCGCGGACGCGACGGACGCCCGTATGTCCGCCGAGGCACCCGCGATGACCCTTGCGGCACACGCACTGCGCGGCGGCGGCGAGAGGGAGCAGGCCGCGGCCGAGTATTTCCGACGGGAGCGCCCGGAGCGCTTCGAAAGACTGCTTGCGGCCTCGGAGACGGGTCGGGGGAGGCTTTCGCGCGGCGCGGTTGAGGCACTCTACGGCAGGGAACTGAAGCTTTCCGCCTCGCGTGTGGACAGATTTGCCTCCTGCAAGTTCGCCTATTTCTGTCAGTACGGGCTGAAGGCGAAGCCGTATGAGCCCGCGGGCTTCACCCCGCCGGAGATAGGCACCTTCATGCACTATGTTCTCGAAAATACCGCCCGCGAGGTAAAGACCATGGGCGGCTTCAGGGCGGTCTCCGACGAGCAGGTAGAGGAGCTGACCGATAAATATGTCAGAGCCTATGTTAAAGAGGAACTGAACGATTTTCAGGAGAAATCGGCGCGCTTCGTATATCTCTTCGAGCGGCTCACCCGCGACGTGAGCCGTATCGTGAGCGACATGGCGGAGGAGCTTCGGCGCTCGGACTTTGAGCCGCTGAGCTTTGAGCTGGACTTCGCGAACGCTACGGAGCTCCCGCCCGTGGAGCTGGGCGAGGGGGAGGGCAAACTGACCCTCACCGGCATTGCCGACCGCGTGGACGGCTGGCTCCATAACGGGAAGCTGTACATCCGCGTGGTGGACTACAAGACGGGGAAGAAAAAATTCTCCCTCTCCGATGTGTGGTACGGCATGGGGCTTCAGATGCTGTTGTATCTCTTCGCGCTCGAGGAGGACGGCGAAAAGCTCTACGGGCACGATATCGCTCCCGCCGGGGTGATGTACGTCCCGGCGAGAAACGCCATGGTCGCCGCCCAACGCGATCCGGGTGACGAGGAGGCCGAGGGGCTTCGCCGCGAGGAGAGCCGCAGGAGCGGACTCGTCCTTGACGACGCGGAGGTCATCGAGGCGTGGGAAAACGGCGCGGATAAACGCTATATTCCCGTCAAAACAGGCGGCCGCGCGTCTGCGGAGAGCCTTGCGGGGGCGGAACGCCTGGGGCTTCTCTCAAGACATATAAAGGAAACTCTTACGGAAATGGCGGGACAGCTCCGGCGCGGAGACATTGCCGCCGACCCGTTTTACAGGAGCCAGCAGGAAAATGCCTGCATGAACTGCGACTACAGTAACGTCTGCCATTTTGTCAACGGTTGCGGCGGTGAGAGCTGTAAATTCATGCCGAAGCTCCCGGCGGAAAAGGTGTGGACAATGCTGGAGGGAGGCGAAGAAAAGTGAAATTCGAGCCGACAAGATCACAGGCTCAGGCCATCAACACCCGCGGCAGCACCGTCCTCGTGTCTGCCGGCGCGGGCAGCGGCAAGACAAGAGTGCTAACCGAGCGCCTTATGGCGCGCATACTTGACGACGAGCACCCCGCCGATATAGACAGCTTCCTTATAATAACCTACACGCGCGCCGCGGCAGGCGAGCTTCGCGGCAGAATAATGGAGGAGCTCTCCGCCGCGCTGGGCGCCGATCCGTCCTCACGCCGTTTGCGCCGTCAGAACGCGCTGTGCCAGCGCGCGCATATCGGCACGATACACAGCTTCTGCGCCGACCTCCTGCGTGAGTTCAGCCACATGGCGGGCATATCCCCGGACTTTCGGATAATGGACGAGGACAGGGCGGGCACGATGAAGACCGCCGCCCTCGAACGCACGCTTGAGAGCTGTTATGAAAAAAGCGAGGCGCACCCGGGCTTCACTCTCCTTGCCGACACCGTGGGCGCGGGCAGGGACGACAGGCGTCTTGCCTCGCTCGTGCTGAACCTCCACGGCAAAATGCAGTGCCACGCGAGACCCGAGCAGTGGGCGCGGCGGCAGGTGGAGCTCTTAAACTCCGGCTGTACGGACGCGGCGGATACTCCGTGGGGGCGAGAAATACTCTCCCGCGTCAGAGAGACCGCCGAATACTGGAGCGCCGAGATGGACAGGGTAATGGTCGAAATGGCGCCCTATGAGAAAATAAAAAACGCCTATATGCCGAGCGTTTCGGAAACGGCGGACGCGCTCAGGGAGCTTGTACGCAGCCTCGATTTGGGCTGGGACAGGGCACGCGAGTGCGCCGACATTCCCTTCCCGCGCCTCGGCGCGCTGAGAAACTCCCCGGAGCCGCGTGTGTCCGAGCTGGTAAAGACCCGTCGGGAGAGCTGTAAAAAGGCCATGAAAACCGTGGCGGATATGCTCTCGTCCGACTCCGCGAAGCTCCTGCGCGAGATGGAGCTGACCGCCCCGGCAATGAGCGCGCTCCTTGAGCTGACGCTGATGTTCGACCGTGAATACACACGCGACAAGCGCCGCGGCGCGCTCCTTGACTACTCCGATCTCGAGCACCTCACCGCCGCGCTCCTCACCGATGAAAACGGCGAGCCGACCATGCTTGCCGAGCAGGTATCACGGCGCTACACGGAGATAATGGTGGACGAGTATCAGGACGTGAGCCGCGTGCAGGACGCCATATTCCGCGCCGTGTCGTGCCGTGGGAAAAATCTTTTCCTTGTGGGCGACGTGAAGCAGTCGATATACCGCTTCCGTCTTGCTGATCCCGAGATATTTACGGAAAAATATCTGGGCTTTGCCGACGCGGACAGTGCCGCGCCCGGCGAGCCGCGCAGAATAATGCTACAGGAGAATTTCCGCTCCCGCCCCGAAATACTCAGCGCCGCGAACGCCGTATTCTCCTGCTGTATGTCAAGGCGGCTGGGCGATATCGACTACGATGAAAGCGCCGAGCTCAGGTGCGGGGCAGGCTATGAGGGCAGCGTTGATGTGCCGGAGCTTCTGCTGATGAACATCCCGGCGGCCGAGGACGCCGACTCCCCGGGCAGGACCGAGGTGGAGGCGCGCATGACGGCGGAGCGCATACGCGCCCTTGTGGAAAGCCGTACCCCCGTCAGAGGCAAAAACGGTATGCGCCCCATGGAGTACGGCGACGTGGCGATACTCCTGCGCTCGGCCAATACCGTGGGCGCGGTCTACCGCAACGCCCTAATTGAACAGGGAGTACCCGTGGCCTCGGTGCAGTCCGGGGAGTATTTCAGCTCCGTGGAGATATCAACGGTGATGTCGATGCTTGCCGTCCTCGATAATCCCCATCAGGATATACCGCTTATTGCCGTGCTTCGCTCGCCGTCGTTCATGTTTTCCGCCGATGAGCTCTCCATGATACGCGCCGCCGCCAGAAAGGGTGATTTCTACTCGGCGCTCGCTACGGCGGCGGAGAAGGACGAAAAGTGCGCCCGCTTCCTCGGACGCCTCGGATCCATGCGCAGAGCCGTCACGGATATGCCCGTGAGCGCCCTTGTGTGGTATGTGCTCGACGAGCTGGATATGCTCGCGCTGTGCAGTGCCATGGATGACGGCGAGAGGCGCAGAGCGAACCTCATGAGCTTCGTCGGGCTGTCGGAGCGCTTTGAAAGCACCGGCTACCGGGGGCTTCACCGCTTTGTCCTGTGGCTCAGACAGCTTGCCGACAGGGGCGGCGAGCCGGCAGGCGGCGCGGCGGAGGGCTCGGCGGTGCAGATAATGTCCGTTCACCGCTCAAAGGGGCTGGAGTTCCCCGTGGTTTTCCTGTGTGATGCCGCACGGCAATTCAACCGGAGCGACACACGCGACACGGTGCTCGTCCACCCCGTGCTCGGGCTCGGGCCGAAGGTGACGGATCTCGAAAGGCGCGTGGAGTACCCGACTCTCGCGAGAAACGCGATACGCCTCAGACTTGAGAGGGAGATGCTCTCGGAGGAAATGCGGCTTTTATACGTCGCGATGACCCGCGCGAAGGAGCGGCTGTATATCACCGCCGCCGTCAGGGACACGGATAAGCTCACGGAAAAGATCCGCGTCGCCGTAACGGATCCGCTTGCGCCTGAGCTGTTGTCCGGTGCCGCCGCGCCGGTGAACTGGCTCATTGCCGCCGCCCTTGCCGACGGAGAGGAGCACATCAAAATAAAATATTGTACCCAAGAGAGCGAAGGAGATGCCGAGCCCGCCGAGACCGTGACAAGCGTGGCGGATCCCGCCGCCCTTGCCGAGCTTGAGCGCAACCTTGCCTACAGCTACCCCCATGCCGGGGCGGTGCTTCTGCCCTCCAAGGTGACGGCCACGGAGCTCAAGGGTCGCACGGAGGCCGACGAGGACGCGGAGAGCATAGTCCCCACGCGGCACAGAGCCTTCCGTATGCCGGACTTCATGAAGAAGGACAAGCCTCTCACCGGGGCGGAGCGCGGCGTTGCCACCCATCTTGTGCTCCAGTACATGGACTTTGACAGGAGCGGGAGCCTTGAGCAGATAAACGGCGAGATAGAGCGCCTGCGTGAGGCGCGCTTCATATCCGAGCGTGAGGCTCAGGCCGTGGACGCGAAGGCCATAGAGCGGCTTTTTACCTCGCCGCTGGGACAGCGTATGCTCCGCGCCGAGAAGAAGCTTCGTGAGTTCAAATTCTCCGTTCTCTGCGACGCGGAGAAGGTGTTTCATGCCTCTGCGGGTGAGCAGGTGCTCCTTCAGGGCGTTGTGGACTGCTGTATCGAGGAAAACGGCGCGCTCACCATCATCGACTACAAGACCGACAACGTTCGCACCCCGGAGGATATCGCTGAGAGGAGCCGCCTCTATACCGGACAGCTTGCGGCCTACGCCGACGCGCTCGAACGTATATACGGTCTGCCGGTGAAGGAGTGCGTCCTGTACTTCATCACGGCGGGAAAGGCCGTCAGCGTGATACAAAAATAAATAATTTTCGTTCTAAAAGCCTTGCAATCCGTGTAAAGCTGTGCTACAATACCGTTTGCGTCTTGTAACTATGCCTTTTTCGGCACAATCAAGATAGCATCAGATGAGGAGAAATTGACCATGAAGGCAGGAATCCACCCCAACTATCAGCAGACCACCATCAGATGCGCTTGCGGCGCCATCATCGAGACCGGCTCCACCAAGAAGGACATCACCGTTGAAATCTGCTCCAAGTGCCACCCCTTCTACACCGGCAAGCAGAAGCTGGTCGACACCAGCGGCCGCGTTGACAAGTTCAACAAGAAGTACGGCATCAAGTAATCATATACACAGCCAGTTGGCGCGAAGCGGCCGGACACGAAAAGTGCCCGGCCGCTTCACGCTAACTATTTACCTTTTGTGTTTATATGCTTATCCGTCAAACTCTCCGTTGATTTTAAGCATAGGAAAAGGCTCCAGAGAATTTTGAAATCCAGTGAAGCCTTTTTACTTTTAATTACTGGTAACAATAAAAGTAATATCTTTTCCGCTCCAGAAGTCCGGAGTGAAAACAATTTCGAGTTTTTGCCAATCAGAGGGGACTTCATAGCCAACGACCCCGTTAAACTTTTTGCCGGGGGCAACAGTTCCGTCCAGCTGGTTTTTATCGCCCTTTTCCATCAACGCGCCGAGACTGAACGTGCAGGTATAGTCGTCACAGTACGCATCAAAACTCAACATAGAAGAAACTGTAATTTCTTTGTCAGAATTATTTGCAATCTCAAATTCGCAAAGCACATATACATTTCCGTCTGTGGGTACGTTAAATGTAGAACCCGTGCTTTCAATTACGCTGGCGAGAGTGACGCTTACACCTTTTAATTCTGCGGTTTCTCCAGCATAAAAGGAGTTTTTGTTATCAGCTTCAGGCTCTTTTTCTGTTGGGGTCGGAGTAGATTCAACGTTCTGGGTAGGCGTAGAGGTTTCGACTTTTTTAGGCTCGTCATCGCCACTGGAAGAAGCAATGATGGCAATGAGTACAAAGAATACCAGAATACCAATTAAAACTGGGTGACCCTTTTTTAGTTTAGCACCACAATGAGGACAAACTTTCGCGCTTTTGGCAACTTCTGCTCCGCAGACCGTACAATTTCCCAATTTGCTGTTTTCCATATTTCCCCTTCTCTTTCTGGATAAAATATACCCTAATATAAACAGGCAAAAAAATCTGACCTGGATAACTTAAGTTTACCATTATCCACAATATATGTCAATAGTCGTACATACGAAATATCGCAGATATTAAAATCCACATATACTTCCTATACTTTATGATGTAGGGGGTATTGTAGATGATAAGCTATGAACCGTTGTTCCAGACGATGAAAAAAAGAGGAATTACATCGTATCGGTTAGGGAAAATGGGGTTTCCGTTGTCAAATTATTATGCCATTAAACGTGGAGAAAACATATCCACGCACACATTGGATCAGCTATGCAAGCTACTCCAATGCAGAGTGGAAGATGTTTTGGAATATTTAGAAGAATAAGCTACAGAGCTGGGCGAGAAGTCAGAGTCTGTAGCTTTTCCGTTACCAATATAACGCTGTGTGAACTGATCATTTAGCAAAAGAGCCGGAGATTATCCATATACTCGGGGTGAAAGGATTCCCTGCTTTTCTGTTTACATCTGTTTACAAATCGCGAAAAATGTAGTATATTATTATGACGCAAGCGAACGGGAGGACAGTAAAATGGTGGAAAAAAGCTTTGCCGAGGTGTATGACAAATTCAAGCTGCAGTTTTACCGCAAGGTTTTTGAGCTTGTGCGCGAGCGTGACGGGTCACTTTCCGCGATGGAGGCCTTTTCGCTCGAGGTCATAAAAATGCTCGGTGAGCCCACGGTGGGACAATTCGCGGATTTTCTCAACATCTCCCAGTCCAACGCCACCTACAAGGTCAACAGCCTCATCAAAAAGGGCTACCTCGAACGCCAGAACTCCCACACCGACAGACGCGAGTACCACCTCATCCTCTCGGGAAAATTCTTCAGCTATATGGGAATTCTCAGCGACTATGAAAAGACCGTTATCGACCGGGTAAAGGCGCGCTTTCCACGCGAGGATGTGGAGAAGTTCGACGAAATGCTCTGCGTTATCTCAAACGAGCTTATGCCCGAATGTAAATAAAGTGGCTCATCGCCGACGCGAGAGCGCCCGGAGCCGCGCATACAGAGCACCATAGCCGACCCGTGACCGCCGTCACAGGTCGGCTTTTTTGACGAAACGGAGTGCTTACGGCGGTTTTTCGTCGATATGTGCTTGTTATTTTCGGCGAAATAAGGTAAAATAAATTGTTTAATATTTGCGGGAGTTCAAAGCTCATGGTATTTTCAAGCCTTATTTTTCTGTATGCCTTTCTGCCGCTGTCGCTGATAGCCTATTATCTTGCGCCCACGCGGAAGGTACAGAATACGACACTGCTCGTTTTCTCGATAATTTTCTATGCGTGGGGCGAGCCCAGGTATGTGCTGCTGCTCATGTTCATGGCGCTCACGTCGTGGTTCTGCGCACTGCGCGTGGCATCGGCGGAATCGGCAGAGAGATCGAAAACGTGGGTCATCGTCTCGGCCGTAATAGATATCGCGCTCATAGGCTTTTTCAAGTATGCCGGGCTTTTTTGCTCCGTGTTCGGGGAGATACCCGACTTTGTGAAGAGCATCGCACTGCCCATCGGCATTTCGTTCTATACCTTCCAGCTCCTGACCTATGTTATCGACGTTTACCGCGGCGACGCTGAGGCGCAGGACAGCTACTGGAATGTGCTTTTGTATGCCTCGCTTTTTCACCAGTGCATAGCCGGCCCCATCGTCCGCTATAAGACCGTCGCGGACGAGCTGTTCATTCACCGCGAGGAGGGACCCGACCTCCTCTCCGGCATACGGCGCTTCACCGTGGGTCTTGCGAAAAAGACCCTGCTTGCCAATCCCTGCGGTGCGCTCGCGGATAAGCTCCTGCTGGAAACGAGCGTGGCCTCGGACGCGTCGCTATTCGCGCAGAATCTCGCCTCACTCAGGGAGCTCACCGTGCTTGACAGCTGGGTGGGCGTGCTGGCGTTCACATTGCAGATATATCTCGACTTCTCCGCCTACTCCGATATGGCCATAGGCATGGGACGCATGATAGGCCTGCACTATCTCGAAAATTTCGACTATCCGTATATTTCAAAGAGCGTCACCGAGTTCTGGCGGCGCTGGCATATGTCGCTGGGAACGTTTTTCCGCGACTATGTGTACATACCGCTGGGCGGCAACCGCTGTTCGCGGGCGCGCTCCGTATTCAATATGTTCGTCGTCTGGGCGCTGACCGGTCTGTGGCACGGCGCAAGCTGGAACTTCGTGATGTGGGGGCTGTACTTTTTCGTGTTCCTGCTGTTGGAAAGGCTGTTTTTGAAAAAGCCGCTCGAGAAGCTCCGCGTCCTGCCGCATATATACCTGTGCTTCGTGGTCTATGTGGGATGGATACTCTTCCACTTTACGGATATACGGCTGGGCTGGACGGTGTTCACGAACCTCTTCGGGCTCAACGGCAACGCCTTTTCAAGCTTCGTGTCGAAAACCGTGCTTGAGAACAATCTGTTCCTGCTCATAGCCTCGTGCGTGTTCTGCACGCCCGTTATCAAAAAGCTGTGTCTGCGCGTGGGAGCGAGGCTCTCTGTGAACGAGACGGGGGCAAAGGTCTGGGACGTGGTGCAAAACTGTGTCATGCCTGTGGGCTTTCTTCTGCTGGCCACCTGCTCCCTGGTGGGGGACAGCTATAATCCGTTTATATATTTCCAGTTCTGAGGAGGCCGAATAAATGGAAAACGAAAATAAGACCGGCCTTTCAAGGAGCGAGCGCCGCAGGATAGAGAACCACCGCAGAAAGCTTGCGACACCGTTTTTCGCGACGCTGTTTCTGCTGTTCGTTGTGGCGTTTATCATCCCCCTGCGTCCGAAAACGTCCGTCATAGAAAAAAGAGAGCTTGCGCAGTTCCCGGAGTTTTCGGTGCAATCGCTTTTGAGCGGGGACTATTTTGACGGCATAAGCACATGGTTCTCCGATACCTTTCCCGGCCGCGAGAGCTGGCTGAGCGTATCGACGGCCATTTCAAATCTTCACGGCATAAGCACGAACGTTGTGGACGTGAGCCGACTCAACAGACCGGACTCCATCCCCGACACCGTTCCGACCGTCCCGGCGGAGGTGACGAGCGTGCCGGAGTCCACCGCACAGCCGCAGAGCACTCAGCCACCCGAGACGACCGCGGACAGCACGCCCGAGCCCGAAAGGGAGACGGTATCCTCCGAGTCCGTCGAGGACTGGAGCGGGCTGAGCATTTCCGAGGAGGAGGAAGTCATCTTCGGCGCGGCGCTTCAGATCGGCGATACGGCCTATGAATACTTCGGCTTCAACCAGCAGCTCATCGACAAGCGCACCGAGATGATGGAGCGCTTTGCCGGGATAATGGAGGAGTGCGGAGTCAGGCTCTTTGATATGCCGATACCCTCGGCCGTCGGCGTGCTGCTCGACCCGGATATACTCTCGGCTGTCAACTGCTCGAGCCAGGCGGAGGTGCTCAATTATATCTTCGCCACAGAGGATGAGTATATAAACAAGGTCAACATCTTCAATAACCTCGTCCCGCACAATGACGAGTATATCTATTTCCGCACCGACCACCACTGGACGGCGCTCGGCGCGTATTACGGTTACGAGCAGTTCTGCCGCGTAGCGGGGTTCGAGCCGGTGCCGCTTGAGGAGTATACCGAGATAAACATGGGCGAATTCCTCGGGAGCTTCTACGCCTCCTCCGCCCAGCCGGGAAAGCTCCGCGCCGACGAGCTCATAGCCTATGACCCGCCCGGGAACATCCGCTTCGAGATACTCGACTACATGGGCAACCCCACGGAGTGGGACATCGTGAAGGACATGAGCGACAGCGCCGTTTCCGCGAAGTACACCGCGTTTATCGCCGGGGATAACCCCCTCTCCGTCATCACAAACGACGACCTGCCCGACGCGCCAAACTGCGCCATCATCAAGGATTCCTACGGAAATCCCTTCTCCATCTACCTTGCACAGCACTATCATAAGGTCTATATCATCGACTACCGCGACTATACCCGCGATAAAATGCGCCAGTTCGTCGAAAAATACGACATCAGCGACATGATAATGGCCGAAAGCCTCTCGCTCACGCAGGGCGAGGGCGCGCTCAACCTTATGAACAGCTACATAATCGGTTATTAATTGGCGGTAAAACCGCATGGAGGATGACTATGAACGAAAACAGAACCCCGGAGCTTAAGCTCAACTATAAGCGCACGGCGCTCATCGGCTTTGCCTTCTTCGGCATACTGCTGCTGTGGCAGGTATATGACTCGTGGTGCCCAACCTTCCTTACCGACATCTTCGCAAGACGTATGTACGGCATTTCCTCGGCCGAGCTCAAGGCGGGCGATCCCGAGAAGATACTCAACGTCCAGTGGATCGTCGGCATCATCATGGCGTGTGACAACCTTGCGGCGCTGATACTGCTGCCTATCTTCGGCAGTCTCTCCGACCGTACCGTCACCCCCATCGGCAAGCGTATGCCCTTCATCCTTGTGGGCACCATGGTGTCCGCTGTGGCCTTCCCGTTCATCCCGCTCTTTTTCCACTACAATAACATCGTCGGCATGGTCATCATGATGGCCATTGTCCTCATGTTCATGATGATGTACCGAAACCCCGCCGTTGCGCTCATGCCCGACATCACCCCCAAGCCCCTGCGCGCCAAGGCGAACGGTATAATCAACATCATGGGCTACCTGGGCGGCGCGTTCGCCACCGTCCTCGGCATCTTCCTCAAGCTCTCCGACTACATAAACGCGGCGGACGAGGCAAGAAAGATCTGGACGATCGAGATACCCTTTATCGTCGCCTCCGTGCTCATGGTCATCTCCGCGATGGTGCTTTTCCTGACCATCAAGGAAAATAAGCTTGCCGAGGAGATGAAGGAGGAAATGGAGCTGGGCGAGAAGCTCGCCGCGGTCGAGACTCCCATCGACGACGACAAGCCCATGTCCAGGGCAAACAAAAATATGCTCCTTGCCATCCTTGCGGCGGAGTTCCTGTGGTTCATGGCCGATAACGCCATCGGCACCTATATCGGCAACTACACCATCTATTATCTCAACTCCGTCTCCAGCGCCACCATGGTTCTGACCATCATCGGCGGTGTCGCGTCCGTCATCGGCTTTGCTACCGCGGGCTCCATCGCCGACAGGGTGGGCCGCAAGTGGACCATATCCACCGGCCTTGGCATAACGACCGTCGGGCTTATACTCATGTGCTTCGTAAAGCCCACCGGTGTCGTCACCGGCACACACGGCGAGTACAGCTTCCCCGTGCTGCTCTATGTGGTGGGAGCGGTAAGGGGCTACGGCATGGCGCTGGTGCATAACTGCTCCTTCCCCATGGTGGTCGAGCTCTGCTCCTCTAGGAAGATCGGCAAGTTCACCGGCTACTACTACACCGCCAGTATGTCCGCGCAGACCATTACCCCCGTGCTCCTGGGTCTGGTGTTCAACATGACCGGCGCGTGGCGTGCCCTGCCTGTGTACTCCACCATTCTAATAGTGATGAGCTGTGCGGTATTCACCCTCTTTGTCAAGAATATTAAGGCCGCTAAGGTCGCGAACGTAAAGGGTCTTGAGGCCATCGACGGAGACTGATAGAAAGCCATGAAAAAATCAACGGCAATACTGGCGCTGTCCGCCGCGCTGCTGCCCGTGCTGGCTGTGGCGCCGGGATATGCCTCAAAAAAGAAAAAAGCACCGTTCACGGGCGTGAATTTCGCCCATCGCGGGTTGCATACGCGGGATAAGTCCGTCCCGGAGAATTCACTGAGAGCCTTTGAGCTTGCGGCCTCCGCGGGCTACGGCATCGAGCTGGACGTACAGCTCTCGCTCGACGGGCAGGTGGTCGTGTTTCATGACGACACTCTTGACAGAGTGTGCGGCGTCCACGCCGCCGTCTGCGAGAAGAGCTACGAGGAGCTCCACGCGATGAGCCTGTGCTCAAGCGGCGAGACCGTGCCGCTCTTCACCGATGTTCTCAGAGTCATAGACGGCAGAGGACCGCTCATCGTGGAGCTCAAGACCGGCAAAAGAAACCGTGAGCTCTGCGAAAAGACCCTTGAGATACTCCGCGGCTACAGGGGCGACGTGTGCATTGAGAGCTTCGACCCCACCATCGTCGCGTGGTTTCGCTTCCACGGGCGGGAGTATGTACGCGGACAGCTTGCGATGAATGCGGGGAGGTATAACTTCAAATCAAGGCTCCTCGCCTTCGTCTGCGGCAATACGCTCTTAAACTTCCTCGCGCGGCCGCAGTTTATCGCCTATGAGATCGGCCCCATGCCGCCGCTCGTCTCGCTGAGCTGTGCGCTGGGCGCGCTCAAGGTCGGCTGGACCTCACACAACGTAGCAAGCGAGAACAGCAACGACTCGGTGATATTCGAGTTCTACAGACCTGAGCGCAAATACCGTAAAAAGTGATTCGGAGTTAAAATATGAACGATATTATCATTCTAAAGCTGGGTGAGATCGTCCTCAAGGGGCTGAACCGCCGCTCCTTTGAAGCGAAGCTTGTCGCAAATGTCAAGCGCCGCCTTGCTCCCATCGGAAAATTCAACGTCTACTGCCTCCAGTCGGTCGTTTATGTCGAGCCGCTCGACGACGGGGCGGACGTAGACGCGGCGTTCGAGGCGCTGAAAAAGGTGTTCGGCGTCATAAAAATGACCCGTGCCGCCGCCTGTGAAAAGGATAAGGACGCCATCGTTGCGTTGGCGAAGGAATATCTCAGGGAGGATATGGAAAATGCCCGGAGCTTCAAGGTCGAGTCGCGCCGCAGTGACAAGAGCTTCCCCATGAGCAGTATCGAGCTGAGCCAATATGTGGGCGGCGAGCTTGCCGAGGCATTCCCCGATACGCCCGTGGATGTCCACGACCCGGAGCTCACCGTGCATATAGAGGTGCGCGACCTTGCGGCCTACGTCCACTCGTCGCCGGTGCCCGGCGCGGGCGGGATGCCCGTCGGCTCGGGCGGCGTGGCGGTAACGCTCCTCTCCGGCGGTATCGACAGCCCGGTGTCTACTTACATGATAGCGCGCCGCGGCGTGCGCCTCATCCCGATACACTTCTTCTCCTTCCCCTACACCTCCCAGCAGGCCAAGGACAAGGTGGTGGAGCTTGCGCGGCTCCTCACCGCCTATTGCGGCAGAATGACCATCGAGGTCGTGCCCTTCACCCACATTCAGGAGGAGATACGGGACAAATGCCCCGAGGAGTATTTCACCCTCATCATGCGACGCTTCATGATGCGCATTGCCGAGCGTATCGCGCGCGATAACGGCGCAAAGGCCATTGTTACCGGCGAAAATCTCGGCCAGGTGGCAAGCCAGACCATGGAGGCCATGGCCTCAACTCAGGCTGTGACGAACCTGCCCGTGCTCCAGCCCCTCATCGGTATGGACAAGGCGGAGATCGTCGAGCTCGCCCGGCGCATCGGCACCTTCGAGACATCTATCCTGCCCTATGAGGACTGTTGTACCGTTTTCACTCCCCGCCATCCCCGCACCCATCCCAAGCTTCATGAGGTAGAGGCGGCCGAGGCCGCTCTTGACATCGAACCGCTGGTGGAGGAGGCTCTTGCCGGTATCGAGAGGATATGTGTCGAGGATGAATAACACCTTTAATACGGAGATAATCTCCGTCGGGACCGAGCTTTTGCTGGGTCATGTGACCAATACGGATGCCCGCGACATCTCCGAACAGCTCTCGAAAATCGGCATAAATGTCCGATATCACACCGTGGTGGGGGATAATCCCCGGCGTCTTGCCGACTGCGTGAGCATTGCGAAGAGCCGCGCGGATATCATCATCACCACCGGCGGTCTGGGGCCGACCTGCGACGACCTTACCAAGCAGGTGCTGGCGCAGTCCTTCGGCCTTGAGCTCGTAATGAACGAGAGCGAGCGGGAGGGGCTGTACGACTATATAAAATACAGCCGCAATTTCACCGAGAATAATTATTCTCAGGCCATGCTGCCGGAGGGGTGCACGGTTTTTCACAATAACTGCGGCACGGCTCCCGGCTGTGCGTTCAAAAAGGACGGGATACTTGTCGTCATGCTCCCCGGCCCGCCGAAGGAGTGTAACGCCATGTTCGCCGAGAGCGTCATGCCGTTCCTGCGCGAATACTCCGGCGGGCAGATCGTCTCCCACTCCGTGCACGTTTTCGGCATGGGTGAGAGCAGTGTGGATCAGATATTCCGCGACGAGATGAACGCCATGACCAACCCGACCATGGCGCCCTATGCCAAGGAGTGCGACTGCCTCGTGCAGATAACCGCCAAGGCGGACACCCGGGAGGAGGCGGAGGAAATGTGCGCCCCCGTCGTCGCGCACGTCTGCGAGACGCTGGGCGAGTACGTTTTCGGCGTGGATGTCGAGAGCCTTGAGGAGAGCGTGATAGCCCTCCTGCGCGAAAAGGGAATGACCTTTGCCGCGGCGGAGAGCTGTACCGGTGGCGACGTTGCGCGCCGCTTCACCGATATTCCCGGGGCGAGCACGTTCTTCCTCGGCGGCGCGGTGACCTACACCAACGGCGCCAAGGCAAGTCTGCTGGGCATTGACCCGGCGCTTATCGAGGAAAAGGGCGCGGTCAGCCGCGAGGTGGCGCGTGAGATGGCTCAGAGTATCCGCACGCTTACCGGCGCGGATATCGGCGTGGGTGTTACCGGGCTTGCCGGGCCGGACGGCGACGGCGTTCACGAGGTCGGGACGGTGTTTGTCTCCATGGCCACGGAGGATGGCACCTTCATAAGAGAGCTCCATCTGGGCACCATGCGTAGCCGCAGCTTTATACGCCATATGGCCGGCAATCACGTTTACGATATGATGAGACGCTGGCTGACCGGGCTTAAAATATTATAACTGTTCACGGTTTGTTTATAGAATTTTGCGCTTTTGTTCATTCCAGTGTCATAAATACGGGTTATATTATAGCCACAAGTTGAGAAGAGGTTCGTTAAGATGAGCGGCTCGGAACATACCGATCGGGAAAATCTTCATATGAGCGGTGACGGCCCTGCCGGGTTTACCGGCTTTTCCGATGCGCAGAGCGGTGAGTACCGTTATAAGAGCGGCTATACGCAGAGAATATATTCCGACGCTCACTATGTTCCCGCCGACGAAAATACCGTGCCGCCCCGCTACTACACGCCCCCGGAGGAATCCGCAAAGTACAGCTCCGGATATGAGCGCCGACAGCGAAGCGCCGACAGCTCCCGCCACACGCGGCAAACAAAACGCGAAAACGGGAAAAACGGCAGACGCTCCGGCGGCAGAGGACTGGCGATACTGCTTGTGTGCCTTATCTGCTTTGTGACAGGCGCGGGCGCAGGAGCATTCATCGTCGGGAGCCGCGCGGAGAGCCGTCTTGAAAGCATGGAGCAACGCCTTTCCGAGGCGGAGGACGACATCAAGGAGGCAAGCTCTCTCAGCAGAGTGGCAGTTAAGGCCACAAGCAATCTCGCAGAAAGGATCCCCACCCCTTCCAAGGAGCTCACTCCCTCTGAGATATATTCCCTCGCCTGTAAGCAGGTGGTGAAAATCAGCGTGGAAGCTGAAAGTACGACATCCACGGGCTCCGGCTTCATCGTCTCTGAGGACGGGTATATTCTCACCAACTACCACGTCATCAGCGATGCATATGAAGAAGGAATACAGGGAGCGCAGGTGACTGTAAAGCTCCATGACGGCCGAGAGTTCAGGGGACTTCTTTCCTGTCAGGATAGAAGCGAGGACGTTGCACTGCTGAGGATCGAAGCATCCGGCTTCACGCCCGCGACCTTCGGCAGCAGTGATGATCTGTCCGTAGGCGATGAGGTGTATGTGATCGGTAGCCCGCACGGACTTGAGTTCTCAATGACCTCCGGAAGGGTCAGCGCATTTGACCGCTCGGTCAAAAGCGACGTAAGTCTTTCCCGCATCAATATGTTCCAGATCGACGCGGCGGTCAACAGCGGCAACTCCGGCGGCCCTGTGTATAACAGCCGTGGCGAGGTGGTCGGAATAGTCACCGCAAAATATGCCGACTCCGAGGGGCTGGCGTTCGCCGTCCCTATTGACGAGGCAACGACGGTTATCGGCCCGGTCACGGGCGTAAGCTTCAAATATGCCAACGAGGTCCAGACTACCGAGAAGGCATATCTGGGCGTGTCGGTGGACACGCGATTCTCCCCGGTATACAGCCGGTATTACGGCATACCGATGGGCGCGTATGTATCCGCTGTTGTTCAGGGCTCCTGCGCTGAGCGGGCCGGCGTACAGGTCGGCGATATAATCACCGCTGTCGGTGATACAACAGTTACAAGCTCCTCGGGCTTGACCGAGACTGTCGAGAGCTTCGCACCGGGCGACAGAACGTCCATAACCGTCTACCGCTCCGGCAGTGAGATAAAGCTTGAAATCGTCCTTGACAAAGCAGAATAGGGCGGTCACACGACCACTCCGAAGAGCGACGCCGCAGGGCGAAACATTAAATTGCTACTTTTCTACTCCTATAAATCCTCTCTTTTCTCCCTAAACGAAGGACCATGCATCCGAGTGGTGCATGGCCCTTTGTTTTTTTATTCATAATAAAATCTGTTAAAAAACTTAAAAGTTTTTTTAGCACCGAAGGTGCGTCAGATTTTTAGGGGACGGCGCAGCGTGCTTTGCACGATGCGAGTGTGCGTAGCACACGGATTTCAAATTAAATCTTTTAATTTGAAATGAGTATCAGTCTGTGACCTTTGCGCCGGAAAGGAGCAGTGTTGCCTCGTTGTCGGCGATGTTCGCGATGCCCTTTTCAAGAAGCGCAGTCCCGGAGTCGCCGTTCTCACTGCGCCAACGAAGCGTGCCCTTGCCGACGGCGCAGAGGATGGGCGCGTGATTGGCGAGTATCCCCACGGAGCCTCGCCCGGTCGGAAGATTTATATATTCAACGTGCCGATCGAGAACCGTTCCGTCGGGGGTGATAATACTCAGATGTATTCTGTCTGCCATGGCTCACCCCGTCAGAAGGAGCTGCGCCTGGCGATGACCTCGTCAATGGTGCCGCACATGAGGAAGGCCTGCTCGGGCAGGTCGTCAAGCTCCCCGCCGAGTATCGCCTGAAAGCCCCTGATCGTATCCTCCAGCTTCACATAGCGCCCTTCAATGCCCGTGAAGTGTTCTGCCACATGGAACGGCTGGGACAGGAAGCGCTGTATACGTCGCGCGCGGTTGACCGTGGCTCTGTCCTCCATGCCGAGCTCGTCCATGCCGAGTACCGCGATGATATCCTGAAGCTGCCTGTACTTCTCCAGCACCACCTGCACCCCGCGTGCAGTCTCATAGTGGGAATTGCCCAGAACAGAGGCCTGCAAAATACGGGATGTGGATTCGAGCGGGTCAACGGCGGGATATATGCCCAGCTCGGAAATGGAGCGGGAGAGGACGGTCGTCGCGTCCAGATGGGCGAAAACGCTGGCGGGGGCGGGGTCGGTGAGGTCATCCGCCGGGACATAAACCGCCTGAATAGAGGTGACAGAGCCGCTTTTCGTCGAGGTTATGCGCTCCTGAAGCTCACCCATTTCGCTCGCAAGCGTGGGCTGATAGCCGACAGCGGAGGGCATACGGCCGAGAAGCGCCGACACCTCGGAGCCGGCCTGAATAAAGCGGAATATATTGTCGATAAACAACAGCACATCCTGACCGCTCTCGTCGCGGAAGTTTTCCGCAATGGTGAGGCCGGAGAGGGGAACACGCAGACGCGCGCCCGCCGTCTCGTTCATCTGGCCGAAAACAAGCGCGGTCTTGCCGATGACACCGGATTCGCTCATCTCGTTCCAGAGGTCGTTGCCCTCGCGACTGCGCTCGCCTACACCTGCGAAAACGGAATATCCGCCGTGCTCGTAGGCGATGTTGCGGATAAGCTCCATTATGAGCACCGTTTTCCCGACGCCCGCACCGCCGAACAGACCTATCTTGCCTCCGCGTGAAAAGGGGCAGAGGAGGTCAATGACCTTGATGCCGGTCTCAAGAAGATCGGATGAGGGGACGATCTCGGAAAAGGGCGGCGGGTCGCGGTGGATGGGAAGCCTCTTTTCGGCGTTTACCGCGCCTTTGCCGTCAATGGGCTCGCCGACAACGTTGAACATTCGGCCGAGCGTGGCCTCACCCACGGGCATGGTTATGATGCTTCCGGTGCTGTGAGCCGCCGTGCCGCGGGAAATGCCGTCGGTAGGGGATAGGGCTATGCACCTGACGCAGCCGTCGCCAAGCTCCTGCACGGCCTCAAGCATGATCCTGCGTTCGGCAAGATCTATCTCTATTGCATGATAAAGCTCCGGCAGTTTTCCTGCCGGAAAGCGAACGTCAACGACCGGGCCGATGACCCGCGTGACTATACCCTGTGCCATTTGAATACCTCCTTTGAGGCGGCGTTATGGTTGCATGGCCGCCGTACCGCCCTCTATCTCCGAGATCTCGGTGGTTATGGCGGATTGACGCGCATGATTGAGCTTCAGGTTGAGCTCGGCGATAAGCTCCTCCGTGCTGTCCGTGGCGGCGGTCATGGCTGTCATGCGGGAGGCGTGCTCGCCGATGCGCGCTTCGAGCAGTGTGGAATAAACGTTACTTTCGATATACAGCTCAACAAGAGAGTCAAGGAGAGACTCCCTGTCGGGCTCGAAGATATACTCCCTTGCGTCGCGATCGCCGTCCTCCGGCGCGATGGGAAAAAGGACGCTGTGAGTCGGAGTCTGGGAGAGAACGGAATCAAAGCGCTGATAGACGAGTATCACCTCGTCGGCCTCGCCGCGAACAAACACGTCCTTTAGATATTCGGTGAGCTCCGCGGCGTCGGCGGCAGAGGGAGTGTCGCTTATCGCGTCGAAGGTGCGCACCACGTTCAGCCCCTCCGCGGCGATTAGCTCACCGCCCCAGCGACCGCAGACTGCGACACAGTTCTCCCGCGCATCCTTTTCCGCAAGGTCGCGCAGGTATTTCAGCACGGTGTGGTTATATGTGCCGCAAAGACCGCGGTTTCCGACAAAGAGAACGTACATCACCCTGCCCGCACCGCTCACGGGGCGCAGATATGGGTTGTTGTTTTTGCCGGGGGAGGCGAGAACGGCGGATAGCATTTCACGACTGCGCAGGGCGTAGTCGCCGAGCGCGCGCCGGAGAGCCTGCGTCCGGTTCAGCTTGGAGCCCGCGACCAGCTTCATTGAACGGGTTATCTGGCGCGTGTTCTCGATACTGCGTATACGCATTTTAACGGCGTGCATACTGTCCACTTTTCATACCTCCTTCCGTTTTGTCGTTTCCGCAATGGGGGCTCAGACAAAGAGCCCGCGGAAGCGGCCTATCAGGACGCGCAGTCTCTCAAGCTCGTCCGCGCTGAGCTTTCTGCCGGACAGAATAATATCATGGAGAGCGGGCCACTCTCTGTTCACAAAGGTGACAAGCTCATGCTCAAAGCGGTAAATGTCCTTCAGCTCAACGGAATCGGCATAGCCCTCACCCGCGGCGAAGATGGCAATGACCTGATCGGAGGCATCCACCGGGCTGAAGGCGGGCTGCTTGAGCAGCTCCGTCATCCTCTCGCCCCGGCAGAGCGCCGCGCGCGTGGACTTGTCAAGATCGGAGCCGAACTGCGAAAACGCCTCCAGTTCGCGGTACTGAGCAAGCTCCATTCTCAGACGGCCCGACACCTGCTTCATCGCGCCGAGCTGAGCACTTCCGCCCACACGGGAGACGGACAGACCCACATTTACAGCGGGGCGCACGCCCGACTCGAAAAGCTCGGTCTCAAGGAATATCTGACCGTCGGTTATCGAAATGACGTTTGTCGGAATGTATGCGGAAATATCACCTGCCTGCGTTTCAATGATCGGCAGAGCGGTCATGCTGCCTCCGCCGTGCTCCGGGCTGAGACGCGCCGCACGCTCAAGAAGTCTTGAGTGCAGATAGAACACGTCGCCGGGGTATGCCTCGCGTCCGGGGGGACGGTGCAGGAGGAGAGAGATCTCACGGTACGCGACGGCCTGCTTGGAGAGGTCATCGTAGATAACAAGGACGTCCTGCCCCTTGTACATGAAGTATTCGCCCATTGCGGCACCCGCGTAGGGTGCGATGTAGAGCATGGGCGCGGGAGCGCTCGCGTTGGCACAGACGACGATGGTGTAGTCCATCGCGCCGCGGACACGCAGGTTTTCCACTAAGGCGGCCACCGTGGACTCTTTCTGCCCGATGGCCACATAAATGCATATCATGTCCTTGCCCCGCTGATTGATGATCGTGTCAAGGGCAATGGAGGTCTTACCGGTCTGACGGTCGCCGACGATGAGCTCACGCTGTCCGCGCCCGATGGGAATAAGGGCGTCAATGGCTTTTATGCCCGTCTGCATGGGCACGGAGACGGGGCAACGGTCAATGACCCCGGGTGCGGGGCTTTCGATCGGGCGCATACCGGCGGCCTTTATCTCGCCGAGATCGTCAATGGGACGACCCAGCGCGTCGACTACACGGCCTATGAGCGCTTCACCGACAGGGACCTCGATGACGTGCCCGGTACGGCGCACCTCGTCGCCCTCCTGAACACTCCTGTGCTCGCCCAGAAGCACCACTCCGACGTCATTCTTCTCAAGGTCCATGACCATTCCGCACAGCCTGTCGCCGAGCTGCACCATTTCGCCGGCCATAACGTCGCTCAGACCGCTGACGCGGCAAATACCGTCAGAGAGGGAGGTGACGCGCCCGACCTGGTAGCTGTCCGCCTCAAAGGAAACAGAGGAGAGCTCCCGCTCAATGCTCACGGCAGTGCTTTCGCGGCGAAGGTCGGCTGTCTTGACGGCCTCCTGTACGCGCGCAAGGGAATGTGCGATGCTGCCGTCATATACGCTGTCGCCTATCCTCACGCGGACACCGCCGACAAGCGAAGAGTCCTGCGTGAACGTGCAGTCAAGCGATGCGGCGGGATAAACGCTCTCGATGACCTCAAGCAGAGCGCAGCGTTGTGCGTCGTTGAGAACGCCGACGGAGGAGATCTCCGCACTCAGCCGCTCCCCGGAGGCCAGCCTTGCGCTGTCGCAGGGGGTCATGGCAATCAGACCCCTGAGCTCGTCTGTAAACTTTTCGATAAAGCGGCTGTCCGCGCCGCTTTCACCGAGAATGAGCTCTGCGGCTCCGCCGGTGATGTCGTCTGCGGCTTTGCGGGCGAGCTCACGGCGCATCTGCGCGCGCAGACGTTCCTCATCTTCGAGAACGGAAGCCCTCATGTCGGCCTCGGCATGAGCCTCCTCTTCGGCGGCGGCACGGTTGTGCTCCTCAACGGCGGCCTGTGCCCCGTCGATAATACTGCGGCACTCCACGGCGCCCTTTTCTTCGGCGGCGGCAAGCTCACGGCGGAGCCTGTCGGCTTCGGCATCGGCACCCTCCGCCCGCTTGAGCCCGTCGGCTATTTTCCCGCGGTGTTCGCGGTACATTTTTATAACTATCTTACTGCCGAGAAGATAAAGCCCCACGGCAAGTATGGCAAAGTTTATGAGTGCATAGATGATGTTCCATCCGCCCATGGTCAGCTTCGCCCTCCTTTCTGCTCCTGCGTCAACGTGGAGCTACCTGCGCTCGGCTTCGGAGAGAAGCCGCGATACAAGCAGCCCTGTCAGAGCTTCGCGCCTTGCGTCAAGCTCCGCACTCTCCTCACGGCGCAGTGCTTCAATGCGCTCACGGCTCTCCTGCGTGGCGCGGCGCCTGCTCTCGTGCAGACGTCGGACGAGCTCCGCGTGGTTGGTATCCCCGGAAAGCCTCACGTCGTTGGCCATACGCAGTGCCTCCTCGCGGCTTTTTCGAAGCTCCTCGTCCATGTGCGCCTTGCTTTCGCGCGCGTCGTCAAGAGCCTTCTTCCTCACGGCCTCGCCCGCGTCTATGCGCGCCTGCCGCTCGTCCATGAAGCGGATGAGCGGAGTGTACAGGAAGCGCTTGAGCAAAAAATACAGCAGAAAGAAGTTGATGACGGTCAAAACGACCTCGGATACGTTGATTGTCAGCATACTTCTTACCTCGTGTCAGAGATGCGGATCAGATCTTGCCGACGAGCATGAAGCCGATAAGCAGACCGTAAATGGTCAGAGCCTCGATAAGACCGAGCGCGAGGATCATTGTAGAGCGTATGTTTCCGGCCGCTTCGGGCTGGCGCGCTATGGCGTCGATCGCCTTGGAAGCGACAAGACCCTGCGCTATGGCGGGGCCCACAACGCAAATAGACATCATGACAGCGACTGCAACTGCGATACTCATAACTTGTTCCTCCGAATAATTATTTGGAATTTTCTTTATATTTTCAATGCTCAGCCTCTATACCCTCGGAGACATAGATGGACAGCAGCATAGTAAATACCAGTGCCTGTATCATGCAGAACAGAAGGCTCAACACCTGCATGATGAGCGGGAGAAGAATGGGGAATATCTCGTAAAGCTTGTCCGTTACCTGCTCCTCGCCGTAGAGGTTGCCGTACAGACGCAGGGACAGCGAGAACGGGCGGACGATCTGCTCGATAAGGTTCAGCGGCAAAAGCAGAGCGAAGGGCTTGGCAAAGGAGAGAAGATAGTGCTTCGCGCCGAGCTCCTTTATACCTATGGTGTGCGTGGTAAAAAAAGCCACTATACCCAGCGCCGCGGTGACCGAGAGGCACGCCGTCGGCACGGCCATACCGCTCAGATGTCCCATGCCGGGCAGCAGACCGGAGTAATTGCTTACTATTATAAAAATGAAGAACGTTGCAAAGACCGGGAAATAACGTTCCGCGTGCTCCCGGCCGAGTATCCCCCCGAAATAATTCCGGAGCTTACCGACGGCAAGCTCCGCCGCGGCCTGAAGCGGCCCGGGGACGTCCTTCAAATTGTGTGTGGCGATGGCGGAAAGAATCGTCAGCACCAGAATGATCGCCCAAGTGGTGGTAACGGTGCTTGTTATCTCAAGTGGGCCTATAGTGAACAGAACGTTTGATGCGTGCTCCATTACCTGTCACCTCCGACTGCAATATACAGGAAAAACGGTACAAAAGCACCTCTTATATTCCTCAAATTATACTACGGCCGGAGTAGAAAGTAAAGCCGATTTTTATACAGAATTGGAATTGGCTGTGACGTTCGTTCATTGATGGTCATATTACAGCCGAGCGGGTTTGTTTCTTTTCAGTTTAGAATGGGAGGGTAGACTTGCGGTGCAAACAGGAAAGGGGCTTTTAAGATATGCTTCGGATTTTCAAAAACCTGAAAAAAAGCGATATATTCTGCATTATCGCCGCAGTCGGCTTTATCGCGGCGCAGGTGTGGCTTGACCTGCGTCTGCCGGACTATATGACGGAGATCACCCAGCTCGTGCAGACGCCCGGGAGTGAAATGGGCGAGGTGCTGTCCGTCGGCGGGAGGATGCTGCTATGCGCGGGCGGAAGCCTGCTTGCGTCCGTGGTTGTGTCGGTTTTTGCCGCGTATATCGCGACCGATTTCGGCGCGACGCTCCGCGGAAGGCTGTTTGACAGGGTGCAGGCATTTTCGATGGAGGAGATAGGCAAATTCTCCACAGCCAGCCTTATTACCCGCACCACGAACGACGTAATGCAGGTGCAGATGCTCATCGTGATGGGCCTGCAATCCGTCGTCAAGGCACCGATTATGGCGTTCTGGGCGATAGGCAAGATCGCCGATAAGAGCGGCGCGTGGATGTTCTCTACGCTGGTGGCGGTGCTTATACTGCTGATGGTCGTCTGTGTCGGTATCACGCTTGTACTGCCGAAATTCAAAAAGCTACAGAAAATGACCGACGAGCTCAACCGCGTCACCCGCGAGAATCTGACCGGTCTGCGCGTGGTGCGTGCATACAACGCGGAGAAGTATCAGGAGGCAAAGTTTGAAAGGGTAAACGACGACCTGACGTCCACCCATCTTTTTACCGGGCGCGCAATGGCGTTTATGATGCCGACGATACAGCTCGTGATGAACGGACTGAGTCTCGCGGTATACTGGGTGGGCGCTGTGCTTATCAATAACGCGGGGCTCGCGGACAGACTCACGCTTTTCTCCGACATGATAGTATTTTCCCAGTACGCGATGCAGGTGGTCATGGCGTTCATGCTGTTGGTGATGCTGTTTATCATCTACCCGCGCGCCTCCGTTTCCGCGAAACGCATTTCCGAGGTGCTGGACACGACACCGGGCATCATTGACGGCACGGTGACGGACAACGTCCGCAAGCGCGGAGAGGTGGAGTTTCGCAATGTGAGCTTCCGTTACCCCGGCGCGGACGAGGATGTACTGCAAAACATAAGCTTCACCGCCCACCGCGGCGAGACGGTGGCCTTTATCGGCTCCACCGGCAGCGGCAAGAGCACCGTTATAAACCTTGTCCCGCGCTTTTATGACGTGACCGGGGGCGAGGTACTGGTGGACGGAGTGAACGTAAAGGACTACGCACAGCACGCACTTCGCAACAAGATAGGCTATGTATCGCAGAGAGCCGTGCTGTTCGCCGGGACGGTGCGCGAAAACGTGACCTTCGGCGACTGCGGACACAGCGTTGACGGTAACGTTGTGGAGGCAGTTTACACGGCGCAGGCGGCGGAGTTCGTCGAGAAAATGGACGGCGGCTATGATGCCCGTATCGCTCAGGGCGGCGGGAATCTCTCCGGCGGGCAGAAGCAGAGGCTTTCCGTCGCCCGCGCGGTCTGCCGCAATCCCGAGATAATGATATTCGACGATTCCTTTTCGGCGCTCGACTACAGGACGGACAGGGAGCTTCGCAAACGGTTGAACACGGACTGCCGTGACTGCACCAAGCTTATCGTCGCCCAGCGCATCGGCACCATACGCGATGCCGACAGCATCGTTGTGCTCGACGAGGGCAGAGTCGTCGGCATGGGCACCCATGACGAGCTGATGAAAAACTGCGAGGTGTACCGGCAGATCGCCTATTCACAGCTTTCAAAGGAGGAACTGGCATAATGGCAGAAGCAACGACAATGCCCCGCCGCCCGGGTCGCGGCCCGGCGAAGGGTGAAAAAGCAAAGGATTTCAAGGGCACATGGGGGAAGCTCCTCCGCTACTGCCGCAAATACTGGGGTGTCATGATCGTCGCACTGCTTGCGGCCGCGGCGGGCACGATACTGACTCTGCTGGGACCCGATAAGCTCTCCGAGCTCACAAAGACCATAACCGACGGTATGCTGACCGGGATAGATATGGACGCTGTTTCCGCGACAGGCTTCACGCTCGTGGGCTTTTACGCGGGGAGCTGGCTCCTGTCCCTAACGCAGCAGCTCATCATGTCGGAGACGACACAGCGCGTTTCCCGTCAGCTTCGCGAGGATATTTCCCACAAGATAAACCGCCTGCCCATGTGGTACTTCAACCGCACGAGCACCGGCGATATCCTCTCCCGCGTTACAAACGACGTGGATACCGTGGCGCAGTCTCTCCAGCAGAGCATCGGCACGCTCATCTCCGCGCTGACGCTGTTTGTCGGCTCGCTCGTGATGATGCTGAAAACCGACGTGACGCTGGCGATTACCGCGGTACTGGCTACTGTGGTGGGCTTTGCCCTGATGGGCGTGATAATGAGCCGTTCGCAGAAGTATTACGCCCGACAGCAGGCCGCGCTCGGCGCGGTAAACGGCTACATCGAGGAGATGTATTCCGGCCACACCGTGGTCAAGGCCTACAATGCCGACGAAAAGACAAAGCGCGAATTTGCCGCCCTCAACGGAACTCTGCGTGCAAGCGGCTTCAGGGCGGCCTGTCTCTCCGGCATGATGCAGCCGCTCATGAGCTTCATCGGAAATCTCGGCTATGTGGCAGTCTGCGTCGTGGGCGCAATGCGCACAATGGACGGCAGGATCGGCTTTGAGGTCATCGTGGCCTTTATGCTGTATGTGCGCTACTTTACTCAGCCTCTTTCCCAGCTCGCGCAGGCAACGCAGTCCCTCCAGCAGGCGGCGGCCGCGGGCGAGCGCGTCTTTGAATTTCTGGAGGCCGAGGAGATGCCCGACGAGAGCGAAAAGAAGCGCCGCTACCAACAGCTTCGAGGGCGCGTGGAGTTTGACCATGTGCGCTTCGGCTACGAGGGCACGGATAAAACCGTCATCCATGACTTCACGGCGCAGGCCGAGCCCGGGCGGAAGATCGCCATCGTCGGCCCCACCGGTGCCGGAAAGACGACGCTTGTCAATTTGCTTATGCGTTTTCACGAATTGCAGGGCGGCGAGATCCGCATCGACGGCGTGCCCACGAGCGAAATGACGCGCGAATACGTCCACTCTCAGTTCTGCATGGTTTTGCAGGACACATGGATATTTGAGGGCACGGTGCGCGAAAATCTCATCTACTGCTCCAACGGCACCGAAGCCGACATGATACGCGCCTGCAAGGCGGTTGGACTCCACCACTTCATCCGCACGCTGCCCGAGGGCTATGACACGGTGCTCAATGACCGCGTAACGCTCTCTCAGGGGCAGAAGCAACAGCTCACCATTGCCCGCGCCATGATCGCGGATCGACCAATGCTCATTCTCGACGAGGCCACAAGCTCCGTGGATACGCGCACAGAGCTTCAGATACAAAACGCCATGGACGAGCTGATGAAGGGGCGTACCTCCTTTGTCATCGCCCATCGTCTGTCCACGATAAAAAATGCCGATCTCATACTGGTGCTCAAGGACGGCGACATCATCGAAAACGGCACACACGGGGAGCTTCTGGAGCGCGGCGGCTTCTACGCGGAGCTGTATAATTCCCAGTTTGAGCAGACGGCCTGACGGGAGGAAAAACAATGAATCGCTTTTTTCAGAATATGAACTTGAAATTTCAAAGGTGGATGGCGGGGCGCTACGGCGGGGACGAGCTCTCCCGCGCACTGAACATCGCTGTGCTGGTCGGTCTGCTTCTCTCCTGCATCCCCGCGCTGAGACTGCTGTATATCCCGGCGTTCGCTCTTCTGATATGGTCCACCGTTCGCATCTATTCCCGCAATATCGAAAAGCGCCGTGCGGAACGGAGCGCGTATCTGCGCTTCGCCGGAAAAATCAGAAACCGCCTTTCTCTCCGCAAAAGGATGTGGAGAGAGCGCAAGACACACAAATACATCCGTTGCAGGCAGTGTAAAGCTGTGCTCCGCGTGCCGAGGGGAAAGGGCAAAATCAGGGTCACCTGCTCCTACTGCCACAGTGAGCTTGTGACAAAGACCTGAGTGGCGGGACAAAACGGCGTGTTTTACCCGGTCGAACGGTACTTTGTTTCGTTTCAGTTTAGAAACCGGTCTTATACTGTGACCATCACAGAGAACAAGGGTGGTTAACTATGAATGAAGTTAAAAAGCCGAAGAAACCACTGATCTTCTACTATATTATCACCATGACGGTGGTTCTGCTGTTCAACTCTTTGCTGCTGCCGTGGTTTGCCAAGCAGCAGGTCAAAGAGGTCGATTACGGCACGTTCATGGCCATGATCGAGGAGGAGAACATCGGCCGCGTGCAGATAAGCGATGCCGAAAATCAGATCACCTTTACCGATAAAGAGGGGACGCAGATTTACAAAACGGCAATCATGGATGACCCCTCCCGCACGGAGCGGCTCTATTCCGTCGGCGCCACATTCAGCGGCGAGATCGTGGAGGAGACTTCACCGATACTGAACTTTTTCCTGACATGGGTGCTGCCCATCATGCTGTTTTGCGCCATCGGGCAGGTGTTTTCGAGAAAGCTGATGGACAAGGCCAGCGGCGGCGCGGGTGCTATGACCTTTAATATGGGCAAATCCAACGCCAAGGTATATGTAAAATCCTCCGACGGCATCAGCTTTGACGACGTGGAGGGCGTGGACGAGGCCGAGGAGAGCCTTGCCGAGATCGTCGATTACCTCCACGACCCCGAAAAATACAACGAGATCGGCGCGACAATGCCCAAGGGCGTTCTTCTGGTCGGCCCTCCGGGTACCGGCAAGACCATGCTTGCCAAGGCGGTCGCCGGTGAAGCGAACGTGCCGTTCTTCTCCATCTCCGGCTCGGAATTTGTGGAGATGTTCGTCGGCATGGGCGCAAGCAAGGTTCGCGATCTTTTCAGGCAGGCCAAGGAAAAAGCACCCTGCATCGTGTTTATCGACGAGATAGACGCCATCGGCCAGAAGCGCAATACCGGCAACGGCATGGG
>CAZPLL010000010.1:0-37518 GCA_964587485.1 uncultured Oscillospiraceae bacterium | reverse complement strand
TCAGAGTTCTCAGTATGAGTCATCTTTTTTGGAATCTTTATTTTACAACTTACACTTCATACGCGCAAAACGCAGTTGAAGGAACTACGATTGACAACGTGCCGAAGGTAATATATAGTGTATAAAAATGACTGCCGCGCGTTTTATCCCGCGGCGATGTGAAAACGGAGGAACGAAAATGGCAGACTTGACTGCACCCATTTACGGCAAACAGGAGATATACGCTCTGCTCGACGAGCGCGGGCTCTGGCACGAGGTTATCGAGCACCGCGCCATGTACAGTCTTGAGGATGCGCAGGAGATTGCCCTGCCCTACCCCACGTCGGGAACACGCAATCTTTTTCTCTGCGACAAAAAGCATCGGGAAAAATTTTATCTGCTCTCCGCCCGCGAGGACGTCAGGGTCGATCTGAATGCCTTTCGCCGCGACAACGGTCTTGAAAAGCTGACCTTTGCCACCGAGGATGAGATGCACGCGCACCTTGCACTTGACGCGGGTGTTACGCCGTTGGGTCTGCTCAATAACGTCGCGCACTCTGTCGAGTTTTATATGGATGAAAGCTTCCTCGCGCCTCCGGGTATATTCTCGCTCCACCCCAACGCGAACACGGCCACAATGTTCATGAAAACAGAAGAGCTCGTCGCACTCCTTGCGGACTTCGGCCACGAGACTCATGTTGTCCGATTCGAGTAATGCCGCAGGTTCGGTGCATGGAAATAAGAAACCAGCGTTGTATTCATAAAGAAACGGAGGTCTCCCTCGGGAAGCCTCCGTTTTTCGTCTATTTACTTTCCGGCTCGCGTACCTCGAGTCGTAGCGTGTCCCCACTCTCGTCGGGGATGACCTTTATTTCGGCAAGGTCGAACTCCTCAAGAAGCGTTTTGATATTGCCACGGTGCTGACCCGTCATCTGCGAGACCTTTGACGGGGCAACATGGATGATAACACGGCTCCCCGTCGGTGTGTCTGTCATTTTTTCGCGGGCACGCTCAAGCATTATGCGTGCCCTTACGAGTTCGCCCAGCGCGGGATGATACGCCCCGCCCGCGGCGGCTCCGCCGGAAAGCTCCTCCGTCGGGTTGAGCCCGAGTCGGATAACGGGAATACCTGCCTCCTCAAAGAGCGGAAGAAGCTCCGCGCACACGCGCACCGCATCCTCCACGGTATGCTCCGCGTATCTGCCGTTTCGCCAGAGGTCGTAAAGCGCGGTATCCCGGACAATGACCGTGGGATATATCCTCACGCCGTCGGGTCTGAGGGCGATTATTTTTTTTGCGGTTTCGATATCTTTTTCGTCCGTGTCACCGGGCAGTCCGGTCATCATCTGCAAAATGAGCTTCAGCCCCGCGGCCTTTATCCGGCGCGACGCGCTCTCCACATCCGCGACGGTATGACCGCGACCGGAGAGCATCAACACCTCGTCGTCCATTGACTGCGCGCCGAGCTCCACCGTTTCTACGCCGTAGCGCATAAGGCGCTCGATCACCTCGCCGTCGATTGCGTCCGGGCGCGTGGAAAGACGCACGGAGTCAAGCTCGCCGGAGTCAAGATACTCCTTCGCGGCAGAGAGGAGCGCTTCCTGCTGCGCACAGGGTATCGCGGTAAAGCTGCCGCCGTAAAAAGCAAGCTGACGCTTCATCCCGTCCGTGCGAAGATGTGCGGCATTTCTCATAGCCTCTCTGACCGTCTCTGCCGTTGCGGGAACGGTACTTCCCGATATGCGGCGCTGGTTACAGAAAACACAGTCGTTAGGGCAACCCAGATGGGGCACGAACACCGGGATTATACTCTCCCTCGCGCTCATTGCCGCAGAGCCTCCAGCGCTTCACGAGCCGCGGCCTGCTCCGCTTCTTTCTTCGTCCGCCCACTTCCCTCGCCGCGCAACACACCGTTTATCAGGACGTGGAAGGTGAAAACCTTGTTATGGTCGGGTCCTGACTCGCCGGCAAGCTCATAGGCAATATGCCGGTCGGCCCGGCGCTGAACAAGCTCCTGAAGCTCGGTCTTGTAGTCGGTAAAGCGATGCACCTCGCCGAGCTCAGCATCACACAGGATGTTTTCCATTATGAAGTGACGTGCCTCGTCAATGCCGGAATCGAGGTATATCGCGGCTATTACAGCCTCCACCATATCGGCAAGTATCGAAACGCGCTCACGCCCGCCGGTACGTTCCTCGCCCCGGCCAAGGCGCATATACTCGCCGAAGCCCATTTTTGTGGCAACCTTGTGCAGACTCGTCTCGCAAACGAGCTCCGCGCGCAGGCGTGTCATTCTCCCCTCGGGCAGCTTCGGCTCGTACGCATAAAGAAACTCCGCCGTAACATAGCCCAGAATGGAGTCTCCCAGAAACTCAAGGCGTTCGTAGCACTGCGCATCCTGCCCGTGGCGCTCGTTCGCGTAGGAGCTGTGAGTAAGCGCGGTAATGAGAAGCTCTCTGTTTTTGAATGAATGACCTATTTTTTTCTCAAGCTGTTCCATATCACTCTGCCTTGAGTTTCATGTAGTCGATGTTTGCCTCTATGTCGTCGATAACGCCTGCGTCAACGAACATGACCGCCTGACGTATCGCCGCAAAGAACGCCTCCGCCCCGGATGAGCCGTGAGCCTTGATGACGGGCTTGCTTATGCCTACAAGCGCGGTGCCGCCAACCTCGTTGACATTCATGGACTTCTTCATTTCGGCAAGGTCTCCCTTGAGGACAGCCGCGGCGAGCTTGTTGATCGTGCTCTTGTAGAAAACACCCTTGAGCGCACCCATCAGGTATTTTATGACACCCTCGGTAGTCTTGAGAAGGACGTTGCCGGTAAAGCCGTCGGTGACAACAACGTCCGCCGCGCCGGAGAAAACACCCGTTCCCTCGATGTTGCCGACGAAGTTTATACGGCCGTCCTCGTGAGCCTGACGAAGGAGCGCAAAGGTCTGATGCTGGAGGTCTCCGCCCTTGGTATCCTCGGTTCCGACGTTCAAAAGAGCAACGCGCGGGTTATCACAGCCCATCATTTTTTTCGCGTAAAAGCTGCCCATATAGGCAAACTGGAGCAGATATTCCGCCGTACACTCGACATTTGCGCCGCAGTCAATGAGCATTACACCGTGCTCCCCCGCGGGGAGAACCGGTGCCATGGCAGCCCTGCGTATGCCGTGTATACGCTTGACGGTGAGCGTCGCGCCGGTAAGGAGTGCGCCGGTACTGCCCGCGGAAACAACGGCATCGCCCCGTCCGTCACGCAGCAGCGTAAGCGCAACTGCCATGGAGGAATTTTTCTTTCTCCGCGTGGCTGTGCTTGGGTCGTCCTCCATGGTGATGACCTCGTCCGCGTTCACGATCTCAATATCGGAACAGGCCTCATTTTCAAGGCAGCCACGGACCTCCGCTTCGCGCCCTACCAGAGTTATGTCAACCCCGAGCTCACGCTTTGCCCTTACCGCACCCTTAACTATTTCCCGGGGAGCATTGTCCCCGCCCATTGCATCAACGATTATCCGCACAACTGAATACCTCCCTGTTCTTAAGCTTATCTATAATTTCAAGCGAACGTTCGGAAATTACGGCGTTCTTATTTCTCTTTCCCTTCACGCGGTAGCCGAGGGGCGTGATGATGCCGAAATTGATATTCATCGGCTGGAAGTCGCCGACACTGCCGCCGGAGATATAAAGCCCCAGCGCCCCGATAGCCGTCTCCTGCGGGAAATCCACCGGCTCAAGCCCCATTACCCTTGCCGCAGTCTCAATGCCGACGAGCATACCGGACGCGGCGGACTCTACATAACCCTCGACCCCGGTCATCTGCCCGGCAAAGCTTATGCGCGGCTCACTCCTCAATCTGTAATAGCGGTCAAGGAGCTTCGGGCTGTTGAGATATGTATTGCGGTGCATGACGCCGTAGCGCACAAACTCCGCGTTTTTCAGCGCCGGTATCATGGAGAACACGCGCTTCTGCTCGCCCCATGTGAGGTGAGTCTGGAAGCCCACCATGTTATATATCGTACCGTCGGCGTTATCACGTCGGAGCTGTACGACGGCATAATTCTCGCGCCCAGTGCGCGGGTCAACCAGACCGACGGGCTTGAGCGGCCCGTATCTGAGCGTATCGACGCCGCGGCGCGCCATCACCTCGACCGGCATACAGCCCTCAAACACCGCGCCGTCATCAAAGCCGTGTACTGGCGCTTCTTTTGCACCGCGAAGCTCACTGACGAAGGCGAGGTACTCGTCCTTATCCATCGGGCAGTTTACATAATCTGCCGTTCCCTTGTCGTAGCGTGAGGCGAAGAAGGCGCTTTCCATGTCAACGCTGTCAAGTGTCACTATAGGCGCGACTGCGTCGTAAAAATGCAGGTCGCTGTCCGGGCAGAGCGCGGCGATCTTCTCGGCGATGGCATCACTGCTCAGAGGGCCTGTGGCAATGACGGCCTCGCCGTCGGGGATCTCAGTCGCCTCTCCGGCGACGATCTCAACGTTGGGCTCGGCGCGAAGCTTATCGGTTATATATCTCGAAAAGCCCTCTCTGTCTACCGCAAGGGCACCTCCCGCGGCAACTTTGTTGATGTCGGCGCTCTCCATTATGAGCGAACCCATGCGGCGCATCTCTGCCTTGAGAAGGCCGACGGCATTGCTCAGCTCGTCACTCCGCAGGGAGTTTGAGCAGACAAGCTCCGCAAAGAGCGGAGACGAGTGAGCGGGGGTCATTTTTTCGGGCTTCATCTCTACAAGACGGACGTTTATCCCGCGTCTTGCAAGTTGCCAGGCACATTCGCTTCCGGCGAGACCCGCGCCGAGAACCGTTACTTTATCCATTGTTTATTCCTTCGTTGTTTTTTTTGCAGAGGATGTTGTTTTCTTTGCCGTTGTTTTCTTCTCGCCGGGCTTTTTTGCCGCGGTCTTTTTTGCGGAAGCGGCCTCCTTCTTCTCGGCGGAGGCGGCTTTTTCCTCCGGAGTTTTCTTTTTGAAGCTTCGCTTTTCCTCGGGTACGAAGTTCTGGCACTCCTCATTTATGCAGAAGGACTTCAACGGCCCTCTGCCGCTATGCTTGAACATGGTCTTACCGCAGGCGGGGCAGAAATCCTTAGTGGGCACATCCCATGTGATGAAGCCGCAGTCCGTCCCCCGCTCGCAGGCGTAGAACACATAGCCCTTCTTTGAGGTGCGCTTGAGTATCCTGCCGCCGCATTTCGGGCACTTTCCGGGCATTTCTATAACTATGGGCTTGGTAAAGGTGCAGTCCGGGAAGCCGGGACAGGCAAGGAAGTGGCCGAAACGCCCCTTCTTTACCACCATCTGCCTGCCGCACACCTCACAATATTCGTCGCTGAGCACGTCGGGGACGGGTATCTTCCCGCCTTCCTCGTTTTTCGCGGCGTCCATTTCCTTTTTGAAGTCATCGTAAAAATCGCTGAGCACGTCGCGCCAGTACGCCTTGCCGCTTTCTATCTCGTCAAGCTCATCCTCCATGCGGTTGGTGAATCTGAGGTCAACAATGTCGGCAAAGCGCTCGGTCATATAGCCCGTCACGACCTCGCCGAGGGGCGTGGGGCGGAGATACTTGCCTTCTTTTATAACATAATCATGAGATGTTATGGTCGATATCGTCGGCGCGTAGGTGGACGGACGGCCTATGCCCTTTTCCTCCATCGCGCGGATGAGCGACGCCTCGGTATATCTGCTGGGTGGCTGGGTGAATTGTTGATCCGGATGCATTTTTTCGAGGAACACTCTCTCGCCCTCGGAAAGCCCGGGCAACGGGTTTTCGATCTCCGAGGATTCCTCGTCGCGGCTCTCCTCATATACCGCGGTGAAGCCGGGGAATTTCAGCTCCGAGTAGTTTGCGCGAAATGCGTACCCCGCCGAACGGACGTCCACGGCAACGTTGTCGTAAACGGCGTTCGTCATCTGCGAAGCGGTGAAGCGCCCCCAGATAAGCCGGTAGAGCCTGTACTGCTCCTGCGTGAGATCCTTGCGCACCTGTTCGGGCGTGAGGTCTACATAGGTGGGGCGGATGGCCTCGTGAGCATCCTGCGCGCCGGCCTTTGCCTTGAAGCGGCGCGGCTGGTCGGGGCAGTAGGCGTTGCCGTAACGCCCGACGATATAGGTGCGCGCGGCACTGAGCGCCTCCTCACTCAGGCGCAGTGAGTCTGTACGCATATATGTGATAAGCCCCACACTGCCATGGCCGGATATTTCAACGCCCTCATAGAGCTGCTGGGCGATGGACATGGTGCGCTTGGGCGTCATATTCAGGCGCCGGGATGCCTCCTGCTGGAGCGTGGAGGTGATAAACGGGGGCGCGGGGCTTTTCTGCTTCTCTCCGCGCTTAACGGAATTGACGATAAACGGCTCATCCTTTACGGAGTTGATGACATTATCGACCTCCTCGCGGCTGTGCAGCTCCTGTTTTTTATCGCCAACGCCGTAAAAACGCGCGTTGAACACGCCACCCTCGCCGCTTTTGAGCTGGGCATCGAGCAACCAGTATTCTTCTTTTACAAAATCATTTATTTCTTTTTCCCGATCGACCACCATTCTGGTGGCAACGGACTGGACGCGGCCGGCGGAAAGGCCGCTTTTTATCTTCTTCCAGAGGAGCGGGGACAGCTCGTAGCCCACAATGCGGTCAAGGATGCGCCTTGCCTGCTGAGCGTCCACCAGATCCTGATCAATGGCGCGGGGCGAATTAATACTCTCGGTAACGACGCGCTTTGTGATCTCGTTGAAAGTCACGCGCTTCGCCTTTTCATCCGGCAACTCAAGGAGTTCCTTGAGATGCCACGATATCGCCTCTCCCTCGCGGTCAGGGTCCGTCGCGAGATAGACGGTCTTAGCGGCCCTGGCTTCTTTTTTCAGCGTGGAGATAAGCTCCGTCTTGCCCTTGTCGCGTACCGCGATGTACTGCGGCTCGAAGCCATGCTCTATATCAACGCCCATCTTGCTCTTGGGAAGATCGCGCAGATGCCCCATGGACGCTATTACCTTATAGTCACTGCCCAGATATTTCTCGATAGTCTTTGCCTTTGCGGGGGATTCGACTATTACGAGATCCTTAGTTTTTGCCATTAAATTTCCTCACTTTTTTGCCGTATTCACCTTGAGCGCTATGCGTCTGCCGGGGAGTCTCTCGATAAGTCCCTTTATCTCCAGCACCGTAAGCTGAGAGAGCACACGCGCCGGCGCAAGGCCGGTATATAAAATTATATCATCGACGAGCGTGCCGCCGTCGGATATGGCGGATATGATGCTGCGCTGGTCGTCGGGGAGCGCTTCAATATGCTCTAATCGTTCAATATATATTGTGTTTTTGTTGTTGTCAACCGCTTTTTGCGCTTTTCTTGCGGCGGACTGTTCACGACTCTCGGAAACGGCGGATACCCCGCACTGCTCGTCAGGCAGCTCACAGAGAGTATTCTTCACGTCCATGCGCGACTCAAACTCGCACAGAATATCCCAGCCGCAGGTGACGGGCTTCGCCCCGTCTCTGATAAAGCCGTTCGTGCCAACGCTGTTCGGGGAGTCCGCATTGCCCGGAACGGCGAATATCTCCTTGCCCTGCTCCGCGGCCTCGGCAATGAAAAGGCTCGTGCCGCTCTTTTCCGGTGCTTCGACCGCGACAACGCCGACGCTCAACCCCGCGGTAATGCGGTTTCGCTCTCTGAAAAAGCTCTTGTACGGCTTCGTCCCGGGAGGATACTCGCTCACAAGCGCTCCATGCCCGGCAATGCGCTCCGCAAGCGGTGCGTGCTCCAGCTCTATAGGCAGGCCGAGGACAGCAACGCACTCCCCTCCTGCGTCCAGCGCGGCGGAAAGCGCCGCTGAATCTATCCCGGCGGTCAGTCCGGAAACAACTGTTCCGCCGCACGCGTTTATCTCGCAGGCGAGTCTGCGGCTCATTCTCAGTCCGTAGTCCGTTGCCCTTCTCGTGCCGATCACGGCAATTACAGCCCGCTCGTCCACCGGCGGGAGCTTGCCCTTTACATAGAGCACCACGGGCGGGGCGAAGATATTTTTAAGTCTCTCGGGGTATGCATCGTCCGCCATCGTTATTATCCGAATCCCGTACCGAAGGCAACGCGCGAGTATCTGCGAGGTGCCGCTCATGTCGCGCTTTTCGAGGAGGTCTGCGTCATGGCGGCTCACACCGTTTATGCGGGCGAACTCCCCCGCCGGGGCATGAAATGCCGTTTCCGCGTCGCCGTAATATTCAATGATCGCGGCCTTTGACCGTGCGCTTACCTGTGAGGCCGAGGAAAGCCACAGCCAGTATTCGGTTTTATTCATCGTCCTCACTCCTTTCGGCGGTCAAAGCACAGCTCGGGCCATTTCCCACATTATGACGCTCGCCGCCGCACCGGCATTGAGCGACTCACTGTCCGGATTCATGGGGATTATCACTTCGCCGTCGCACATATCCAGAAATTCGCGGCTGAGCCCCCTACCCTCGCTGCCGATGGCAACGGCTGAGTTTGCGACGGGGACCGAGCGTATGTCCGCCGCGCTCTCGGAAAGAGCCGCGCCGTAGAGCCGGAGAGCGTTTTTTCCGAGAAGCTCGCGCAGTCCGTCCCCATCAAGCGTAAACACACTCTGGCGAAATATCGCGCCCATGGTCGCCCGCACCGTTTTGGGATTATATAGATCCGCACAGGCTCCGACGAGTATGACGGCGCCGATTCTGAAGGCGTTGGCGCTTCGTATGACGGTACCGACGTTGCCGGGATCCTGAACATTTTCGAGGACTATGGCATTTTCGATGCGCTCGTTGCTCCGCGCGTCGGATATACGGACGGTGAAAAGCGGGCCGGGACTGTTCTTCATGGTGGAGGCATAATCAAAAAGCTCAGCAGGAGCAACATACTGAGCCCGACAGCAAAGCCCCTCTACCTCCTGCGGCTTTCCTTTCCACAGCACGGAGCTTATCTCCGCGCCGAAGCGTATCGCCTCAAGCAACGTCTTTACCCCGTCGCAAAGGTATTCCCCACGCTCACGGCGGTAGTCCCCGTCGGCGGCAAGCGCCCTCACATGGGCTATATATGCGTTTTTTCTCGAGCTTATGTTGTCCATATTACCGCCCTGCAAATACAATCTTTCAAATTATTGTATCATATCCTGTCCATATTTCAAGGGGAAAGTTCGCGGGAGAACAGTGCTAACGCCGAAACGCGGGGCGTGCCGTGCCCCGCGTTTTCGTTTATTCCCGGTTCATTTTTCGATTGCGGCCATGTATGCCTTTATAACATCCACGGTTCCCTGAACGCC
The DNA here is from genome assembly GCA_964587485.1 of uncultured Oscillospiraceae bacterium. GTDB lineage: Bacteria > Bacillota > Clostridia > Oscillospirales > Oscillospiraceae > Limivicinus. The sequence goes on along the minus strand of CAZPLL010000010.1, from coordinate 28,272 downwards.
GATGCGACTGTCGATGCAGAGATCGTAGTTTTCGGACTCGCCCCATATCTGGTCGGTGTGGTATTTATAGTAGCTGGAGCGATCCTTATCCACCTCGCGCACAAGCTTTTTTGCCTGGTCGTATGTGAGGTTGCGGCGTGCCATCATGGTCTTTATACGAGTGTCCATATCGCCCATGATGAATATGCGCAGAACGTCCTCGCGGCTCCTGAGCACATAGTCGGCACATCTGCCGACAAATATGCAGTTGCCCTTCTCGGCGAGAGTGCGTATCGTCTCAAACTGAGCGGCGGTTACCTGCATATTGAGGTGGAAGCCCTCGTTCATGCCGATGTAGTGGGGCGTAGAGAGTATGTAGGCGGAGACGCGCTTTTCATCGTAGGAGTCGAATATCTCCTTGCTGAATGCGGAGGCGGACGCCGCCTCGTCCACTATCTCCTTGTCGTAGCACTTGTAGCCGAGTTCCTCGGCAAGCCTGCGGGCGATGTCATGTCCGTTGCTTCCGTGCTGTCTTCCGAGGGTGATTACCATGTCTGATTCCTCCTTACCTTTTCGGGTCGACCATGTCGATCACATTCTTATATATGAGCAGCGGCATATCCCGCTTGATATTGAGCCGGTACATGAATGAAGGGTCGTCATCCGTGTAGTACGGGAATGTACCCATCCTCACCCCGAAGCGATAATACTCCATGGCGTTGGCGGTCGTACTGCCCTGATACGCCTTGCCCTCGGGGTAGGCGATGCAGAACGGCTCCTTGCCCACAAGGCGCGTTATATAGAGCTTTGAGTTATAATACTCCTCTGCCTGAGCCTCCTTGCTGAGCTCTATGAGCGGGGTATGAGTGACGGTGTGGCTCTGGAACGAGACAAGCCCCGATTCCGCCATCTCGATGATCTGCTCACGCGAGAGCGAATGGTACGCTCCCGTTTCAATGTTGCCGGTTATGAGATAGACAACAGCCTTGGCGTTATACTTCTTCAGCAGGGGGAAAAGATTATCATACAGGCAGTCATACCCGTCGTCAAAGGTGAGGATAACGGGCTTTTCATAATCCTCTATATGCTCAAGGTCATCAAAAAATATCGTATCGTAGCCGTTTTCGGTGAGGAACTTCAGTTGCTCCTCCATCTCCGACGGGCGCAGACACATATCATAGAGCATATATTCAAACAGGCTCTCACATACGGCGTGATACATACATATAGGCACTCTGTATCCCGGCTTCAGCTCCCAGCTTCCCGCGCCGGGAGTGCAGTAAAGGTGCTCGTATTCCACGTCGATCAGCGTCGATATCTCCAGCGCCTCACAGGTGGACTCCGCGGGTAGCCAATACCCCCCCCTGTATACGACAGGTGCGGCGGCGAGCTCGGCTTCCTTTTCTCCGTAGGTGAGCTGTTCGGAGCCGGCACTCATGTTAACATCTCTGCGCCGCCATGTGAAGCTGATGCTCTCGCCGTCGGTCACAGGCTCGGTTCCCAGCGCGGCGGTGAACTCCTCAAGCTTTACATAGAGCGTGCCGTCCTTAACGACACTGCCGCTTTCGAGCGCTATGCCGTCAACGGTGACGGCCATGCCCGCAGGGAGCTCGGGCTCCGGTGTCGGAGTGGGCTCGGGCGTCGGTTCGGGAGTCTGCACAGCCAGCGGCGTCGGAGTGGGCGTTGTCACATCCCCTCCTGTCCTGCCGCAGGCTGTGAGCACAAGCGCGCTCAGCACAAGCAGGAGTGTCGGGATCAACAGTTTTTTTCTCATATCCACATCACCTCACATGATTCGCAGATATATTATCATTTTTCGTCGCCAAAATCAATAAGTCGGAAAATTAATTACGACTCATCCGCGCATACAATTAAAGCAGTTATCCGCGGAGGTGGAAAGATGGCGGGGAAAAAGCTTCTATATAACACTGCACTGCTCACTGTGTCCTCGCTTGTGATGAGCTGTATCGGGATGGCGTTCAACGTATGGCTCGTCGGGCGCATAGGTACGGCCGGAATAGGTCTGTACGAGCTGGTCATTTCCGTCGTGAATCTGTGCGCCACGTTTGCCATTTCCGGAATACGCTTCGCCACGACAAGGCTCATCTCCGAGGAGCTGGGGCTTGACAACAGCGTGGGAATACGCGGGATGATGCGTCGCTGTCTGGGCTACGGCGCGTTTTTCGGCGCGGCGGCGGGAGCGGTTATTTATCTTCTGGCGGAACAGATAGGCTTTCTCTGGATAGGTGACGCGCGTACCGTAAGGGCATTGCGTCTGTGTGCGCTGAGTATGCCGTGTATTTCAATGTGCTCCTCGCTCTCCGGCTACTTCACCGCCTGCGGGAGAGTATGGAAAAGCGCGCTTGTCCATTTTATCGAGCAGGCGGTGTGCATAGGCGCTGTAGCCTTTTTCCTTTTCGGAGTGTCCTCGGGAGATGTGGAGAAAAGCTGTACGGCGGTGATAAAGGGGCGCGTGACCGCCGACGTTGCCTCGTTTCTCCTGATGCTTCTGGCATACGTTACCGACCGTGCGAAGCATTATCCCGACAGCCGTCCCGGTGGGAGACCCATGCGGCGGATACTGCACATCGCGGTGCCGTTGGCGGTGTCGGCCTATGCGCGCAGTGCGCTGAGCACCTTTCAGCATCTGCTTGTCCCGCGCGGACTGCGTGAGGCAGGGTATTCCGCCGACAGCGCGCTCTCCGGCTACGGCATAATTCAGGGTATGGTGATGCCGATACTGATGTTCCCGTCGAGCATTGTCGGCGTGGTCTCCATGCTGATCGTGCCGGAGCTGACGGAGTCGCAGGTGCAAAACGACAGCGGCGCGATACGCTCGACCGTCCGTAGACTGCTGGGGATGTGCATATCGTTCTCGCTCGCCGTGGCGCTCTTTATGCTTATATTCGCGGATAAGCTCGGTATCGTCATATACAACAGTCGCGAAGCCGGGCACTTCATCCGCCTGCTTGCGCCGCTCGTGCCGCTTCTGTACACGGATATGACGGTGGACGGCTGTCTCAAGGGACTGGGGCAACAGGTGTGGTGCATGGGGATAAATGTGCTTGAATCGCTGGTGGGGCTGTTTCTCATAAAGCTTTACCTGCCGCTCTACGCGCTGAAGGCGTATATTTTCATCATCTATTTCAGCGAAATATTCAACCTTGCACTGAGCGCCGTGCGGCTCCGTTATGCCGTAAAGCGTAAGATTATGTTAACCTCATTTGAGGAAAATTGAGGATAGCAGTGGTGCTATCCTCAATTCATTCTGATTATGTTAACCTGCCTTTTTAAGCTTTGCGTCGTTTTTGTGGAGTATGGGCGAGATGCGCTTATACAGGACAAAGGTAAGCGCCGACACGACCGCCCCCTTGAGAAGATTAAACGGCACCACGGCAAACAGTACAAGCGTTGTCACATCGGTTATCGCGCCGTTCACGGCTGTCCCCATCGAGATGATGGTCTCCATCGGCATTCCGTAAAGCTCCGCAAACTTCGGCAGAAGGTATATCGCGTTGAAGAAGCTGCCGAAAACCGTCAGCACAAGTGTCCCCACCGCCATACCGACAAGAGCTGTGCGGCGGCCGGGCTTTGCGTGGTAGACAACACTTGCGGGGAGGACAAAGGAGCAGCCTACAAGAAAATTCGCAAAATCTCCCACAAAGGCCGTGGTGGTCCCCTTGAGCAGGAGCTTCACCAGCACCTTGACAAGCTCCGCCGTAACGCCCGCCACGGGTCCGAGATAGAACGTGCAGATGAGTATCGGCATCTCGCTCATATCGAGCTTATAAAAGCCGGGGGCAAAAAAGAGCGGTATCTCCACCAGCATCAGAACGCCGGCCATACAGGCGAATATGGCGGTGTAGCTTATATAGTGGGTGCTTGAGAAATTCTTTCTGTCCTTGCAGAGATACTTCTCGCAGAGTACCGCAACAATCACGATAGCCGCGATGACACCGAGACACATGAGAACAAATTTAAGATTTTCCATAGCTTTACCTCCGATAAAAAAAGCCCGAAGCTGTTCGCTTCGGGCTGTGAATACTAACGCAATAAAGATATTATATCGCGCCTTCTTTCATCCAGACTTTACTGTCGGTCCCGGAATCACACCGGATCATGCCGAAAACGGCTCGCGGACTGTACCGCCGGTCGGGAATTTCACCCCGCCCTGAAGACAACTGTATTGTATCACACTCTTTTGCTTTTGACAATACCCTAAAAGCAATGTATAATCGTCGCAGTAAAACGCGCGGAGGTGAGAGAGACGCAGGCAACGGAAAAGACCTGTTGCTTCACGGGGCACAGGCCGGAGAAGCTCCCATGGGGGCTTGACGAGAAAACGCCCGAATGTCGCAGAGTAAGGCTCGAAATTGCCATACAGCTTGAGGCTTTGCACACTGCCGGGATAACGCACTACATCTCCGGGATGGCGCTCGGGTGTGATCTTCTTTTCGCGGAGGCCGTGCTTGCCATGCGCGAGGAATACGACGATGTAACGCTTGAGGCCGCCATACCCTGTGACTCCCAGCCGAATGGCTGGCCGGAGGAACAGCGGGAGCGTTACAACGCCATCATCGCAAGCTGTGACAAGGTGACCTTTGTCCAGCACCAATATACTCCCGGCTGTATGCTGCGCAGAAACAGATACATGGTGGACAGCTCCTCGGTGCTTCTTGCGTGCTTTAACGGCACTCCCGGGGGCACGATGAATACAGTTCTCTACGCCCGAAGGCAGGGAGTAAAGACAGTCATAATAGATATTTAATGATGATATATCTGATATGCCCCGTGTGCGGGGAGCGCCTCAGGCGCGAAGAAAGCGCATATATCTGTCCGCGACGTCACAGCTTCGACATAGCGAAAAGTGGTTATGTAAACCTCTTGCCTCCATCCGGAAGCGGCCGTCACGGTGACGACAGGCTGATGGTGCGCGCAAGGAGGCAGTTCCTCGACAGAGGATACTACAGCCCTCTCGCCGCCCGACTCGCGGAGATCGCGGCGGAGGAAAGGCCCGGGCTTATCGTGGATGCCGGCTGCGGCGAGGGGTATTACACCGACAGGGTCTCCCTCGCGTCGGGAGATGCGGAGACTGTCGGCCTCGACATTTCAAAGGACGCTGTTGCGGCCGCCGCGAAGCGTTGCCGCAGGGGTATCTTTGCCGTGGCGAGCACGGTTTCGATGCCGCTTGAGGATTGCTGTGCGGATATGATGATGAACGTCTTTTCTCCGTTCTTCCCGGCGGAGTTTGCCCGGGTAATGAAGCCCGGGGCGCTGCTTGTGCGCGTTATCCCGCTCGAACGGCACCTGCATGAGCTTCGTCAGCTCGTCTACGACTCCCCCTATGACAATGTTGTTCCGCCGCTTGAGACCCCCGGCTTCGAGCCGCCGGAGGTGGAGGAGCTGAGATACACCGTCACTATTGACAACAGTGAAGATATCGCCAATCTTTTTATGATGACACCGTATTACTACAAGACATCCGCCGCAGATCAGGCAAGGCTCACTTCGGCGCAGACACTCACGACGCAGATAGAATTCGGTATAGTCAAATACAGGGTGAAAAAGCCCTCGAAGTAAAAAATAACCCCCGCCTGAGCGGGGGTAAGCAGTTATGTGGACGGTATCATCTTTTTCAGCCAGTCGCTTTTGAAGTAATAGACCGTCATCGCCACGGCTGTAACGCACCATGTGAACGGATAGGCGAGGCTTATGCCCTGTATCGTGTTCCACTGTGGCACCACGAAGGCCACCCACAACACACGCAGAACACATACGCCGACGATAACGATGACCATGGGACGGAAGGAGTCTCCCGCGCCGCGGAGCGTATTGGAAATGACCTCGACAAACGACCAGACAACGTAAAACGGCGCGAAATACCAGAGCATTTCGACCGACTGCTCGATGACCTGCGGGTCGTCGGAGATTATCCTCATCCCCTGGCTTCCGAAGGCAAGGAGCAATGCGGATATAACGGCGGCAGACGCGGTCGCCATCGCAAGGCAGACCTTGACGCTCTTCTTCATGCGGTCATACTTGCCCGCACCGAAGCACTGTCCGACGAACGCGCAGATTGCCACGCCGAAGGCATTACTCGTCACCCAGTATATGCCGTCAAGCTTCGACACAGCCGACCACGCAGCGATGGTGGTGGTACCGAGCTTGTTGATGGATGCCTGAATGATGAGGTTTGAGAGTGAGTACATCATGCTCTGCACTCCGGCAGGCACACCTATGTACATCGTCTTTCTCAGCGCAACCATGTCAAGGCCGAGTCTGCGGAAGCTGAGCCGGTGCGGCCCGTCGGTGCGGCAGAGGCTGACGATAATCATAACGGCGCTCACCACAAGGGCTATCACCGTCGCCCACGCGACACCCGCGACGCCCATATTGAAGCTCTTTACGAACAGGATATCCAGAACGATATTGAGGACACAGCACACCACGAGGTAATAGAGCGGTCTCTTCGAGTCGCCAACGGCGCGCAGGATACCGGAGCCGACGTTGAAGAGCAGCGAAGCGATCGAGCCGGAGAAATATATCCGCAGATACTGTACCGAGTCGGCCATGATATCCTCGGGCGTTTTTACCAGCCGAAGCGACCAAGGCGCAAGAAAATATCCCAGCACCATCAGCGCCGCGCCTATCATCAGGCATAGCATCACCGCGGTATGCACCGTGAGACTCAGTCTCTCGTTATCTCTCGCGCCGAAATGCTGCGAGATAACGACTGTTGCGCCGGAAGCGAGGCCGGTGAAAAAGCCGATAACAAGGCTGACTATAGCCGCCGAGCTTCCGCCGACCGCCGCGAGCGCGTCGGTGCCGACGAATTTTCCGACGACTATCGCATCGACCGTATTATAAAGCTGTTGAAAAAGCATACCGAGCAGGATCGGGAAGAAAAACGAAAGCAACTTCTTCCAGATAACACCCTGCGTCAGATCGTTTTTATCGTAATTATCCACGGTCCTTCTCCTAAGCTCAAATGATTGAGCATTATACTACAGCGGCAGGGCTTATTCAAGATAAAAAGTTTCACGTTTTTTTCGCGAAAAATCCGCTGATTCTATTGAAAATCACCATGTCCGATATTGCTTTACGGCGTCGGTTCGTGATACCATTTAAGCACCTGTAAGGAGGTATTGCTATGACAGACATACTGGTAACCATTCCCGTTACACCCGCGCACAGAGAGCGGCTTGAGGCCATCGCGCCAGATTGCCGCTTCACCTACACCGACATCCCGGGAGCAAGCGAGGAGCTTATTGCCGGGGCGGATATCATCCTCGGCTGTGTAGATGCCGGGAGGATACACGCCTCGCCGCGTCTCCGGCTCCTGCAACTCAACTCCGCCGGTGCGGATCCCTATGTTAAAAAGGGCATACTCGCACCCGGCACCGTCCTCACGAACGCGACCGGGGCGTACAGCAAGAGCGTCGCCGAGCACGGCTTTGCGTCCATGCTGATGTTGCAGAAAAATCTACATCTGTACCGCGACGCACAGCTTCGCCGCGAGTGGATCGACGTACCGACCGTCACCTCCCCCGCCGACGCGGTAATCGCGGTGATCGGTCTGGGTGACATAGGCTGTCACTTCGCGCGAATGGCAAAGGCGCTGGGCGCGTATGTCATCGGCGTCAAGCGCAGAGCGTCCGAGTGCCCCGAATATGTGGACGAACTGTACACCGACGAGGAGCTTGACAGCGTACTCCCCCGCGCGGATGTGATCTTCTCCGTTCTGCCCGGTACCCCCGCCACCACACACATCTTCACCGCAGAGCGCTTCAAGGCGATGAAGGACACGGCCATATTCATAAACTGCGGCCGTGGGAGCGCGGTGGAGCTGAACGTGCTGTATGAGGCGCTTCGTAACCGCAATATCGCCGCGGCGGCAGTTGATGTCTTTGAGATCGAACCGCTCCCCGCCGATCATCCTTTGTGGGGGCTTGATAATTTGATGATAACCCCGCACGCGGCGGGCTTCTTCCACCTGAGAGACACACTGGAGCTGATAGTGGACATCGCGGCGGAGAACCTCCGCGTCTGTCTCAACGGCGGCGAATACCGCAATGTTGTGGACTTTGAGACGGGCTATAAAAAGTAAAGCGTCGCATTAACGCCGACCGGTAGTTTCTCCGGTCGGCGTTTTATCATATTCAATCAGGCTTTATCCCAGCTTTACAACAAGGTATCCGTCTATCTCTCTGATGGAGCCCTCCGCCGGATAGGCCGGCATGGAGTCATAATCGTCGTTTTCGGTGAGCTGTCTTATCAGCGCGTATTCGGTGGAGCCCACCATGGAAATGTCACTGCCGATATAATAGTTGACAAACGTATCCTTGGAATAGAAATTAACCGGATCCGCAAGGAAGGTATTGACCTGTCCTATGTCAAACTTCTCGTCGGAGCGCAGTCCATCCGCAGTACCGGCAATATAGACCTGCATACCTTCATTGTAATCGGGACTCTTTTTAATGTCGGAGACGAGCACGGTATAGAACGCATAGGCATTTTCATAATCGAAAAAGACCTTCAGATAGACTTTGTTGGCAAGGTAGATATTCGAGATAAGTATAACCGTCAGGGCAATCGTTACCACATCGCGCAATTTAACGTTCTCGCAGAGAAGGTCAACGATAACTACGGCGGCGATGTAAATGCACACGAAGGGATACTGCGTCCAGCTGCTTATGATCCCCGTCTGGGCGATGAGATAAATGCTGTTGATGCTCAGCGGCAAAAGCGCGATGCACAGAGCCAGCAAGGCGCCGGCGGAAGCATCCTTTTTCCTTGCGATATAGGCTATGACAAGCGCCGCGACCACAAGGAGTATCACGAGATGCGCGACAACGCACGCAGTACCGTTCACATAGCCGAAGTAGCCCTTCAGCAGAGTTCCCAGAAAGCTGCTGTACGCTATCAGGACGCGAAAGAGCAGGCTGTTTTCATTGAATGCATAGGTGAGGAGTTCGATGCCCGTAAGTTTGCAGACCGCAAGCGTCACAAGATAGTACACTCCGACAGAGGCAAGCAGAAGCGAAAAATATACTATTCCCCGGCGAAATACCTCTTTTGCCCCTTCACCTCTGAGTAGTGCGGATATCATCAGCAACACATACAGAGTTGCCGCCAGCGCTATATAGCTCTGATATATTCCGAGGGAGCACGCCAGCACAGCACACGAGAGGAGATAGCGCCGCGCCGTGTGTGTGTGTGTGGAAGCTCTGTCGTCTGTAAAGATATACACAGACAGGACGGAGCCGAACAGCGCCAGCGCATAAGGCGCGCTCGTGAACATGAAGCAGAATATGCTGTCCTGTGCCGGGAAGCTGACCATGATCCCGGCAAGCAATATCTGCAACAGGCGGCTTCGGATATTGAAAATACGCACCACAAGGCAAATCGCCACCGAAATCAGCGCAAGCGAGATCACGCCGTATATCCACGGCATGGAAACATCGGGGAAGATAATGCTCGTCAGCTCAAGCATCCAGCGGCCGGATTTGATGGTCTCGCCCTTTTTGAAGAGATAGACCAGTTCATCCTGATTGATGAGCTTATTGGTAAACACAAACATATGTGCCAACAGCCCCTCGACCCATGTGGCGATAAGCGGCGTTTTATACTCACGCGCAAGCTCCGCAAGTCTGTCCGCCGCCCTTTCGCACAGCGATTGTCCTGAATTCTTCATTCTGTTTCTCCTTAATGAACTATTTCAGCTTTATGATACGCGCGCTCTCTCCGGCGATCGTTCCCCGGTACACTCCGCAGCCTGCCGCCGAGCAGTCAACACTGAGCTCGACCGCCTCGGTTCCGACATTTACAAGCGTGAGAAACGCGCCGTTTTCCGCGCTGTTTCCGAATGTGTCTGCGTTGTGATTTACATAACGTAATATCGTGAGCACTCCCGCGCCGAACGCGCCGAATACCGCCTCTCCCGTGGAGAGCGCGGGGTTTTCATTCCTGAGCTTCGCAAGGTACGCATAATGGTCGTGCAGTTCCTCTGACCCCTCACGGAACGGCTCGCGGTTGAACGGATCCGACACACCGCACATCCCCTGCTCGTCGCCGTAATAGATGCTCGGCACACCGGGAACGGAAAACTGTATGACCGCGCAGAGCTTTTCAAGCGTGAGCGCGTGCTCGAGCGCCTCGTCGGAAAAGCTCAGTGCAAGCTGCTGTTCACGGCTCATGCCGCGTATGACTTCCTTTGTCGAGAGTGCAGTACGAAGCCTGTCCACATCGTGGGAGCCGTAAAGGTTCATGAGCGAATAGTAGAGCGGCTTCGGGTAATTCTGCTGTTGGGATATGAGAAAGTCCCTCATTCCGCAGGCGTTTATTCGCCCGTGGATGAAATCCAGCACCGCGGCGCGGAAGGGGTAGTTCATCACGGAGTCGAGAGAGTAGCCGAGCGCGTAATTGCGCCTGCTGCCGTAGCTCTCCTTTGTCACCGCGTCCTCCCAAACTTCGCCGATTATGGGGGCGTCGGGCTTTTCCTGCTTTGCCGCTGTGCGAATGAGGCTGAGCACCTCGTCGGGAAGCTCGTCGGCCACGTCCAGACGCCAGCCGGACGCCCCGCGCCTCAGCCATGTGCGGACGACACTGCTCTCCCCGGTGATGATGAAGTCCTGCCAGCCGGCGTTATACTCGTTCACCTCGGGCAGGTCATGAAAGCCCCACCAACAGCGGTACTCGTCCGGGAAGCATTTGAAGTCATACCAGTCGTAATACGGCGAGGACGCCCCCTGACAGGCACCGCTTTCCCGATAATGGCCGTAGCGGTTGAAGTATGTACTGTCGGCGCCGGTGTGTGAAAAAACGCCGTCGAGCACAATGCGTATGCCCAGTGCGTCCGCGGCGGCACACAGCTCCTCAAAATCCCGCTCCGTGCCGAGTATGGGATCGGGTCTAAGATAGTCGGAGGTATCATAGCGGTGGTTGGAGCGCGCCTCGCAGATGGGGTTCAAGTATATACAGCTTATGCCAAGCTCACGCAGATACGGAAGCTTTCCCTCTATTCCTTTGAACGTGCCGCCGTAAAAGTCATCGGGCGAATAGCTCGTCTCAAAGGGACGGGGCTGATACCTCACGGGCTCGTCAAGACTACAGTGCAGTTCGGGAGTCTGGTGCAGTGCGCGGTGGTACTCTATCCCCCGCTCCGCCGTGCCGTCATTGCTGAAAGCAAAACGGTCGGGAAATATCTGATACATAACACTGCGACGAAACCACGCCGGGGTCTCAAAGTATCTGCAATGCACCGTGAGGCGGAAGCCCGCGCGCTCGCTTCCGTACAGCCGTCCGCGGTGTCCGCCCTCGTCCGGGCAGAGCCAGTGTGAGCTGTGCTCCGTCTCTATTCTGAAATGATACCAGAGCGCCGACGGCCGCTCGGGACATTCAAGCACTGCGCTCCAGATATCTCCGTCCCGCTCGGTGTCGATCTCCGCGTGCAGTTCGTCGCCCTCGACAACGAGCGTGACCTTTTTTACACTGCCGCCGCGTATGCGGGCGCTGAGGCTTACGCGCTCCCCGCACTCAACGGCTCCGAACGGACTGCGAAAGTCCCCGTCCGCCGAATCATGCTCCGCCGCGGGGCGCTCCTGAGAGGTTTCGCGCAGTATACTCACCACATGGGCAGTGCGCGGCTGGAGAGCATAGAGCTCGTGAACGTCTATGCCGGGTGCGCGCAGCTCCTCACAACAGCTTGAGACGGCATCATACGCCGCGCCCATGGAAAAGCCGCAGTCGTCCATCAGCAGTCGCATAAGCTCCGGCGCGATGAGTGCGTTTGAATCGCCACGGAAGCACTCATACAGCTTTGAAAGCTCAAGCCCGCGGCGCAGACACTCCTGCGCACCGTCGTAGGCAGAGGCCGCGGCCTCGAAATAAAGCCGCGTGAGCTGTGGGCAGACAGGCGCTTCGAGCAGAGCCGCAAGCTCACCGTCTCCGCCGACCGCGTGCCACCTTCCGTCCGCAAAACGAGCCTCGGCACATTTGCGTCCCTCGTAGGAGATGGACAGGGTGTAGTCCTCCGACCAGCACTCGCGGTAGCTGCCGCCGAAGTATATTTTATAAATTCTCTCTCTTACAGCATCCATATGTATAGCTTCGCGTATTCCTCCGCAGAGCCGTCAAAGCCGTAGTCCGCCTGCATGGCGCGGCTGATGAGCCCACGCATTATATCCCTGTCACGATAGCACTCAAGCGCCGAGCGGATAACGCCCAGCATCTCGTAAGCGTCAAAATTGGCGAAGGAAAAGCCGTTGCCCTCCCCGGTGTATTTATTGTAGGGTGCGACGGTATCTCTCAGTCCGCCGGTCTCGCGGACGATGGGCAGTGAGCCGTAGCGCATGGCTATCATCTGGCTCAGCCCGCAGGGCTCAAAGCGCGACGGCATGAGGAAGAAGTCGCTCGCGGCATAGACAAGATGCGAGAGCGGCTCGCTGTAGCCGATATAGGCGCACAGCCGCCCCCTGTAACGCGACTCGGCGGCACGCATTATATTCTCGAAGCGCTCGTCCCCTGTTCCGAGGAGCATGAACTGCACATCGTCGTTGGTCATAAGGTCGTCAATGACATGGGCAACGAGATCGAAGCCCTTCTGCTCGGTCATGCGTGTGACCATGGCGACAAGTGGAACATCCGCGCGTATCTCAAGCCCCATCTGCTCCTGAAGCGTGCTCTTGCACACGGCCTTACCGCGCAGATGTCCGCGGTCATAGCGCGCGGGGAGAAGCGCATCCGAGTGCGGATTGAACACTGTTTTGTCGATGCCGTTGATTATCCCCGAGACTTGGGCGCGGCGGGCGTTGAGTATGCCATCGAGCCCCTCGGCATAATAGGGGGTCATTATCTCCCACGCATAGCTGGGCGAGACGGTGTTTATCCTGTCGGCAAAAACACAGCCGGCCTTGAGAAAATCCGCACAGCCGTTGAGCTCCATAAACTCGGGAGTGTAGTAGCGTGCATCCACGCCAAGGAGATCCTGAACATAGTCAAAGCCGAACTTTCCCTGAAAGGCGATGTTGTGGATGGTGAGAAGGTAACGGCGGCTCTCCTGCATACATCCCTGATACTGGGTGCGGGCGAGCATGGGGAGCATGGCAGTGTGCCAGTCGTTGCAGTGGATAATCTCCGGCTCGAAGTCAAGAGACGGCAACGCCTCAAGCACGGCACGGCAGAAGAACGCATACTGCTCTCCCTCCGCGAGGCCGCTGCGATATATCCTGTCACCGAAGTAATACTCGCTGTCCACAAGATAGATCGTCACACCGTCCAGCACGAGCTTTTCTATCCCGGCGTACTGTGTGCGCCAGCCCAGATGCACGTCAAAGTGGAACATATGCTCGGTCTGTCCGGCGTATTTATCCTTTATACAGCGATGATACGGCGTGATGACGCGAGCATCCATGCCCAGCTTTTTCAGCGACTTGGGCAGTGTACCGACCACATCGGCAAGACCGCCGGTTTTTGAAAGCGGAGCACATTCGGCCGAGGCGAGAAGCACGCCCGGCATTTCCCGGCGTCCGCGCTCGGAAAGCATTTCCTGAAATTCCCTTTTCATTTTTCACCTCTGATTTTCGTTTTTCTCGGCTTCCTCGGTCTGAACTCGTAGAACACCGCCGACATCGGCGGCAGAGTCAGCCGCGCCGAATTCTGCATATCCAGAAACGGCTCTTTTCGTGTATATACGGTCTTTTTATTCTCTGTCCCACCGCCGCCGAAGCGTAGCTCGTCACTGCTGAGTATCTGATGGAGAGTTCCCGCAGCCGGCATACCGATAACAAAGCCCTCATAGCACACGGGGGTAAAGTTGCACACGCACACGACATAGTCCCCCCTGCTCTCGGACATACGCATGAAGGCAATGGAGCTTCTGTCACGGTCGTCAACGTTCAGCCACCTGAAGCCGTCCCACGAGCAGTCCACGTCGTACAGTGCCGGACGCGAGGCATACAGGCGGTTCAGCTCCGCGCAGTAGAGTCTGAGCTCCCTGTGACGCGGATAGTCGAGCAGCATCCAGTCAAGCGGCTGTTTCCAGTTCCACTCAATGAACTGCCCGAACTCACTGCCCATGAAGGTGAGCTTTTTGCCGGGGTGGGCGAACTGGTAGCCGTAGAGCGTTCTGAGCGAGGCGAATTTTCTCTCGTAATCGCCGTTCATCTTCTCTATCATGGAGCGCTTGCCGTGCACAACCTCGTCATGGGAGTAGGCAAGGACATAGTTTTCCGAAAAGGCGTACATCATGGAGAATGTGAGCTTGTTGTGACTGCCGCCGCGAAAGAGCGGGTCTATCTCCATATAGTCGAGCGTGTCGTGCATGAAGCCCATATCCCACTTGAAGCAGAAGCCCAGTCCGCCGTTCTCGGGCGGCGCCGTGACGAGGGGGAAGGCCGTGGCCTCCTCGGCAACGGTTATCGCCCCCGGGTAGGTCGTCAGTACGGCGCGGTTCATTTTCTTCAGGAACTCCACCGCGTCGAGATTTATCTCACCGCCGAATTTATTCGGTGTATATTCTCCGTCACGTCTGGCATAATTTAAGTAGAGCATTGAGCTTACCGCATCCACTCGGATACCGTCAACATGGTATTCGTCAAAGAAGCGGCAGGCGGAGGACACAAGAAAGCTCTGCACCTGAGAGGAGGCATAGTCGAAGATAAGCGTCCCCCACTCGGGATGCTCGGCCATGCGCCTTTCCTTACATTCGAAAAGCGGAGTGCCGTCGAAGCTTGCAAGGCCGTGCTCGTCCTTCGGAAAATGTGCCGGGACCCAGTCCATGATAACGCCGATACCGGCGGCGTGGAGCGTGTCCACCATGTACTTGAAATCGTCCGGTGAGCCGTAGCGCGAGGTGGGCGCGTAATAGCCGGTGACCTGATAGCCCCATGAGGCATCGTAGGGATACTCAGTCACGGGCATAAGCTCGACATGAGTATAGGCCATCTCTCTGCAATAGTCGGCAAGCTTCTCCCCAAGCTCGCGGTAGGGCGGCTTTTCTCCGGAGAGCTCACACCATGAGCCGGGGTGTACCTCGTACACGCTCATGGGGCTGTGCATGAAGTCACGCCGCGCACGCTCGCGCATATAGGTGCCGTCGTGCCATTTATAACGGCTGTGCCAGACCTTCGAGGCCGTGTCCGCGCCGTGCTCGGACCATGCCGCAAAAGGGTCGGCCTTCAGGACTGTCCTCCCGTCCGCGCCGACTATGCTGTACTTATAGAAAGTGCCGATCTCAAGCCCCGGAACGAACGCCGCCCACACGCCGCCGTCAAGCTTTTCCATCGGTGCGGCGGAAGCATCCCAGCCGTTGAAATCGCCCACGACCGAGACTGCGTGCGCATTCGGCGCCCACAGTATGAAGCGGTGCATTTTCAGTTCCTCCACCCATGTGCAACCGAAGCACAGCCACGCCTTGCGCGCATCGCCGGTGTTGAAGAGATAAATATCGGTATCGGGTATATAGCGTCTGAGTTCTTTATCCATATGTACTCGCTCCCATTATATTTCTGGGTTTATTATACATTGACACCGTGTAAAATAAAAGTGTATTTTTGTCTTTTTTATTTCCGAATAATTATTAATTATCAACTCCGCTCTTGCTTTATGCGACGAAGTTAACTATAATATACAAGCTATTTATGTGTGAGGTCTTTGCGAAATGAACCAGAAGAAGAAAAGAAGAAAAGATAATACCGGGCTCAAGGTCACGGTGATGATGCTCGCCATAGCGCTGCTGGCGGTTACGCTTTATTTCCGTGCAACGCAGGATGGCGCGGGTGAAAACTCCCCGGCGGAAACTCCCGTAACGCCCGTTGAAATGGTGCAGAGCACCGCTTCTCCGGAGGCGACGCCCGAGGTCACCCCCGAACCGACGCCGGAGCCCGAGCCCGAATATTTCACGCTCACCATGGTGGGTGACTGCACGCTCTGGTCGAACGACAATTACGCCTACCATCCCGCGGGCTACGCCGGAGTCGTAAACGGCGACCCGAGCTATCCATTCTCAAACTCCATACAATACACCGGCACCGACGACTATACCCTCGCAAATCTCGAATGTATCCTCTCGGATAAAAAGCTCACGGTGGACTACACGTGGTCAACCTTCGCCTTTCTCGCCCCGACCGACTACGCAAGCATCATGACCACGGGCGGTGTTGACTTTGTAACCATCGCGAATAACCACATCATGGACTGCTATGAAAAGGGGCTTGAGTCCACAAAGGCGGCGCTTGAGGAGCACGGCCTCCCCTACGGTGAGGAATGTCAGGCGCAGATAGTGACGACCGAGAGCGGGCTGAAGCTCGGCATTTACACCGCCGGCGTGAATATGCGCCCCGACTGGAAAACCGACACAGCCTTAGACGCGATAAAATCTCTGCGTGAGCAGGGCGCGGAGTATGTGATATGTATGTTCCACTGGAGCAACGAGCTCTATTACTCCCCCTTTGATTATCAGATAGAGCTGGCGCACGCCTGTGTGGACGCCGGTGCGGATCTCATTTACGGCAGTCACTCTCACTGTCTCCAGCCCATTGAGGAATATAACGGAGTTCCTATTTTCTATTCTCTCGGCAACTGGACCTTCGGCGGTAACACCACCCCCTCCGACCCCGACACCGTACTCGTCCAGGTACACCTCAAACGTGATGCCGACGGCACCGTTACCACCGAGAGCTATGATACTATCCCCTACTGCGTCAGCAGTAACATTGAAGGGGCCATGAATAAAACGCAAAACTACAACGACTACTGCCCCACCCCCTACCCCGAGGACTGCGAGGGCTACGCCCGTGTCCTCTCGAAGCTGGACGGCAGCTTCGTACCGGATAGTCAGGGCGCCGATTACTCCGACTGGTACGCCAGCCGCGCTTCCTGAGAAACAGCCTTGAAAACATGACCGCATTGCGGTCGGCTTGGACGACAAAAAGCCCGGCGGAATTGCTTACGCTTTCCCGTCGGGCTTTTTAGATTTTTCATCCGTCGTTCCGGACGTCGTGGAAAAGGCGCGGAGTATCATCCCTCAACTCTGTAGGAGGAGACGTTGAGGACGGTCTCGCCGTCGATCTGGAGCGCGCAGGGCTCGTCGAATTTGACCTCGAACTCTTTCCCGTGGAGGATGGTGACCATATCCTTATGCTTGACGTGTTTACCCTTGAAGCTGCTCGGGAAAATGACAAGTGACTTGAGGCGTGACGGACAGCTGTATATCACGACGGAGAGTGTATCTCCGGTTCTGTCCTGATAGGGAGAAACCATAACCCCGCCGCCGTAAAACCGTCCCTTCATCGTTGGCGCCAGCCACACGTTCTTAAATGAATACTCGCTGCCGTCAACGGTGAGAGTGGCTTTTCTTTTTCTGAAATAAAAGAGCAGACCCTTGATTGCTATAACGGTGTAATTGATCCTTGCGGCGGAGCCGGATTCTCTTATCTTGTCGGCAACCTCACAGCAGTAGCCGTCAATACCGTAGCCTATGCCGTTTATGAATTTGCGCTTCAGTCCGTTGACGTATACGGTAGGAAGGTTCTTTATGTAGTCGTTGATAAGTATCTCGCGGTCGCTGTGCTCGTTAAGGTCGTTCATAAAGTCGTTGCCCGTGCCGGAGGGTCTGAGATAGACCCTGTTCCTGATTGTGTCGGTGTCAACGGCGTTTATAAAGTAATTAAGGGTGCCGTCCCCGCCGACGAAAACGACCTCGTCCTCCTCTGCGAGAGAGTCGAAAAACTTCCCGTAGTCAAGACAGGTAACGTCAATGTATTCCATATGCTCAAGAAAATCGGGCTTAATGCCGTTATTCGCCAGAGGATTGTATAAAATATATTTCATGAGTTGCCTCCTTGTCTATGCAAGCATCATAAGTCCGGTCACGATCATAAACTCACCGAGCGAATATGTGAGCATGACGCCGAAGTGCGACTTGATGGGGAAATTTTTATCGAAGCGGACAAAAAACAGTATACAGTCGGAAATAAAGAACAGCAGTGCGCCGATACCAGTGATGAGCCCGAAAACCGCAGAGCATGAGCCGCTGAGCACCCTGAACCACGCAAAGCAGTTCATCATGGCATTGGTGGCGAGGTACGCAAGCATCGGGTAAAAGAGCGATTTCGGCAGACTGGAGCGCAATCTGTAAAACACCAGACAAACCGTGACGAGGTATACGAGTGAGATGAGCATGACAGCAACCGGACTGATCGCGGTGAAAGCTATACCCGACTCGACATACGCGAGCATGAACAGCAGGTGTGAGAATAAAAATGCCACGCCGCCGTAACAAAACCATTTCTTTCCGCTGGGGATAAGCAGTACGTCTCCCAACCAGCTCATTACTATCGCCAGAACGACAAACACCGACGCCTCGACCCCAACGTAGTGTACATACTCAAGATATATCCCGAGTATGGCGAGGAGTATAATGGGCTTCGTCGCCATTCTGAGGCTTGCGCGTCTGATCCTGCTGGCGTACAGATGGATTCCGGTAAAGACAATAAAAATCGCGAGGTACAGAAAAACGCCGTATGGCATACCTTTCCTCCCAATATTTTTGTTGAAAATTTACAAAATAATTATACCATGCGGTTTATTCCAAATCAAGCGCGAAATAAGTTTTTCGTATGAATTATGTAAACCTGATATCGGTAGAGATAAATTTGAGCCGGTAACGGACTTGTAAAAAAACGAAAACTGTTATATCATAAAGCCAACCTGAGAGTCCGCTCTATGCCTGGGACGGACAAAAGCATCATGAAGCGAACACTGTCGGCCACGGCAGGTATGCGCGGGATATATTTCAATCAGAAGGCGGGTAGAGATATGAAAGGAAAGCTTATCGTGATCGAGGGGCTGGACGGCAGCGGAAAGGCGACCCAGACCGGACTGCTGTACAGGGCGTTGGAGAAAAGCGGCACTGCCGTAAGGAAGATATCATTCCCGGATTATTCCTCGGATTCCTCCGCGCTCGTGAAAATGTATCTCAACGGCGAATTCGGGAGCGATCCGGCCTCGGTCAATGCCTACGCGGCGTCATCCTTTTACGCGGTTGACCGCTACGCCTCATACAAAAAGAACTGGGGCGGCTTCTATGCGGATGGGGGCATTATCCTTGCCGACCGCTACACGACCTCCAACGCGATACACCAGTGCTGTAAGCTCCCGGAGGAACGGTGGGATGAATACCTGCGCTGGCTTTTTGATTTTGAATACAGACTGCTTGGTATTCCGGCGCCGGACAGAGTGATATATCTTCAGGTGGATGTTGACGAGAGTCAGCAGCTGATGAGCGAAAGGTACGCCGGACACGAGGAAAAAAAGGACATCCATGAGAGCAACATTGACTATCTTAACCGTGCGAGACGCGCGGCCGATTACTGCGGCAGGGCTCTCGGCTGGGATATTGTCAAGTGCTGCCGCGGCGGTGAGCTAAGGAGCGTTGAGGATATCCACGGCGAAATAATGGCGCTTGTCGGAAGAACGGTTTCTTATATTATGTAAACTTAATTATGTATACATTTATGGCCGAAGCCGACAATACCCGGGTTCGGTCATTATTTTATCCGTTGTAAAAAAACGAACAAATGATATAATGAGAAAAAATACTCTGACGGGAGTTTGGAATGAAGCTGATACATTTATCGGATCTGCACCTCGGCAAGCGTGTGAATGAGTATTCCATGCTCGAGGATCAGCGCCATATCCTCAACAGGACGATAGAGATAATCAAGGCGGAAAAGCCCGACGGCGTTATCCTTGCGGGCGACATATACGACAAGACCGTTCCTCCGGCGGAGGCTGTCGGGCTGTTTGACGACTTTCTTGTGGCCGCGTCGTCGCTTGCAAGCGTGTTTGTCATAAGCGGCAACCACGACTCGCCGGAAAGGATCGCCTTTGCCTCACGCATCATGGAGCACAGAGGCATACACCTCTCTCCGGTATACGACGGAGAGGCGAAGCGTGTAACACTTAGCGACGAGTACGGCGAGACCGACATATGGCTTCTCCCGTTTATCAAGCCTGCTCACGTCCGCCGTGCCTTTCCCGAGGAGGAAATAAACAGCTACACCGATGCCGTGCGCACGGCGATACGCCATATGGAGCTCGACCGGAAGCGGCGTAACGTGCTGGTGACGCATCAGTTTGTCACCGGCGCGAGCCGCAGTGATTCCGAGGAGATATCCGTCGGCGGGGCGGACAATGTTGACGCGGCGGTGTTTGAGCCGTTCGACTATGTTGCGCTCGGTCATATCCATTCGCCCCAGAATTGCGGAGAGAAAATACGCTATTGCGGTACGCCGCTGAAGTATTCCTTCTCCGAGGCGAGGGACGCAAAATCCGTAACGGTCGCCGAGCTGTGTGAAAAGGGCAAGCTTACGCTTCGGACGATAGCGCTGACACCTCTGCATGACATGGTAGAGCTGAGAGGCAAGTACGCGGAGCTGACGGCACGAAGCTTTTACGAAAACACCCGCTGGCAGGAGGACTATACGCACATCACCCTCACCGACGAGGAGGATGTTCCCGAGGCAATGGGAAAGCTGAGGGCAGTGTATCACAATCTGATGAGGCTTGACTACGACAATTCCCGCACACGCACAAGCTCGGAAATAAAAGCCGACTCCGCGGTGGAACAAAAATCCCCCGCCGAGCTTTTCGCTGATTTTTATACTCTGCAAAATAACAGCGCAATGAACGATGAACAGAAGAAATATATACTTGAGCTTATAGAAAAAACGTGGGAGGCGGAAATATGAGACCGATAAAGCTTACGCTGTCCGCGTTTGGCCCCTATGCGGGAAAGACTGTTCTTGAGCTTGACAGGCTGGGCGTGAGCGGTCTGTACCTCATCACGGGCGATACCGGCGCGGGGAAAACCACTATCTTCGACGCCATAACCTACGCGCTCTACGGTGAAGCCAGTGGCGACAACCGCGACACGGGGATGCTGCGCTCGAAATACGCCGCGCCCGACACGCCAACCGAAGTGGAGCTCGTCTTTCAGAGCGGCGGTAAGCTGTATACCGTCCGGCGGAACCCGGAGTATCAGCGCCCCAAGACCCGCGGCGAGGGCTTCACCGTGCGCCGCGCCGAGGCAGAGCTTGTCTGCCCGGACGGACGTATCGTGACCAAAACGAAGGACGTTACCGATGCCGTGCGGGATATTCTCGGCATAGACCGCAGACAGTTTTTACAGATAGCCATGATAGCGCAGGGCGATTTTCAGAAGCTGCTCCTCTCCCCCACCGAGGAACGGAAGGCGATATTTCGCGAGCTCTTCAAAACTGAGCCGTATCGCAGGCTTCAGGACGAGCTGAGGACGGAGACCATTGCCCTGAGCCGTCGTTGCGCGGAGCTCACCGCGAGCGTCAGACAGTACGCGGAAGAGATTGCCTGTGACGAGGAAAGCACGCTCTACGCGCAGCTCCTTGAGGCAAAGTCCGGACGTATGCCGGCGGGCGAGACGCTTGAGCTCATCGTGCGTGTGATAGCGCAGGACGAGCAGTTGTCCGACGATATGGGCCGCGAGATAGATGCGCTTGAGGAGCGGCTCAAGGATATCCACGCCAGACTGCGCGAAAATGAAAACACCGAAAAGCTTCGTGCCGGGCTTGCCGGGAAGCTTGCGGAGCTGGAGGAGAAGAGGCTCAAGCTTGATCTTTCCTCCTCCGCATTGGAGGCCGAGCGTGAGAGACAGCCGCAGGCGGCGGCGTGCGTCGGTGAGCTGGCACTTCTTGAGAGCAGGCTTGGCGAGTATGAGACGCTTGCGGCCTTGAACGCCGACATTAAAAGCATCTCCGCGCAGCTCGATTCCGACACAGATAAGCTTCGCAAAACCGATGAGGCAATCAACGCGGGAAACGAAAGCGCGGCTCATCTGAGAGCGGAGGCTCAGGAGATTGCCTCCGCGGCTGAGGATATACAGCGTTTGAGCGCCGACAAGGGTCGTGCCGAGGCAGAACGGGAAATGCTCGGCGAATATCTCCTGTGCCGTGAGCGGCTCGACAGAGCGGAGACTGCATTAACCGCCGCCCGCGAAGCCCGCGAAGCACTTGCGCCGCAGAAGAACACGCTTGACGAACTGAAAAAGTCAGCGGCGCGCATTGAAGCGGAGCTTCCGTCCTACGCGGAGCTTGAAAAAAACACAGCCTCCGCGCGCAGGGAAGCGGAAAAGCTCGCCGCCCTTGAAGCCGGGCTTGAGCTGAAGAACAGTGAATATGAGACGGCGCAGATGCGTCTCAGCGTCTGCCGTGAGGAGCTCGCGGCGCTCAAGGACTCGGCGGCAGAGCTCGAAACGCTTACGCGCGAAAAGGAGACGGAGGAACGGCGCCTGACGGCATTATGCAGACTTCGAGACGATATTTCCGACCTTGACGCTCTCGGGACACTGCTTGAAAAAAAACAGGCCGAATTTGTTCTTGCGGAGAAAACGACTGATGAGCTGCAAAAGAATTATGTAAACTTAAACAGAGCCTTTCTCGCGGCACAGGCAGGTGTGCTTGCATCAGGGCTTCGGGATAATGTTCCTTGCCCTGTGTGTGGCTCCGTGCACCATCCGCACCCGGCAGAGGGCGCCGCGGAAGCACCAAGCGAGGATGAGTTGAACACTCTGCACGAGGAAAGCGCCCGCGCGCAGGATGAACTCCGCAGGATAAGCGCGGAATGTGCCGCGGTAAGGACGCAACGTAACGCGCGTGAGAGCACAGTGAACGTGGCGCTTGCGGATTTTGATGTCGCACGCAACGATATACCGACACTTGCCGCGGAGAGCGAGAGGAGGATAAGCGCCCTTACCGAGCAGATTTGCACCGCCGAGGAGCGGAACAAACAACGGCAAAGCCTCGACTCAATGCTTCCGGCGCTTGAAGAGATGGCCGGCACCGTTTTCGCTGCGAAGGAAGAGCTCACAAACCTCCTTGCGGCAGGCAAAGCTTCCCTCGCCGCACTGAGCGGGCGCGTTGCCGCTCTCCGGGAGCATCTGCAATTCGAAAGCGTAGCCGCGGCAGAGGATGCGCTTCACACCCTGAACGACCGATATGAAAGCATATCGAAAAGTCTCTCCGCCGCAGACGAGGCATTAAACGCCTGTCGCGACGGACATACTGCCGCTACCGCGTCCTGCGCACAGGCGGAAAAACGTCTGCGCACGGGGCTGATTACCGAGACGGATGATGATCGCCTTGCACCCGTAGCATCCGAGCTGTTCGAAAAAACGGCAGAGAAAATAGATGAGCTTACCCATGATCTGGCCGAGGCGAAAAAAAGAGCCGCGCACAGAGATGAGACGGCGAAGCTTCTTCACGAAACGGAAGCGGAGCTGAGCACCCTCTCCGAGACAAAAGAAACGCTCAGTGCCTCCGTGCAGTTCAACTCCTCGCGGCTTGCCGAAATGCGCCGCCGTGCGCGGGAGCTTGTATCTTCGCTTCCGTTCCCGGACAGAGAAGCGGCACGGGCGCGTATGCGTGAACTCACAGGCATGGCGGAGGATATAAAAAAAGCTCTCGCCCGTGCCGAGAGCGAGCACGCGCAGCTTGAGAAGGCGGTGGCCGTACTGTCCGGAGAGACGGATGGCCTGCGCTCACAGCTTGCAGAAGCCCCAACGCTTGACGTGGCGGCGGAAACAGCTGAGGAGGAGCGCACAGAGGCACTCAGGGGCAAGCTGAGGCTGAAAAAGCAGACCGTTGACAGCCGCGTTTATTCAAACCGAGCGGCGCATGACAGTATGTGCGAGCGCCTGAATGAGTTAGCACAGTTGGAAAAGCGCTACGGCTGGATGAAGTCCCTCTCCGACACGGCGAACGGGACGATAAGCGGCAAGGAAAAAATCGCTCTCGAAACATACATCCAGATGACTTTCTTTGACCGCATAATTGACCGCGCTAATATCCGCTTTATGGTCATGTCCGGCGGACAGTATGAGCTCAAGCGTCGCGCCGATGCCGATAATTTCAAAAGTCAAAGCGGGCTTGAGCTGGATGTTATCGACCACTATAACGGTACCGAGCGCAGTGTTAAAACTCTCTCCGGCGGAGAGACGTTCAAGGCGTCTTTGTCTCTCGCGTTGGGGCTTGCGGACGAAATTCAGTCCTCTGCCGGAGGCGTGAGGCTTGAGACGATGTTTGTGGATGAGGGCTTCGGCTCGCTGGACGAGGAGTCTCTTGACCAGGCCATGCGCGCCCTCAGCGGCCTTACCGAGGGGAACCGCCTCGTCGGAATAATCTCCCACGTCGGCGAGCTCAAGTCGCGTATAGATAAACAGATCGTCGTCACCAAAGAAAAAACCGGCGGCAGTAAGGTGAGAATATCTGTGTGAGTACGCAAATACATATAGAAAGACCGATAGGGGAACGTTTTTCATTCCCCTATCGGCTTTTATCTACAGGCCGGCTCCTTGTATATTGACCACTGCGGGTTCGGTGCCTCGTGTGAATGGATGCTCTGTCCTTTATACGCTTACGGGTGCTCGCGAATTTGTACGACCGTCCATTCGCCGCTGTCGTTCTTTTCCACTTTCCAGAGGGCGGGTATATCGACACTGCCGCGGATCCGGTTGCCGTCGCGATCGAAGGTATCCGCGGAATAATAAACCCATATCCAGCCCTCACTCTCATCAAGATGAGCTGACCACAGCTTGAGACTATACTCGCTGTAGGCCGCGTCGGGGTAGCTGTCCGTCGATGTAGCGTATCTCGCAAGCAGGCCGTATTCTGCTTCATTTTCCTCGCGGGTATGTTTCACATCTTCAAAAGCTTTTTCTGCCAGGCGCAGTACAGCCCTCGCTTCCCGCTTGTCGGACGCGGAGCCGATGCAGAGAGCCTTTCCGATTTCCTCGTCAGTATAGTAATTGCCGAGTGTCATTGAGCCGATTTTCGCGATACGGTATACCGGGAAAAAATACAGTATTACCGCGGCCAGCACGAAGCATAGCACGATGACGAGGGCTGTTATTTTCCCCTTATCACTTTTTGTCACTGAACTGCTCCTCCCGTTCTGATATTACCGCCGGATGCAACACAAGCGCCTGATTCACTGTTTTTACAGGTGCGTCCGGCATTGCTGCTCTTATGTAGAACGCCACAGGCGTATATAACTGCGCTCATATAACAGCATACTTTACCAATAGTCATCCAGTCCGTTTTCTTTGAGAAACTTCTCATATTGCCATAGTGGACCATCGAACAGTAATTGCAATAAAGTCTCCTGCAACTCGCTCTTTTTCATGTGCTCCACATAGTTGCACAGCTTATCGTCAAGTTCTTCCTCACGTTTTTCCTCTTCCTCCTGACAGGCTATCGCCTCTGCGTATACCTTTTCTGCCTCCTGCGGGCGAAGAGTAAAGTATGTGGCTACAATATGCTTGCAGATAATTCTCCTGCCGTCTGCATGAGGACAGTTGCATTTTGATTTTCTCGGATGGTCAATATTTAACTCAACGGAATAAGGGTCATCCAAATTCCCCGAAACCTTTGCAGAGAAGATGTTCGTTCCGATTTCTTCAAGGGACACCACTTTCTTCTCCTTATAATAGTCATAGCTCCGCCAAACGGATGCTCCGCTGGCACAATCAAGAACTCCCATTTTGTCACCTCTCATTTTTCTTGTAGTGGCGTTACTGCGTTTAGCGAAATCTCATGGATGCCTCTGTGATCTTACTGTCTTGACTCAGCAGGACTGTCTTTTTGTCAAAATGTGCCACACATCATTTCCTGTAAATCCGCACTTGCGGTACAGGCTTTCCGGTGTGGATGGATTGTTGCATTGCCCCGATACCGTAGCAAAATTTGCAAAGTCTTTCATGCGCCACAGAAGTTCTGAAACAAGATAGTGCCCAAGTCCACGGCCACGATAATACGGAGACACCTGAACCCACTCCGGTACGCCCTCGCCAAGCTCTGTGTCCAGTTCTCCGATGGCGGTGGCAACAATGCTTCCGGTTTGGTCATCTTGAACCGCCAGCCACAGCGACGCACTGTAAACAGCTCTTGCCGTATAGCTACGCAGCTCCGCCACTGTTGATCCGATTCCGGTGTAGCAACTGTTGATATGTGCCGCAAAATCAGACAATTCAGCCCCACAAGCAGAAAATCCGGCAGAAAGCACCGGCTCTGATAAATTCCGCAAATCGTGGTGCAGGCGAAAATAGGGCTCATCCGTAAAGCCCTCATAGGCTTCCTTCTGATACGCACTGCCATGCACGATCATCATGCCCTCCGGCACAACGACGGACCTTGTTTTCCAGTAAGGGATGGACGCACTGCCGCAAGGGTCACGCAGATACTGCTCCTTCGTTATCATGCTCATCCTCCCTGTCCTGAATTTTGTCAATCTGTCCTCAAGTATTATAGCTGTAATTTGTTGCGTTTTAACTGTTAAGTGACATTTGCGCGTCAAACAGCCTGCCCAACGCATATTATAGAACCCATATCATCACACATTCGGAGTTTCCTCCGCCGGTTCGGGCACGGGGACAAACATGAGATTCATATCGACCGGCTCGTCGATACCGGGTACCTGTTCGGTAAAACTGTACTGCCATATGTCCGCCTCATAATAGAACTCGGGGTATCTCCCCGGGACACTGAGCCAGAACATATAATCCGTCAGGCGCGACAGGTCATATCGGTAATATCCCAAATGACGGTTGAAATAGACCGCAGGAGTTTTCCCCGCCAGCCTGATCTTTTCACAAAAAGCCACAGCGCAGTCATTTAGGATCTCACTGTCAAGATCCTTCGTCCGGGCAAGATCGTTATCCTCTATCTTTTCCCAGTCAAACACCACGGGCATGGTCACATCGTACCCCTCGATGAGAGCGAGAATATAGTCCGCCTCCTCCATCGCCTCCTGAACACTTATCGCCTGTGAAAAAACATACACGCCGACCTGAATACCGTTTGCAAGAGCGCCCTCGATGTTCTTTGTAAAGTACGGATCGGTAAAGAGACCACCCTCGGTATAACCGCGGTAGCAGGCACGGATCATAGCAAAATCGATACCGGAGGCCGCGACTGCGGACCAGTCGATATCCCACTGGTGCTCGGAAACATCCACACCGCGGAGTGTGGTATACTTATCGCCGCTGTAGTCAATCCGTCCGTTTATATTGGTGATTTCCTCCGCTGTGATAACGTTCACCGGAACACCCTCAAGCGGAGTCATCCAGACCATACCGAAGCCATCGTTGACATATACCTGGCCGGCATGAGGATCGACCTCCTCGGGCTCAAGTCGGCTGATAAGCAGCAACGCGGCGCCGGCAATGACAGCTATTACAAGCAGCAGGGTAATAAACCTTGTTCTGGTGGCAGTTCTCATGTCTTACTCCCAAATATTTTCTATCTGTTATTTTATAACATATTTCGCCGGAGTTTTCAATTAAATCAAAGCCGCATAGCGTCATATTAAGAAAAATTAAATAAGAACTGATTTGTGCCATAAGGAAGCCTCAACAGTCATGCGAAATCATCTCCTGATGTAAACTTCCTGAGGGTGCATCTGTTGCATACCGCATTAGAAAACTTCCCGCATTGCAAACTTCTCATAAGCCTAACCGCCTTATGTTCAGAATACGGAGTATAACTGCAAGCTTCACAAGTACTACCGGGTCTAAGCTGGGGCGTCCGTTATCTTCACAATACTTATCCTCTACCAGCTCATAAATAAAGCTCCAATCTATAGCATTCTCAAGCTTGCGCACCAGGTGATCTTCGGGTACTAATTCGTCCAGGCTTGTAAACTCCACCTGTCCCCGGTTTTGCATTTTATTGCGTGTCATCATCTCACATATCCCCCATCACAAGACTCTTTCCCGAACTACAGGTCATGTTCCATAGTTCGGTTTCTTTATAGAGTATAGGAAATCTTTTTAAAAGGAGATTTCCTGTGAAAAACTCAAATGATCCGCACTTCAGACATTATGACTGTTGCCAACTGCTCTCTACGAGAGATGCTCTTGGTATTACCCAAGCTGAAATGGCCGAACGCTTACATATTTCCACTCGTGCTTACACCAAGCTTGAAAGTGGTCGCACATGTTTATCTACCGAAACACTTGTTCGCTTTCTCTCTCATTGTTGTATCGACCAAGATGCTTTCCTTAAAGGGTTATATGCAACCCTGGATGACTTCGAAAAGTAAGCGACAAAACAAATAGCGTAAGGAAAGAGCAAATCAAACCTTACGCTATTTGTTTCACATAATATTATTTTGGCTTGCGGGGTGCATGGACTACATTTGCATAATCGAACAATTCCCAGCAAAGACGCTGACCGCAGCGATCACAGAAACGCAAATACTCTC
>CAZPLL010000009.1:0-37649 GCA_964587485.1 uncultured Oscillospiraceae bacterium | reverse complement strand
GTGCCGAGACCGGGCGAGATAAGTCTTGCCCACAACGGCGTGCTTTTTCTGGACGAGCTGCCGGAATTTCGCACTGACGCGCTGGAGGTTCTGCGCCAGCCTGTTGAGGACGGTGAGGTTACCGTCTCCCGTGTGGCGGGGACGGTCACGTTCCCCAGCCGTTTCATGCTGGTGTGCGCCATGAACCCCTGCAAGTGCGGCTGGTACGGCCATTCCTCCGGGCGATGTCGGTGCTCGGAGAACGATGTGCGGCGCTATCACAGCCGCATCTCCGGCCCGCTTCTTGACAGGATAGATATAATCGTCGAGGTTCCCGCGCTGGAGTATGAGGAGCTGAAAAGCCGCTCCGGTGCCGAGCCCTCCGCCGACATAAAGCGCCGTGTTGATGCTGCCCGTGCCGTACAGCGGCAACGCTTCGGCGGTACGATGTGCAACGCGAACATGGACAGCCGCGGCCTTGACCGCTTCTGCGCCCTCACGCCGGAGTGTGAGGAGCTCATGCACATGGCCTTTGACACCATGGGGCTCACCGCACGGAGCTATGACCGCATACTCCGCGTTGCACGCACAGTTGCCGACCTTGACGGGCGGCAGGATATTTCCGCAGACGATATTGCTGAGGCGATACAGTACAGAACATATGATTTGGGAGAGAGACAATGAAAACAGGGAAAAAACCGGGGCTCACGGAGCTCCTGTTTCTTGCGGCGGGCGTTTATCTTGTGACGATAATGCTGACGAACATTTTCGGGAGTTGTCTTTTCAACAGTGATATGTACGCCGACGCTCATGTGGCGAAGCTTATGGCGGAGGAGGGAACGCTGTTCCCGCAGAGCTGGGTTTTCGGCAATCAGGTCTATGTGATAGCCACGCCGGTCGTCGCGGCTCTCCTTTGTAATTTTATCGGGGACAGTGCACTGGCACTCGGTATCGCCTCCTGCATAATGACGGTTATTGAGATATTCCTTTTCTGCTGGTGCATCAAGCCGTTTTGCAACAAAAAAGCTCTGGCGGTGGGTCTTTGCTGTATTTCCGGCGCCGTCCTTATCGGACAGAGCTTCAGCACCGACAGGAGAACCTTTCAGTTTTTTTACACCATGGCAAGCTACTATGCCTGCTATCTGATAGGAATATATCTCTGCATGGGGACATATTTCCGCCTGGACGCGGGCAGGAAAATGACGCCGGCGGTGGCCGTCTCATGCGCGGTCTCATTCGCCCTCGGGATGCAAAGCCCGCGAGAGACATTGGTGCTGATAATTCCGATAGCTCTGGTCGAGTTGTGGTATCTCTTCATACTTAAGCGGAAGAACAACAGGCGCTCCGTATTTGTTCTGCTGATATCCGCAGCCAACATATGCGGACTTATATTTATCAAGCTGCTCGATATAAACGCAAATCCCGTCATAGATAGCCCAGCGCTGGTCTCCTCGTTCGGGGAACTGCTCGAGAATCTGATTAGAAGCCTTGAGTACCTGAGGTATCTGCTTGTAGGTCATTATTTTGAAATGGGGATAAAATGGTTACCGCTGGGTGTGGCCGAGCTTTTTGTAATTGCGATCTCTGTTACGGCACTGATAATGATAATAATCAGGAAAGACAGCTCGCCGATAGCCACGCTGTGCATATTCTGCTGGATAAGCATACTGGGCGTGCTCGCGGTGGGGACGCTGTTGATGGAAGTAGGGAGCATATATTACTTCGTCTGGTACTTTTTAGCCGCGGTGTCTTTTGCCTATATGACCGGGATACTTGCCGGAAAGGTGAGAAGCGCACTGCTGATACTCTTGTTCATCTGCGCGGCGGGGAACTGGTTTTACAGTTTCTATCCGAACGTCGCGAGATACAGGGAGCTTCGCACCTTCGCTGACCATGTTGCGGACACTCTGGTTGTGGAAGGCGTAGAATGCATATATCAGGATTTTGCTACAATGCCTATATTTGTTACGTCGTCAAAAGGGAAAATCAGCTCTAACCTGATTGAGCCGACCGGTTCTCCAAGCCAGCTTTTCTGCCCACTGACCTATCTCGTGGATCAAAATGCATATAAAAGCATTGATCCCAAACGCTCCAGAATAGTCACCGCCGAGTCTGAGTTTGCCGGAGGAAATATTATGACATATCTTCAGACGGGTGCATCGGAGGAATACAGGCAGGAGGTGTCGAAAAAGCTGACGCTTGAATCCATTGAAGAATGCAGTTACATGACGCTTTATATCTATAGCTTTTCCGACAGCGGTATAATTGCGGGAATCGATTAATTGATCGGAGGATGAGCGTATGATCTCGTCGATAATAACCTTGATGATCTTCTTCGTGTTGCTATGCTCGGGCGGTGCGCTCGTGTGCGCTCTCGGCAGGGGAGTGTTCGAGGATGTTCTGCCGCTTACCTGCACGGGCATTGTGCTCGTCGGCTTCGTTTTCGGCGTGGTTGGCCTCCTGCCCGTGGGGGTATATGTAACGCTTGCGGCGGCAGTCGCGGCTTTCGTCGCCGTGGTGTACCTTCTCGTGCGCAACGGCGTTGAGGAGTTCAAAAAGCGCTTTTTCACGCCCGGTTTTTTCATTTTCGCGGCGCTTTATGCGTTCCTCGTGGTGATAAACTACGGTATGCGCCTCAGCGCATGGGATGAGTTTTCGCATTGGGGCGACATCGTAAAGGTGATGACCACTCTCGGCGGCTTCGGCACGGTGCCGCTGTCCGACTCCATGTTTCCCGAATATCCGCCCGCCATGGCACTGTTTCAATATTGCTGTGAGCGGATATATATGCTCGTGAGCGGCGAGAGTATGGCGGAGTGGATACTGTACTTCGCCTATCAGATACTAATGTTTGCACTGTTTTTCCCGTTCCTGAAGCGCTTTGACCTCAAAAGACTTTGGGGCTGGAGCTTTTTGGCGGTGATATGGTGTCTGCCTCTCGTGTTCCAAAGTGTTGCATATTCAAGAATATATATCGACCCATTTCTGAGCGTCCTGCTTGCGCTGGGGCTCGCCCATGCGCTCATCGACCGGGAGGGGGGAACACGGCTTGACCGGCTCAACCTCGCCGCAATACTTATTCTCCTGCCGCTTACGAAATCCCTTGGGCTTCCCTTTGCCGTCGCCGTTTTGATTGCGGTGTTTATGGCGGAGCATATGAAAAAAAGGGAGGGATATCGCCTCCGCTGTGTGCTCTATACCTGCGCGGCGCTCATCCCACGCTTGATATGGGAGCTCCATGTGAAGCTCAATCACGCCAAGGCCACCGGCGGCGCAAGCATGGCCATTGTTGCGGAGCATTTGGGCGACTCGGACTACACGAGTGCGATACTGCGCGAGTATCTTAAGGCGCTCGTACAGAAGCCGCTCACTGACGAGGAGGCCATCGCTCCACAACTGTGCGCGCTCGTACTGCTGGCACTGCTGATGGTGGCGCTCTGGCTGACGCTTAAAAAGGAGAAGGATTCCCGGGACGGGGATAAGTTCTACTCGCGGGTTTTTGTCCTGATGCTTGTTGCCAATATTGCGTTTTTCGTGATGAACGGTGCGCTCTTTGTATACGCCATGCCTGAGCACGAAGCCGTCGAGCTTATAAGTATGGAGCGCTATCTCAACAATATTCTAATGGTGGACGCGGTGCTCGCGCTCATGCTGACGGCCGACCTCATCAGACGCGGTGCCGTCTCAATGAAGCGCGCGGCGGCCGTCGTCATCGCGGCGGCGCTTCTGTTCACACCGATTCGGCCTGCGGCGCGCGTGATTGCCAGACGCAATGTGAAAGCAACCCAGACGCTCCACAGCCGCTTCGAGCCGTACTACGAGACACTCAATGCCCTGACGCAGGGTGAGCGCTGTGATATACTGTTCGCCACCGACTGGTCGGACACTATCGAGTTTATGCTTCTCCGCACGGAGCTTCGCCCGAGCTATATTGAAATGACACCCCTGCCGGATAGTGTCGCGCGCTTTGACTACGTTGTGATATACAACCTCGCCTCCCCTCCCGAGGGAACGGAAAACGGCGGCATCTACGCCGTAGACGGCGAAGAGCTCATACGGGTGAATTAATTCTCCCGCGTCATCGTAATAACTCATAACGCGAAAGAACGCCCGCTGTGCGAAGACACAGCGGGCGTTCAGTTTGTCAAAAAGCAATAAACAGACCCACTCGATAGAGTACCGGGGAGCGCGATAGCGCCTTGCCTCTCACTTTGGGAGAGGTGGCACGCCGTCAGGCGTGACGGAGAGGGTATTGACTCTGCGCCCGCAGGCGCGTTTCGAAGCACAACCGCCGCCTGACGGCGGCTCTTGGCGCGGAGATGAGGGATTGTCAGCATCAAAAAGCCGCAATTTCCCCTCAAAACTAACGAATATCATAACTTTTCAGTCTACAACCCCTCCGAGTGAAAGCAAAGCTTTCCCCCACCTCCCCTTACACAGGGGAGGCCTAATTGCCCTCTCAGACCGAAATCAAAGATTTCGGCCAGCTCCCCCAGAGGGGGAGCCAAGACTGTCAAAAAACCACAACAAATCTCACGCCGACAGAGCAGCGGGGAGCGCGAGGGTAGCGAAGCGGCGGAATGGGAGTGAATGATATGCCGGTGGCATATCAGAGCCATTCCGTGACCGAGCCTCAGCGAGAAAAGACCCGCCTCGCGGTACAATAACCTGCCGTCAAAAGGCTTGATTTATCAAGGCTTTTGAGCGAAGCAACATTTTGATTTATAAAAATGCGCGGCAGGAGAAGCGCAGTCAAAAAAGTTCAAACAAACTTTTTTGACAAGCTGGGGGAGCCAAGGCTTCTGCACTTCTTTGACAACTTTGACATACAAGCCGCCCGCTGTGAAAGACACAGCGGGCGGTTTGCTATATTGCGAAAAAATCGAAGCCGGGGAAATCAGACGATTCTTCTGTCGCGAACCTGAGAATTATAGTGCTTATTGAGCAACGGGCGCACGACGTAGTATATGAGCTTATTCTCACCGTTGGTGATGTAAAGGCCAAAGGTGACGACGAAGAAGATAAGCGCGGCAACAAGGAGCTTGCCGATTATCTTTGAAAGTACCTTGAAAAATTTCTTCATAACACGTTCCGCCTTTCTTAGTATGCCATGGAGTCGTCAAACTCTACGATGGTCGGGTCAAGCGGCTTCTCGTTGAGAACGACGGACATATAGTTGTTGACGCAGTTTCTCATATCCTGACGGGAGACGGTGCGGCTGTCCTCAAGGTCATGCTCAATGAATATGAAGTGGAAGCCCAGATCGCGAGCCTGCTCCTCAAGGAGAGCATGGACGCCGAGCATACCCTTGCAGGCGATGTTGTCGTTGCAGAGCACCATATCGCAGTTGAAGTTCTTTGCCCACTCCCAGACGGCGTTGACGTTCTCCCAGCCGCCGACGGCGTGGTGACGCATGGTGGCCTTTTCGGAGAACAGCGCGAGATCCTTGATGGCCTGCTCGGGATCCTTGGTGTCGATCATGTTGTGACCCATGGTGGAGTCCATGTTCAGCACGATGTTGATGCCCCAGCAGTTCTGTACCCATGTCGGGAAGTCGGTGTAGTAGACCGCGGAGGGACCCCACAGGAACGCGCGGTGGCGGGTCCTGCCGCCGAAGGGCTCGTACTTCTCCTCGTATGCCTTGCGCATGAGGCCGATGACCTTGCGGTCAACCTTGTTGAAGTAGGGGTCGGTGCCGTTGACGGATGCCCAGGAGTACAGACGGTAGAGCGTTTCCGCGATGCCGACGAGGCCGGAGTACGGGGTCTTGAAGTAGTCCCACTTCTCGAGCTCGATAGTGTTCTGCTCGTTCATGAGCTCGGCGTACTTGAACAGCTCGTTCCAGTCGTACTTTATGCCGTATTCCTTCTCGACGAAGGCGATGGCGTCCTTGATGACCTGCGTGGAGTAGGGGTGTGCGCCCGGCTCATTGTGGATCATTGCGAGGGTTACGGGGAAGTCGGGCAGGTTCACGCGGCGGCGCTGGATCATGGAAGTACATTCGGAGGCGTTGCAGGGCATATTGGTGGTGAGGAAGGCCTTGCCTATAATGGGGAAGGCATCGTCTATGGCAACGCCGGTCTCAGCCGCACAGCGGGAGCAGACGTCGGCAGGCAGACCGTAGGATTCCGCAACGTCTATGTAGTAGGGCTCAATATGCTGGTCAACGTCGCAGATGATGAACTCGGGCAGGGTCTGGAGCGGGAAGGGGATAAGCCCCTTGAAGCCCGTCATGAACAGCGGAGGCAGAACCTCATCAAAGGGGAGGAAGTCATCGCTGCGCGGGCCGCCGCCGAGACGCTTGTCGTTCGAGAGAACGAGCGCGATGCGCTTGGTAAGACTGCGGACGATGGCGTGCATATTGGCATGGGCGGTGCGCAGCTCATAGCCGCGGTAGCCCTCGAACAGACGGTCGATGAACATGAACGTGCCGAGGTAGGAGCCCATCCAGCGGTATTCCCAGAAGCCCTTGAGACAGGGAATGGGAGCGGATGCGACCATCTGCACCATGCTCAGAAGGTTGTTGAGCCACTGGGTATAGTCATAGAAGGTGTCCTTAACGCCGCGCCATTCACGCCATTTCGCGACACCGGTCTTGTCATAGTAACGGGATCTCTGACCGCCGACACCGTTCTCGGCCTGCCAGATGGGGTCAAAGCGCTTGAGCTTGTTGTCAATGGCGGATATAAGCTTGTCTGTTGCTTTCATATCTCACTTGCCTCCCTGTATCTGCTTGATTTCCAGAGATTCGATAAAGGCCTGGAAGCGTGTGCGGAGCTGTCCGGCCGCGCCGAGAGCGTATTCCTTCTCGATGGTGCAGGTGGGGA
Organism: uncultured Oscillospiraceae bacterium; assembly: GCA_964587485.1. Lineage (GTDB taxonomy): Bacteria > Bacillota > Clostridia > Oscillospirales > Oscillospiraceae > Limivicinus. Next base: position 30,843 of record CAZPLL010000009.1, on the reverse strand, counting down.
TACCCATCTCGTTTGCGAAGATGTGGTGGCAGAGAACCTTTTCGTAGCTCCAGAATTCGCAGAACTTCATGTTCTCGTAGATGACGCCGTCGGCCTTGAACTCGTCAACGAGACGCTTTACCTCGCTGTGGCGCTGGTCGATCTTGTCGCCGTCCATGAAGCGCGCGCACTGGTTCCAGTGCAGATAGTGGCGGCAGATCGCGTCAAAGGCGGACTCGCCCTCAAGTATCTCTATCTGCTCACGTCCGGGGAAGGAGCCGAAGCAGTAGCGGTCAGCCACGACCATCGCACCACAGCTCTCGATAAGCTTGGTGAAGTCGGGGTCGTCAACCTCGGAGCCGACCAGAACGACCTTTGCGCGGAAGGGGAATTTCTCCTCGCTCTCGCGGGTCTTGAGCTCCTCGAGAGTCTCCTCGAGATAGGGCTTGATGAGGTCGTGGGGGCAGACTTGGCTGACCAGCTCGATAACGTGGAACTCATAGCCGGTGATGTTGGGATTGTCGGCCTTGCGGAAATTGCCGATCTCGGTGATTATACGGCTGATCTCGTTGTGATCCTCGATGGCCTTGCGCATGGCCTCCTCGGAGGTGTCAATGCCGTACTCGTCGTGCAGCTTATCGACAACCTTGAGCTTGAGCTGAGCCTTGTAGTAGTCGAGGTTGGTCTGATCGCCCTTCATGGGAGGGTCAATCTGAGTGACGAAGAACTTCTCGTTCTTGACGGGGTTGATGAGGAAGAAATGCTCCTCCATACGCTCCATCGTGGCGCAGCACTCCGCGCCGAAGAGAGCGTTGAGGTGGTTGTACCCGCCCTCGATGGCGCGCTCGAGAATGGAGCGGGCGTAGGGGCAGGTGCGGGTGGTCATGTAGTAGCTGGCAACGTCGGTGGATGTGCAACGCGGTGCTCTGAGCCTGGAGGAGAAACAGCCGGGGAGATTCAGCAGAGTCTCGGGTATGTAGTAGCAGTTGTAGCCGAGGGCGTACTTACCCTCGTTTACTGCCTTTACGACAAGCTCGTTGTTTGCCTCCTGAAGCAGATTCTCAAAGTAGATAAGATGCTTTAGGTCTTTCAAGCAATACACCTCTTTTTGTTGTATTTCGGTCGTATTTCATTCGGCCGCGCAACCCCTGTCGCGCAACCGCTTCGCGTAAAAATTTTATCACAGAGACGGCCAATAGTCAAGAAAATCACCATATATCTCGCGGCTGTCTCTGTGATTTCGGGAAGCTTCGGGAGGTAAATTCGGATGGGAGCGCACGGAAACGTTCAAAACGGCCATGTGGGGAGCCAGCACATAAGCTTTTCGGCGACCAGACCGTACACGGGCGCACCGCTGAGCACAGGGTAAAACAGCGCGAACAGCGCCACACACACCGCGGTATACCCGTATACCGGCAGACGCCAACGGCGTTCGCCGCGCGCGATGAGCTCAAAAATATAGCCCAGCGCCAGCACGAGGAAAACGGTGCAGGGGAAGTAGTGATACTCAAAGGTGAGCCGGTCAATGAACATCCACGGCACGAGCTGGGCAAAATAGCCCGTGCAGATGAACGCCGCCGTCCTGTCGCGGCGGACGATGGCGACTGCGCACAGTATCACCACGGAGATGAGCCCGCCCCAGCACAGCGCTGGGCTGACGAACGCGCCGAAGCTCTGCTGTATGCCGTTCTCGCCGTAATGCAGGAAGTAGAGGATGGGCTTTATGTCGAACACCCACTGATACCAGCGCGACGCATAGGGATGCGTGGCCTTGATGCCGGAGTGATAGGTGAACATGAATTCCTGATTGTCGAGGACGATACGGAGATATTCCTTCGAGAAGAACATCCCCGGCCCACTGAGCCCGGCCGCCGTGCCGTAGCGGAAATAGGAGAGATAGTAGATGGTCGCCGGGACGATGACAAAGAATATCGTACAGAAGCCGCAGTTTTTAAGGAAGCCGTTCACAGTGCGGCGTCGTTTGTCGGAGTCGCCGCGACAGCCGTGAAGCTTTATCACCCAGTGGGCGAGCCAGATAACGGCAAGCCCGGCTCCGGCGTAGAGCGCAGTCCACTTGCTCGCCGCGCCGAGACCGAAAAAGAGTCCCGACAGCGCGAGAAATGTTTTCGCGTGCTTTCCGCCGCCGTCCCTGTCCTCTGTGATGTAGAGGTACATGAACCAGTACATCAGGATAATGAAGAACACGGCGTAGGTGTCGATGGTGGCAAGGCGCGTCTGGACAAAGTGCATGAAATCAAATGCGAAAATGACGGTACAGCAGGCGGCAATGCGCTTTTCAAACAGCTTTCGGCAGAAAAAGTACAGTGCGGGCAGCATCAGAACGCCAAACAGCGTTCCGGAGAAGCGCCAGCCGAAGGGCGTCAGCCCGAAGAGCTTTATGCCCAGCGCGATGATGAGCTTTCCGAGCGGCGGGTGGGAGATCTCGTAGGGCTGTATGTTGGCTATATGCTCCGCAGCGGTGCGCACATGATAAATCTCATCAAAATAGGTGCTGTCCATGAATGTGGATTCGGTGGGTACGGTGCTCTGCTCATCTGTCAGCGCGCAGACGTCAACGGGCGTGATGGCGCGCTTCCCCGAGGCAAAGAACGCGACCTCACCGAGATACGGCTCGCCCCCGGTGCAGGTTATGCGCACGAAGCGTGCCGGCGCGGAAAGCTCTGAGGAGTCCGGAGAGACGCTGTTCCACTTGAAAATGGCGATATAGTCCTGTTCAAAGTCGGCGGCGGTGAAGTATTCCACACCGTCCGAGGAGAGTTCGACCGTGAAGCTGCCGACATTCAGACCCGAAAACAGCGACATCGTGGTTATATGCTCCTCACCCGGAAGCTCGATGGTCACACTCTCGCCCTGCCCAAAGGCGACGAAGGTCTCCGGCGAGGTCGTGTTGCCGAGCCGGAAAAAGGCGACCGCGCCGTACACAACGCAGATGAGTACAAGCGCGCATACCTCCCGCACGGTCACGCGGCCGTTGTCGCGGCGGCTGAGGTCACAGCGCCTGAGATCCGGAAGAAGAGTAATGAGCGCGGCAATTATAAAAAACAGTGAAAGCGGTAAAAGAAGGATAGTATTCATTCGACAAATCTACTCTAAGAAAATCCTCCCCCTTGCCCATGTTGGGTGAAGGGGAGGAGGCTATTCGGTTTATTTCAACAGCTCGTGCAGCTCGCGCACGGAGGGAAGCACATAATCCGGCCTGCGTTCGGCCGCGTTGACCATGGCCTGAGTGGTCTCGCCGGAGAGGACAAGCACGGAGACCGCGCCCGCGTTCTGCGCGACGGCGATATCCGTATAGAGCCTGTCACCCACACAGCATATTCTCTCGTTGGGAACACCGGTCATGGTGGAGATAACATCGACCATGTTGCGGTTGGGTTTGCCGATGTAGTTGGGCTTTACGCCGCTCGACGCGGTGAGCAGGGCGCATATACTGCCGCAGTCGGGGAGAACCTCGTCATTCGGCATGGGACAGACCCAGTCCGGATTGGCGGCGATGAACACCGCGCCGCGACGGAGAAAATGGCACGCCCTGTCGAGCTTTTCATATACAAGCTCCGTGTCAAAGCCCTGCACCACAACATCGACCGTTTCCGCGTCGGTGTGGCCGTATTCGTCGTTTACGAGCGCTATCCCGTAGCTCTCAAGCTCGCGGTGGAACGCCTTCGTACCGGCAAGATAGACCTTCGCGCCGGGGTGACGCTGGTTGAGATACATCCCCGTGGCCATGCCGGAGGTAAATACGTTCTCCCTCAGACAGGGGAAACCCAGCCGGTTGAGGCGGCTGATGTAATCCTCGCCCGCGCGGGAGGAATTGTTCGTGAGGTATATATATCTTTTCCCGAGAGCGGGAAGGTCATTCATCAGCTCTATCGCACCGGGGTACACATTGTCACCGAGATAAAGGGTGCCGTCCATGTCGAACAGGAACAGCTCGCAGTTTTTCAGCTTATCCATATAGTATCCTCTTTTTATCCGACTGTCAGTCCTCGGCCCAAAGCAGAGCGCATTTTACGGCCTTGTGCCAGCCGTGAAGCTTTTCCTTTACCAGAACCTCGGGCATGCGCGGGTCAAAGCTGCGGTCAACGGCCCAGTTCGCGCGGATGTCGTCGCGGCTCTGCCAGTAGCCGACGGCAAGACCGGCGAGATATGCCGCACCCAGGGCAGTAGTCTCAACGCACCTGGGACGGAAGACGCGGCAACGGGAAATATCACTCTGGAACTGGAGCAGGAAGTTGTTGGTCGAGGCGCCGCCGTCAACCTTGAGCGAGGAAATGGGCTTGCCGAGATCCTGTGCCATGGCCTCGCAGATATCGTTCGTCTGATACGCGAGAGACTCAACGGTCGCGCGGACGAGGTGTGCGCGGCTAAAGCCGCGGGTGACGCCGACTATCGCGCCTCTTGCGCGCTGACTCCAGTACGGAGCGCCGAGACCCGTGAAAGCTGGGACGACGTAGCCACCCTCGGTATCGTCAACGGCCTCGCAGTAACGGGAGCTTTCCGGGGCGGAGGATATGACCTGCAGCTCGTCACGGAGCCACTGCACAGCCGCGCCCGCGACAAAAACACTGCCCTCAAGTGCGTATTCGACATGATCCTCGAAGCCGACCGCGATGGTGGTCACGAGCCCGTTTTTTGACTCGACTATCGTCTCACCTGTGTTTATCATGAGAAAACAGCCCGTACCGTATGTGTTCTTCATTTCGCCGGACTCGAAGCAGCACTGACCGAACAGGGCACACTGCTGGTCTCCGGCGGCTCCCGCGATGGCGATCGGGCCGCCGTAGAGAGCGGGGGAGGTATAACCGTAAACGGCGCTGGAGGGACGGATCTCCGGCAGGAGACAGGCGGGGACGTCCAACAGCTCCAACAGCTCCTCGTCCCACCTGAGCGTGTGGATGTTAAAGAGCATGGTTCGGCTTGCGTTCGTGTAGTCGGTGACATGGACGGCTCCGCCGGTCAGCTTCCAGATGAGCCATGTGTCGATGGTGCCGAAGAGGAGCTTGCCCTTTTCGGCGCGCTCGCGTGCGCCGGGGGTGTTGTCAAGGAGCCATTTTACCTTTGACCCGGAGAAGTATGCGTCGGGCACAAGGCCGGTCTTTGAGCGGATGAGCTCGGACTTGCCGTCTGCGACAAGCGCGTCGATAATGTCCGAGGTGCGGCGGCACTGCCATACGATGGCGTTTGCGATGGGCTTCCCGGTGACCCTGTCCCAGATGACGGTGGTCTCGCGCTGATTGGTTATGCCGATGCCCGCTATGTCGGCGTAGGTGACGCCGAGCTTGTCCATTGCGGCGCGGGATACCTCAAGAGTGGTTTCCCATATTTCCTCTGCGTCATGCTCGACCCAGCCGGGCTGAGGGAAGATCTGTGTAAATTCCTTCTGTGCGCTTGCGCAGATGTTGCCTGCGTGGTCGAAAAGAATACAGCGTGTGCTTGTCGTGCCCTGATCGAGAGACATTATGTATTTCATATTTCCGGCTCCTTCTGTAACGGTGGGATATGATATATGACTGAACCTGTTATACATTATTATACATGATAAATTTATTTTTACAACTTAAAAAACCGGCTTTTTTTGCACCCGGGCATCGTGACGGAAAGAATATCTCTGTAGATAAAGAAGACTGAGATGAAAGCATACGCCGGTTTTAAGCTTGCCTGATCTCCACAGGGCTTCCCTGACCGGTTTTGTTGATAAGAAAAGTCCCCGGAAATCCGGGGACAGGTAAAGTGTTCTGTCTGGAGCTTATTTCAGCCTTGACTCCACAGCGCGGATAGCGTGCTCTACACGGCCGTCGGCAAAGGGACTTTCAAGCCCGACATCCTCCGCGGCCTGAACCAGCGTGGTAGCTCCTCTGGGAAGGAGCTCAAGGTATTTATCCACACCCGAGCCGGGATTCTCCAGCTCCAGTTCGTATATCTGCAACGCAACATCGCAGGAGACAGGGTAGCTTATCACATAAAACGGGTACTCGAAAAAGTGTACTATATCTATCCAGCTCATGGCATAGTAATCCTCGTAGCCCTCGGCGAGATAGCCGAATTCTTCGGCAACGCGCAGGGAGATCTCATTCAGGCTCTCCGCGCCCAGTTCATCGTCGCTCATGGCGTATACCTCGTTTTCAAACTGGGCATATGATGCCTGCTGGACATAGCAATCGAGCGTGTCGTACATCTTCATACGGTACAGATCGTCGATTGCATCGCTGTTGAGCGACTCGCTCATATACGCGGGCATGAGGTATTCGAGCGATTGAGAAAAAACCTCGGAAAGGTCGAGCGACTCATCGGCGTTGTCGTTGTACCACGCGTCCACTGCGTGGCCAAGCTCGTGACAGAAGGTGAGGATGTCATATTCGCTGCCCAGCGGATCGACAAAAACATACGGCGAGCTGTAGTTGGGTATATAGGTGGTGAAGGACGAATTGGCTTTCAGATCACTGTAGCTGATGTCATAGAGCCCGTTTTTGCGCATCAGGTCAAATGTATCTTCAATGCTCCCGCCCAGCGCGTAGGCGGCAGCACCGACAATGCTTTCAAGCTCATCCTCGCCGACATCATAAAGATAGTAATAGGGTTCAGCGCTCACATAGACCGGCACGGCGTAGGTGCGAATGTCCTCAATGTACTTCTCCGCCTGCTCCGGGGTGTAATCGCGGGAGAAGGTAACTTCAAACTGCATATCACGATAGCTTGCGCAGCCCATCTCCTCGGCCAGCTCACGACGAACCTTTATGAGACTGATGTAGATATCGGACAGCTCTTCATTATACTGATAGTAATATTCCATGAAGATGTCATAGTATTCATCCTCATCACATTCATAAAGAGCCTCATAATAGTCCACGTCCTCGCCGTTCACGGTGATCACGGGTGCGGCGACAATGGTGCGGTACTCACCGAGAAGCCCCGCCTCGCGCTGCATCAGTGCTACGGCCTCGTCTGTATACATTGAGTCCTCCGGGTCGGCGTACTCCTCGCAAAAGCCCTCCCAGAAGAAGCTGCGTTCCAGCCGCTCGGCCTTTTTGCTCGCGGCGCAGGCATAGTACAGATCATCTAAAAGCTGTATGACCACGGCGCTATTCTCGGTGCAGAAGCTATACTCCTCCACCCAGTATTCATCCGTGCCGTCAAGACAGTTATGGATATCCGCGAGCGTATACGCAGTCTGAAAATCATAGAAATCATTTATACACTGAGTTAGGGTTTTGGAAATGCGCGAATACGAGGCGTTATACTCCAGCGCATCTGTCGCGGTCTGAAAATCCTCCTCAATGGCGTCCATGTCCGGGCGCACATACTCCATCTCGGAAAAGGAAACTCCCCCCGTGTTACCCGAAAAGATGCCGGATATGCTGTCAATAATGCCGCTGAATACTCTGACAGGCATGGGAGCGGCGCCGGTCACGGCACAGGAGCTGAGGAGCAGTGCCGCAAGCAGCAGCGAAATTATCGCAGTCAGTTTTTTCTTCATTATCTTCACCCCAGTTTATGTTATGACCAATTATAGCATATTCGCCCCGGAATTAAAATAGCCATAATACTCATTTCAAATTGAAAGGTTTAATTTGAAATGAGTGTGCTGCGCACAAATAACACTTGCGACAGGGGGCGGCTTGGAGTATAATCAAACGAGATTTGCTGTTGATCACGGAGGAAATATATGGCTGATATTCTCAACACCGTCTTTGCCGGATACGACAGGGTGATACTGACGGTATTACATTTTCTGGGAAAGTATCTGGGCTTTATCCTCACGCCGCTTATGAAGCTTGTTACGCTCCTCGGCGAAAAGGGAATAATTTTCTTCCTGCTGGCACTGGCGCTGATGTGCTTTGCGAAAACAAGAAAGACCGGCGTATGCGTGTTCGGCGCGGTGTGCTGTGGCGCGCTGATAACGAACATCATACTCAAGGACTGGGTGGCGAGACCGCGCCCCTTTGAGGCACTCGAGCTTTACCGCGAGTGGTGGAACACTGTGGGCGCTCCGGCGGAGGACGGCTTTTCGTTCCCCTCCGGTCATGTCACTGCCGCCGCGGCCGGTATGACCGCGCTCTGTCGCGCCGAGGGCAAAAAATATCTCAAGCCCGGCATCGTCTGGGTACTGCTTATGGCGGTCTCCCGCAATTACCTCATGGCGCACTACCCCTCCGATGTGCTGTTCGCCGCGATAATCGGTGTGGCCTCCGGCTTTATCGCGTGGGAGATAACAAAGCTCATCTTCCGCTTCCTTGAGGAGCATGACGACAACCGGCTCTGCGCCCTTGCGCTCGACTTTGACCTGCCGCTCGGGAATATCTCTCTGCCTGTGCTTAAGAGGGATAAAGCGGACACCGACGGGGAGGAGGACGAGACACGCTACAGTGAACGCGGGGAGACGGAGAGCACCCATAATATCCGTCGCCACGATATGGGACGCCGCGAAAGACCCGCCGCGCCGAAAAAGTCGTCCGGTGTGCTCGAAATGCTCGGCATACGCCGCAAAAAGGGTCGCCACGAGCTGTAATTTGCAATGAAAAATCAAGCTCCCAGACTGGACAGGGAGCTTGATTCTTTTCGTTTTTACCGCCGCTTCATGGCGCGCTTGATATTGTTGATGATGCCGTTTATTCCGCCGTTATTCATAATGAGAACATAGAGCGAAAGACCGACAAGGGCGAGCACGGAGACAACAAGGATTATGACCGTGCCGGATGTGCCCTTCGACTCGTCGGAGGAGTGAGAGGGGCGCGCGGTCGCGGTGGGCGAGGGCGTCGGAGTCTCAGGCGTGTCGGTGGGCTGTACGGTGGGCGAGGGAGACACCGACGGACTCGGTGAGGCTGTCGTGGCCTTTTCGCTTACGTTCACAACGAAGGTGCAGGTGAGGTCGTGGTATCTGGCCTCAACAAGCTGGCGCCCCTTGGAATTGAAAACGGTGGGATTGAAGGTCACGCCGGCGCTTATCTCTTCGGTACCCTCGGAGGTCGTCAGCGTGAAAACGAGCCCTGTAGTGTCAAGACTCTCACCCACGGTATAGGTGGTGCGGGTGGGGAGACTCTTTACCGAAAGGCTTATTTCCTGGGTTCCCTCCTCCACCTTGACGGTGAAGGTGCAGGAGAGATCGTCGTACTTTACGGTGATGGTCTGGGTCCCTGCCGTGTCGAGCCGCGAGGGCGTGCAGGAAAAGCCGGAGCTTATCTCCGTGACGCTGCCGCCGTCGGTGAGCCGGAGCTTCAGACCGCTGGTGTCAAGCCTGTCGCCGACCTTGTAGCTGAGCTTCGAGGGGCGGGAGGATATCTCAAGCTTGCGCTCGACCTTTTCCTTGACGTTCACGGGGAAAGAGCAGGTACAGCCCCCGTAGCTCACGAGAATGGACTGGATACCGACGGAATTGAGCTGCATGGGGGAGAGGTCAAAGTCGGACTTTATTGTTTCCTGCCTGTCGGGGTAGACGACCAGAACAGCCAGACCCTCGGGGTCAAGCATATCGCCGACGGTATATTCCGTCTTTGTCGGCATGGAGCTTATTGAAATGGAGCTTGGCCCCGCGCGGCCGACGGTCACGGTGATGGGGGAGGAGTAGGTGCTGGCGATACTGCCGGAGTTGGTATTCGTGACTTTGCAGTAATAATAGAATGTGCCTGAGACAGCGGTGGAGGGAGCGTACCACGAGCCCGTGGCGCCGTTTATGGGCGAGCCGCCGGAGGAGCTGCGCGAGGAGCTCTCGTACCACTGATAGCTTATACTGCCGCCGTCGCCGATGTAGGTGTCAACATACAGCTCAATGCTGTCACCGACCTGACACGTCACGTCGCGGCAGCTATCCACCGTGGGGACGGCGGGGAGAACGGTCAGCAAACAGGTCGCGCTGTAATCATCTCCGGAGGTGGAGCGGAGACTGAAATTATAGTGCCCCGCAAAGTACGGCGTGCCGCGCAGATAGAGTGAGCCGTTGTCGCTCTCAATGTAACAGCCGGAGGGCAGAGACACGGACTCCACCGCGCCGGAGGGCATCTCGGAGATGTAAACTCTCAGCTCGGAGCCCGCGGTGACACTGCCGAGGTCAATCTGCGTATCGGCAAGGGCGGCGGGCGCGGCGGTAAGTATCAGCAGGAATGCAAGTAGCAGGGAAATAAAATGTTTTTTCATTGATTTCAAACGATCCTTTCAACCGTTATACACGGCATTATACTACTTTTTTTCAGCTCTTTTGTCAACGAAATGAATATGAATAAAAATTAAGTTTTGCAAAGAGGGGTAATGCTCTGGACTTTTTTGGGGATTGATTGTATCATGTAGACAGAAAATTACGGAGAGGGTCGCGCGGGTGCGGCCTGATAGAGAACGAAGATGGACGCAGTGTTTGAAAAAGCCTATGCAAAGCTGAATATCTCATTGGACGTGACGGCACGGCGTAACGACGGCTACCACGACATGGTGATGGTCATGCAGACCGTCTCCCTCTGCGACGAGCTTGAGCTGACGCCGGATAATAGCGGCACCATGCGCGCCGAGACCAACCTGAGCTTCATCCCCGGCGACGAGAGAAATCTGGCGGTAAAGGCCGCAAAGCTGTATCTTGACCGTATCGGGGAGAGCGGGCAGGGTGTACATATCGCCATCAGAAAGCGCATACCCGTGGGCGCGGGCATGGGGGGCGGCTCGGCGGACGCGGCGGCGGTACTGCGCGCGATGAACCGCGTATACGGTGACAGGCTTGACCGCGCGGCGCTCATGGAGCTTGCCGGGGAGACCGGGTCGGATGTGCCGTTTTGTCTTGCGGGCGGGACGATGCTCGCAAAGGGGCGGGGCGAGCTTCTCACAGAGCTTGCGCCGATGCCGGAGTGCTTCTACGCGATATGCAAGCCCGAGTTCTCTGTTTCGACGCCGGAGCTGTTCAAAAAGTTCGACAGAATTTCAAAACATCGGCACCCGGACACCGCCGGACTCCTCGCGGCGCTGAATGCGGGGGAACTGACGCAGGTGTGCAGGAGAATGTACAATGTGTTCGAGGACGTTGACGACCGCCGTATGCGCACGGTCGCCGCGATAAAGAACGAGCTTCTTGATCACGGGGCGCTGGGCGCGATGATGACGGGCACGGGCTCTGCTGTTTTCGGTGTGTTCTCCGGGCGGGAGAGCGCGGAGAGCGCGGCCCTCGCGCTGAAAAAGGACTACCCCTTCGCCTGCGTGGCGGAAAATGTGAAAACGCTGTTATAATTATCCGTAAAACCGCCGATACTATGTGTGTGAGAATACATAGCAAGGCGGTTTTTATTATGGAAAAAACACTCAGAAGATGGGAAGCGGCGGCACTCATCGCCGTGAGCGTGGTATTGTGTACGGCGGCATGGGCACAGGCGCGGCAGAGCTCAGTGAGTTCCAAGCTTGTGCGGCTGCACGTTGTGGCCGTTTCCGACGACGGGCTTGAGCAGGCGATAAAGCTCAGAGTGCGCGACGCGGTGCTCGAGTATCTGGACGATAAGCTTGCCGACGCTAAGGACGCGGCAGAGGCCAGAGCAGTTATCGAATCCGACATGGAGGGCATAGCCCGCGCGGCGGCGACGGCCTCGGCCGGGCGCGAGGTGAAGGTCACTCTCGGCAGAGAGCATTACCCCACCCGTGAGTACGAGGGGATGACTCTCCCCGCGGGGAGCTACGATTCACTGCGCGTGGTGCTGGGCGCGGGCGAGGGGCATAACTGGTGGTGTGTGGTGTTCCCGCCGCTGTGTCTGTCTGCCGCCGAGGGGGACAGACTCCAGAGCGTCATGGGGGAGGAGGACTTCGCTCTTGTCACCGAGGCGGAGGGCTATACTCTGCGCTTCAGAACGGTGGAGCTGTGGGGCGAGCTTGTAAATATGATAGAAAACCTTCGCAAATGAGATTGCGCGAAGGAGCGCGGCAATGTATAATGTCTCCTGTAAGGAGGCGATAGCATGAAGCTTTGCAATATAAACATGAACGGCGAGATACATCTTGCCATAGAGACACAGCACGGCGTTGTCGACGCGACGGCGGCGGGCTTCCCTCTGAGCATGGACGAGGTGATACGCGGAGCGGGACGGGGAGAGCTTGAGCGGCTCGCCGCAGACGGCACTCTGCCCACGGTGGAAGGCGTTATATTTGAAAACATCGTAAACACGCCGGGAAAGCTCATCTGCGTGGGGCTCAATTACCGCGCCCATGCCGACGGACTGAACGACGCGAAGAACTTCAAGACCGCCGACTGCCCCATACTTTTCGGCAAATTCGCGGATTCCCTTGTGCCCTCCGGCGCGGCGGTGGAGCTCCCGGCGTGGGAGACGAGCTATGATTACGAGGCGGAGCTTGTGATAGTCATGGGCAGAGAGGCGTGGAACGTGGGCGAGGATGAGGCGGAGAATTATGTCTTCGGCTACACCTGCGGCAATGACCTGAGCTGTCGCGACGCTCAGAAGCGCACCTCCCAGTGGCTCGTGGGCAAGGCCATGCCGGGCTTCGGACCCTGCGGCCCGTTTATCGTCACGGCGGACAGCCTCGATGTGAACGCAGGTGTCGGTGTCAGGAGCTATGTTAACGGCGAGCTTCGGCAAAACGGCAATACCCGCGACATGATCTTCAACTGCGCGCAGATAATCTCCTATGCCTCAAAATACATAAGGCTCTGCCCCGGCGACCTCATCTTCACCGGCACCCCCAGCGGCGTCGCGCTTGAGGAGAGGGAGGACAGACGTGTCTGGATCGAGCCGGGAGACAGAATAGACGTGGAGATAGACGGCATAGGAACCCTCACAAATGCCATGATTTGACCGACAAAACACCGCCCGTGAACGAAACGGGCAAAAAACTTCATACAGTTATACCGAGTGTTCACTTTAAGAGTTTGAAAAACTCCTAAAGTGAACACTATTTTTTTACAATGAGTGTTGGAGGTGTTCACAATGATCAATGGTCTGCCAACGCGCCTGCGTGAAATGCGTGAGCGCAGCTCGCTGTCCCAGCGCGAGGTAGCACGGCGCACGAATGCTTCCGCGTCGCTGATATCCGCCTATGAGACGGGGGAGCGCACCCCAAGCCTTGAAATGCTGTTGAGCCTGTCGGCGCTGTACGGTTGCAGTACCGATTATCTGCTGGGCATCAAGGGCTCCTCTGCGGCCGACGAGTCGTTTTTCAGCGGGCTGAGTGCCTCGCAGATACAGCTTCTGCGCGCAGTTGTCAATGAATTCAAAAAGGGGAAAGTATAGAGGTCCGCGTTATGTCATACCTGTACGATATTTTTATTTATCCGATAGAGCTGATCGTAGAATTCATATATTCCCGGGCGAACCGTATTTTCGTGAACCCCGGGCTTTCGATAATTGCCGTGAGCCTGCTGGTGAACATACTTGTCCTGCCGCTCTATAACCGCTCCGACGCCATGCAGGAGGAGGAACGCAGACGTCAGGCCGCGATGAAGCACTGGAGCGACCATATAAAAAAGACCTTCAAGGGCGACGAGCGCTTCATGATACAGTCCGCCTACTATCGCCAGCAGAACTACAAGCCGGTGTATGCCCTGCGCGGCTCGTTCTCACTGCTGCTGCAGGTGCCGTTTTTCATCGCGGCGTATCATTTTCTCTCGAATCTCGGCGACCTTGACGGGCGCTCCTTCCTCATGCTCAGGAACCTTGCGGAGCAGGACGGACTTATAAAAATAGGAAGCCTCTCGATAAATCTTCTGCCGATACTCATGACGGCTATCAACATCATCTCCGGCGCACTGTATACAAAGGGCTTTTCGGTTAAGGAAAAGCTCCAGCTCTACGGTATGGCGCTTATCTTCCTCGCGCTTTTGTACACGAGCCCGTCGGGACTTGTGTTCTACTGGACACTCAACAACCTCTTCTCGCTGGGCAAGAATATCTTCCTCAAGCTCATCCCGCCGACGAAGCGTGCGCGGTCGATCTGTCTTTCCGCGGTGGGCATCGTGGGCGCACTGCTGCTCGTGAAGATGACCTCCGTCATGACAAAGTTGCGTCTTGTGCTCATCGTCGGCCTTGCCGTCGCGACGCAGATACCTCTGCTGCTCACCTTCCTCCCGAAGAGAACGTCCCGCCGCACCCTCGACCTGCCCGAAAACGGCGGACTCATGGTGCTCAGCTCGCTTTTCCTCACGGTGCTGATGGGCGGCGTCATCTCCTCGGCGGTGATAGATTCATCACCCTCGGAGTTTATATTCGGCGACGGGCCTGTAATGCTGGTCGTGAACAATCTTCTCATTTATGCCGGCTTCTTTATGGTATGGATGCTGATATTCTACTATCTGGCCGGGAAAAAGGGCAGGGGCTTCTTTGCCGCCGGGATGTTCGCGCTGGGGCTTACGGTCGCGCTGAACTTCATGTTCTTCGGACGTGACCTCGGCATAATGTCCTCACTGTTCAAGTTCGACAATGACCCCTCCTATTCACGCATGGAAATGCTTCTCAGTCCGATGCTCTCGCTCCTGCTCATTGTGCTCGGCGTACTGCTTTCCGCGAAAAAGCCGGAGCTTGCACGCCGCATTAGCCTTGTCCTGCTTATAAGCGTCATCTGTCTCACGGCGGTGAACGGCGTCTCCATCGCAAAAAAGGTAAAGGAAATAGAGAAGAATACAGCCACCGGCTCTGAAAATGACGCACGCATACGCCTCAGCCGCGACGGGGAGAACGTTGTCGTCCTGATGCTCGACCGCGCCATCAGCGGCTATGTCCCGTATATGTTCGAGGAAAAGCCGGAGCTCAAGGAGCAGTTCGCGGGCTTCACCTATTACAGAAATACGATATCCTATGCGACCTGCACCAATATAGGCGCGCCGGCGCTGTTCGGTGGCTACGAGTATACACCCACGGAAATGAACAGACGCTCGGATGAGGCTCTGTGCGATAAGCACGACGAGGCGCTTCTCCTCATGCCGACGCTCTTTTCCGAAAACGGCTATGCGGTCAGCATCTTCGACCCGCCCTATGCCGGATATGAGTCACCGTCCGACCTGAGCATATTCGACGGCCTTGAAAATACGGACGCCTACAGCCTTGTTGAAAGCACCTATGTTGCCACGATGGATGCGGAGTCCGAGGCACACTTCACTCAGTATCAGAAGAGAACGCTCGTGTGGTACTGTGTGTTCAAGTCCGTGCCCGTCCCTCTGCAAAACCGCGTGTACACAGGAGGTGACTATTCCGCGACAGGCGGGCCTTATATCAGCTCCGCGTGGCTCAAGGCGTATTACTATGCCCTTGACTCTCTCCCCGAGATAACCGAGATCGAGGACGGAATTGACGGCGGCTTCGTCATGATGAATAACGAGCTTACTCACAATCCCGCTGTGCTCTCTGTTCCGGAATATGTGCCAGCCGATGAGGTTGGCTCCGATCCCTACGGCGACATCACACGCTTCTCCGGCATAAGCATGAAAAACGAGTCGCAGATCAACCACTACCATGTCAATATGGCAGCGTTTCTCAAGCTGGGTGAGTGGTTCGACTACCTCCGGGAGCAGGGAGTGTACGACAACACAAGAATCATAATCGTCTCCGACCACGGTCGTGGTCTGGGTAGCTTTGACGAATATGTGTTTGGCGGAGGTGAACAGGTGCAGTCGTATTGGGCACTGCTGATGGTCAAGGACTTCAACGCGAATGAGAGCGACACCTCAAACGAGTTTATGACCGTTGCGGATGTGCCGACGATAGCTCTTGACGGTGTTATTGAAAATGCGGTTAACCCCGCCACCGGCAAGCCGATAAACAGCGACGAAAAGACCGCCCATCCCCAGCTTGTAACTACTACGGCCAACTTTGAGCCACGCGCCAATAACGGCTACGTTCTGGATGTGAGTGACGGCGAGTGGTGGTCAGTCCACGATGATATTTTCAATATGGATAACTGGGAATATGTGAGCGCCGGCTGAGCCCTCAGTACAACAAACCCCAATGCCGCGGCAACATCAACGGTTGCCGCGGCATTTTCACGTCCGTGAAAAAACAGGCTGGGAGGAGTGACACAACACTCCTCCCGGCCTGTCAAATATGCGCGCTAACGTGATTAATTTGCAATTCCCGGGGCGGACACAGCCTCCGCGTTACCTGTCCTCGTTCTCCCATGTGCGTTCGCTGATGATATAGCGCGGGCGCTGTTTCGTCTCCATGTATATCTTGCCGATATACTCGCCGATTATCCCGAGGCAGATGAGCTGAACGCCGCTGACAAAGCAGACGATACACGTCATGCTCGCCCAGCCCTGCACGGAGTTGCCGCACAGCGCGGTGATGAGCGCCCAGAGAACGCCTATAAAGCTCAAAACCGCGACCACAACCCCAAAGCCGGTAATGAGACGCAACGGCTTTACCGAGAGACTTGTTATGCCGTCCACCGCAAGGGAGATCATTTTCGAAAGCGGATAGTGGCTCTCGCCGGCGATGCGCTCGGCGCGGGAGTAGCTGACGCTTGTGCTCTTGAAGCCCACGAGCGGCACCATACCGCGCAGGAAGAGATTTACTTCCCGGAAGTTCACAAACTCCCTGAGCACGCGGGCGCTTATCAGACGGTAGTCCGCGTGGTTATATACGACCTCCGCGCCCATCATGGCGAGGAATTTATAGAAGCTTTGCGCGGTGAAGCGCTTGAAAAAGGTGTCCGTCTCGCGCGAGGAGCGCACGCCGTAGACCACCTCACACCCGTCAAGATATGCGTCAACCATCTTGTCCATGGCGTTGATGTCATCCTGACCGTCACAGTCAATGGAGATGGTGATGTCACAGCGATCCTTTGCCTCCATGAGCCCGGCGAGGACTGCGTTCTGGTGGCCGCGGTTACGGCTCTGGCATATGCCGATGTAATGCTCGTCGGAGAGGGAGAGCTCTTTGATTATTTCCCAGGTCCTGTCCTTACTGCCGTCGTTGACGAAAAGCACGCGGCTGTCCTCGCTTATTTTCCCGGCGGAGCTGAGCTCGCCGAGCTTCGCGAGAAACATGGGGGCGGTGATGGGCAGAACCTCTTCCTCGTTGTAGCAGGGGATAACGATATATAAAACAGGCGCCATTGATATATCCTCCGTAAAAGCTTGTATCTCCATTATAATTCCGCATCATCCCTGGGTCAAGGCCTGCGGAAAAAATAATGCTTCCGGGAGGAGTGCGAAGCGCTCGACAAAGGAGCGAAACAGTGCTACAATGGGCAAAAATATGTAAGAAATTGAGTACAGCATGAACGATATCTTTTCACGGTTTGCCTTCGGTGCTCCGGTTGTCTCCTGCGAGGCGCTCGGCAGAGGGCATATCAATAAAACCTATATCGTCAAGACCACAGGCGGAGAAAAATTTGTCCTCCAGCAAATAAACGGCTATGTGTTTCATGACGTGGAGGGGCTCATGAACAACGCCGTGGCCGTGTCGGAGCATATCCGCCGTAAAAGCGGAGACCCTGACAGCAGCCTGCATTTTATCCCCGCGGAGGACGGCAGGTATTATCTCGTTGACGGAGAGGGACAGTACTGGAGAAGCTACCGCTTTGTCGACAACTGCGTTTGTCTCCAACTCCCGGAGAGCACGGAGGACTTTTACAGGAGCGGACTGGCCTTCGGCAGATTTCAGGCTCAGCTTGACGATTTCCCGGCGGAAACGCTGTGCGTTACGATCCCCGGCTTTCACGATACACCGGAGAGCATAAGACGCCTGCGCGGTTCGGCCGTGAACGACCGCGCCTCCCGTACCGGGAATGTCGCGCCGGAGATACGCTTTATCCTCGAGCGGGAGAAATTTGCCTCCTGCCTTACCGACAAGCTGGCCTCAGGCGAACTGCCGTTGCGAGTGACGCACAACGATACGAAGCTCAACAACATCCTTCTGGACGCAAAGACCCGTATGCCCAAATGCATAATCGACCTTGACACCGTTATGCCGGGGCTGTCCGCCTACGACTACGGTGACGCAATACGCTTCGGGGCCTGCACCGCGCTCGAGGATGAGCCGGAGCTCAGCCTGGTACACATCGACATGGATATGTTCCGCGCCTTTACAAGGGGCTTTGTCGAGGGCTTCCCCGCGCTCACCCGCGCCGAAAAGGCCGCGTTGCCCTACGGGGCGAAAATGCTCTGCTACGAGACGGGGGCGCGCTTCCTCACGGACTATCTTGACGGCGACGTGTATTTCTCCGTAGACCACCCGGAGCATAATCTTCATCGCGCCCGCGTGCAGTTGAAAATGGTCAGGGAGATAGAGAAGCACTGGGAGGAGATTTTGAAAACTGTCGAGGACGTCACGGGCGAAAAGCTTTATTGACGCTGTGCGTCGGGCGCTTACAGGCGGTCAAAGCTGACCGTCTGTTTTTGATGCCGCAAAATGCCGGAGATACAGCACAAACGAGAGCAGCATCACGCCGGTGCAGAGAAGAACGAGCGTCTCGGAGAGCGCGGGCGCAATGCCGGGCATGAGAAGGTGCAGTGCGAACAGCGCGTACAGCAGTGCAGTGTTCAGCTTCCCGTGCCAGTCGGCACAGTCGACCCTGCCGGTGCGCCCTATGGCCGAGAGCGAGAACGCGGCACAGCAGGCTTCCTTTATGATGAGAAGCGTAAGCGGCAACAGCATCAGGGGGAAACTCCGTGCAAGGCAAAAGAGCATCGCCGCCTGAGTCAGCTTATCCGCCAGCGGGTCAAGAGCCTTGCCGAGGTCGCTCACCATGTTGAAACGGCGGGCTATCCACCCGTCCAGCACGTCCGTCAGCGCGGAGACGGCCAGCAGGATAAGCACCATTTTACTGCCGCCGGGACGGAGGTACTGCAATATGAGCTCCGGCACAAGGCAGAGTCGGAAAAAGGAAAGCAGGTTCGGCAATGTGACGAGCCTTCCGGAAAACAGCTTTTTCATCGACGCCTCCTGTCAAATATTATATATAATATTATTTACCGCAGGGCTCGGTTTATGTAAAAACGGAACGGCTCCAAGCCAATAGATGAGGTGGAAAAGGGGCAAAAAGAAAAGCCGGTCAATCCAGAGAAATGACAAATGCGAGGTTGAAGAGTTTCCGGTTAAGGCGTTGGCCGCAACAGTCACAAACAGCCAGATACTCGCGTTCAGGAGTAATGCGACAGCGAGGACAAACTGAAGAAGCGTAATTGTTGCTCTGTAAATGAATCTCGTTGACAGCCATAGGGCAACGGAACGCCCCTGTGAGTCATCCGTAAAGTATCTCCCAGTTGTGTTTTTGCTCATACAGCTTATGCTCTTCGAAAGTGTTCTGACTGCATCTAAACTTTTCCTGTTTGCGGAGGAATATTGCAATGTCTTTTTAATATGAGGTTTTACTCCGCAAATTGAGCGTTACGCTTTTGCAAGGCTTTGATTTGCGAACTGTCAACACAGTCGATTCGTCGCTTATGACCGCGGAATAAAGCTCAAGCCAATTAGCCAATGCACTGTAAAAAATTCCGTATTCCATTCTGATTTACTCATAGGTTTTTCCGGAATGCTACAGATTTACAATCGTTTGCTTGAATTCCACAGTGTATCTTGGACCTTTTTCATTTCTTATGAAAAAGTATGGAAAAAACCTTGCAAATCAAGGACTTTGCAAAAAGAAACTGGACACCCGCTTCGATACGCATTGTATCAAAACTGGTGTCCAGTTATGGTTGCGGGGGAAGGATTCGAACCAACGACCTCCGGGTTATGAGCCCGACGAGCTACCAGCTGCTCTACCCCGCGATATTCAATCTGCCTTTCAGCACGGATATACTACCACAGTCAGCGTTATAAGTCAAGTGCAAAAACAAGTTTTGGTGAGGAAAATTGTAGTTTGTCAATGATGTGTTACACATCAGCGAAAGAAAACCTGTAGACAAAGGCCAAAGGAAACGCTTTCGAGGCTTCCTTTGGGCTTTGTCTGTAACATTACAATAATGGATACAGGTCTACCACCGTCGTAACCCAAACATCGGCATCTGTGAGTTGTACGGCAAGCTGCGTTAGAATAAGAATTACAGCAGACATCCCGGTTCATTGTATTGTGTGTTCGTCCGGCTCGGATATCACAGGAAACCAGAATCCACGGAAAAGAAGTCTAAACACCTCGAGCACTATGACGCGCCTACGGAACCGGGCAAAAAGTGGCAAATGGATGTGAAATATGTGCCGATTCTGTGCTATGTCGGCACGGACGGCGAGAAATTCTACCGGTACGCAATGATAGATGAAGCAACCGGAGAGCGTTTCATTTATGCCTATAAAGAGCACAGCAGCTATAGCACCATATATTTTATGCGAAGATTTATTATCCGGTTACGCACCGGAGGTCATCCAAACGGATAATGGCTGAGAATTTAACCACACTCAAAAGACCGAACGAATACACCCGTTGGATGTGTTCTGCAACAGGTTGAACATCACTCATAAAACTATCCGCCCTGCGGCCCCGTGGCATAACGGAAAAGTGGAGCGCAGCCACAGAAACGCTCAGGAGTGATTCTATAACCACCTGAGCTTTTACTCGTACGAGGATCTGCAGCTTCAGATGGGCTTTGTCTTCAGGCTCTGCACCCGCTTCACAGCGGGTGCATTTTTATGCTGGGAAGCCGGGTTGGCATCTCTCAAAAATCATTTGAAATTCCCGCTCAAAACTGTTATAATAATATCGTAACGTGTGGCATTTCTGCGTAAATCCGGTTGCAGAGATGCCGCTTTTTTGCGCGAATGGGCAGGCATCCGCTCAGTTCGGCTGACAATTTCACAGGCAAATCGTGTGGCAGAAATGCGTAAGTCCGGGTTTTGACGGGCTTGCGCGTTTTATTTTTTGAAAGAAGGTTGATTTTTATGAATACCGGAAATCAGTTTCTGGGGACGGAGCGCATCGGCGTGCTCATGCGTAAATACTCCGTCCCCTGCATTATCTCCCTGCTGGTGGGAGCACTCTATAACATCGTCGATCAGATATTCATCGCAAACGCAAGCTACCTCGGCTCCTACGGCAACGCGGCCAACACAGTCGTTTTCCCGCTGACGGTGATTGCGCTGGCGATCGCCGTTATGATAGGTGACGGCTGTTGCGCTTTTGTGAGCATGGCACTGGGCAGACTTGACACTGAAAAGGCAAGGCGCAGTGTCGGCAACGCTGTCGTGCTGTTCATGGTCGGCAGTCTTATACTGACCACACTGTATCTTGTTTTTGCCGACAGTCTGATATCCATGTTCGGCGGAACGGTCAACGATGAGACTTTCACACTCGCGCGGGAATACTTTTTCTATATTACGCTCGGTATCCCGTTTTATATGTTCGGTCAGGCCATGAACCCAATCATCCGCGCGGACGGAAGTCCGAGGTTCGCCATGGTCTCCACGCTGGCGGGAGCCGTTATCAACATAATACTCGACCCGATTTTTATTTTTATCTGCAAATGGGGTATGATGGGCGCGGCGGTCGCGACGGTCATCGGTCAGGTGGTGACGGCGCTTCTTGCCGTGTGGTATCTTCTGCACATGAAAAATATCAGGCCGACATCGCGGGATTACATACCGGAAAAAAGGATATGCGATCGAAGTCTGACGCTGGGCATTACCAGCTTTCTCTCGCAAATGAGTCTTGTGGCGTCGATGGCCGCCGTCAACAATATGCTCCGCAGGTATGGAGCGCTTGACGCCGTGTTTTCTCTGGAGGAGTATGCGCAGATACCCATGGCCGTGGTCGGCATCGTGATGAAATTTTTCCAGATCGTCATCTCCGTTGTTGTCGGCATGGCGGCAGGCTGTATCCCCATCGTGGGCTACAATATCGGCGCGGAGAAAAAGTCCCGCGTCCGTGAGATCTTCACAAGGTTGCTGATCGCCGAGGCCATTGTCGGCGTGACGGCGCTAATACTGGCAGAGTGCTTCCCCCGACAGCTCATTGTCGTTTTCGGCGCGGCAAACGAGAGCTGCTACTACACGGATTTCGCTGTCAAAGCGTTTCGCACATACCTGTGCATGATGATCCTTGCGTGCATCAACAAGGCGTGCTTCATCTTCCTGCAGGCGGTCGGCAAGGCATTGTCCTCTACGGTGCTGTCCATGCTCAGGGAAGTCGTGTTCGGCGTAGGCTTCGCACTGCTGTTGCCGGTGTTTTTCGGTCTGGACGGCGTGTTGTATTCCATGCCCGTCTCGGATGCTCTCACCTTTATCATCTCGGCAGTGATAATCGCAAAGACCTACCGCGAATTAAAAACCGACGGCATCTGCGCGGCCTGAATTGCTCTCGAACTTATTACAATGACGATACATTATACGGCAAAAAAGTACGCTGCATATATGATAATTTCAAAAATCATTTGAAATCAGTCATTAAAAATGATAAAATATATGTGTTCACGGGAGTGCATCCGGTGCGTGGCTGTCGGCTGAGGGCCGACACTCACAGACTGCCTGTTCACTGATCATCTCTCTGAAAAACGGGCTTCCGACCCATTTGGGCGAGAGCCGAAGGAGGTGAAAAAAGTGAAGCGAGTAAAGTCCGCCTGCATCCTGCAAACGCTGGTATTTTCTCAGAAGGAGGATTGCGGCCTTACCCGTGAGCAGCAGCTCAGAGTCAACCGCGAGGAAGTGGCTCATTACAAGGTGACGATGGACAGAAGTCGTACCCGGTATCAGATCACCGAGGAAACCGAGCAGAGCGACGGCTCCGTGCTTGTCCGAGTCCGAAAGCAGCTCAACGATAAAGCAGACGTGAGCGAATATTTCAACTGACACAGGAAAGCGCATGACGCTCCCGGGGGATACACCGCCGGGAGCGTTGTTTTCTTATTTATATCAGGATTCACGCGCCGTAGAAGCTCAGCTCGTCCGTGGCTCTGTCCATGACGAAGTGAGTCATTTCAATAGCCTTTTCAAGGTCGCGGTTCAGCAGTGCGGAGTAAAGAGCGAGCTTGAGCTCATACATCTTCTGTATGCCGTTTCGCTTGCAGTAAATGCTCCAGAGATACACGCTCTGCGGGTGAAAGGAGTAATAAAGGAGCGGCATGAGCACATTCCCGCTCAGCACGCCCAGCTCATGGTGGAAGCGGAACACAAGCTCCGCCGCCTCGTCACAGTCTGTTGACTCGCGCAGCTCGTCGAGTATCGGAGAAAGCGCCTCAAGCTCCGCAATGTCGGCCTTTTCGATGACGAGGCGCATACACAGGCACTCCATGGCGTCGCGCGTCTCAAAGAGCGAGCGCACCTCGTTCTGCCTCAGTGCGCCGCCGTTATAACGCATGATGGCCACCAGCGTCTCCATCGTGCCGCGCCGACGGTAGTCACACACGAACACGCCCTGACGCGGCCGCACCTCCACGAAGCCCAGCTTCTCAAGCTCCACCAGCCCCGCTGAGATGACCGGACGCGACACGCCCATCTTCGTGGAAAGCTCACGCGCCGGGGGAAGCTGCTCGCCTATGGCAAGCTCCCCGGAGAGTATCATGTTCTCGATCTGCTGTACAAAAAGGTCTGTGAGCGACAGTGTAGTTATCTTTGTAAAGCCCATTTCCGTGCCTCCGATACTTATGAGAATGAACGTGGTAATACCAAATGAAATTAATGTTATTATATTGACAAATCGTATAATTGTCAAGGGCTGTAATTACGGAATGTGCCGAAATTGGCAGATTTGCGGTGCGATTTCTTGACATTCTGCGGGAGTAGTCATACTATGTTATCTGTAAAGCTGTGGTAACACCACAAATTTTTAAGGAGGAATACACTATGCCCAAATACGACGCCGTTGTTATCGGCGCAGGTAACGGCGGTCTGGCGGCGGCCTGCAGAATGGCCTATGCCGGCAAGAAAACGCTCCTTATTGAGCGCCACAATCTTCCGGGAGGCTGTGCCTCCAGCTTCCGCAGAGGCCGTTTCGAGTTTGAGACCGCCCTGCACGAGATATGCGAATGGGGTTCCGCGGAGAATCCCGGCGGCACCCGCAAGACGGTCGTGAATACCTTCGGCACCGAGGGTGAATGGCTGATGGTACCGGACAACTTCCGCGTCATCACCACCGCGAGCGACGGCAAAACTCACATTGACGCCACGCTTCCCTGCTCTGTCGAGGCATTCGTGGACGCGATGGAGGGCTATGTTCCCGGCTGTCGCAAGTACATTCAGGCCATCTTTGATCTGGGCACCGAGTTCCACGAGGCCGGCGACTACTCGCTCTCCGTCAACGGCAAAACCGACCCCAAGTATATGCAGGAGCATTTCCCCAACTTCCTGCGTCTGGGCAGCTACCCCGTGAACAAGGTCTTTAACGCGATGAAGATGCCCAAGCTTGCTCAGGACATCATGAACACCTACTGGGGCTATCTCGGCGTCGATGCCGACCGCCTCTCCTTCCTGCAGTATGTCAATATGCTGTGGCTGTACGTCAACCACGGCGCGTGGATCCCCGCCAAGACCAGCCACCAGCTCACCACTGGTATGCTGGAGCGCTTCCGCGCAATGGGCGGAGATTCCTGGTTCAACTGCACCGCGGAAAAGATACTCTTCGACGAGAACGGCGCCGTGCGCGGCGTGCAGACTGACCGCGGCGAAATAGAGACGAAGTACATTCTCTGCAACGCCAACCCCTCCATGGTCTACGCGACGATGTGCCCGCCCGAGGTCGTCCCCGAGCGCATGGTCAAGCTCGCCAACGCCCGTACCTATTCCGCGCGTATGTTTGTTGTCTATCTGGGTCTCGACAAGACCGCCGAGGAGCTGGGCATCCATGACTACACGATCTTCATCCCCACCTCCGCCGACACCGTCAAGGAGTACAACACCGGCAAGACCATCGCCGACAACTGCAACCAGGTCTCTGTGTGCTACAATGTTGTCAACCCCAACTTCTCCCCCGAGGGCACCTGCGTTATCTCTCTCACCAGCA
Organism: uncultured Oscillospiraceae bacterium; assembly: GCA_964587485.1. Classification (GTDB taxonomy): domain Bacteria; phylum Bacillota; class Clostridia; order Oscillospirales; family Oscillospiraceae; genus Limivicinus. Next base: position 6,012 of record CAZPLL010000009.1, on the reverse strand, counting down.
CCTTCATGGAGGACGCCTGGGCAGAGATCTCACAGGAGGACTATGTAAAGACCAAGCAGGAGTTCGCCGCGAAGCTCATCCGCCTCTTTGAGGAGCGCACCGGCTACGTCATCACCCCGTACATTGAGGAGATCGAGATAGCGACCCCGTGGACGATGTGCAACTATGTCAACGTTCCTCAGGGCGCGGCCTACGGCTACGAGCTGAAGGACTGGGACAACATGATGCCCAGAATGATGATGATGGGCACCGAGTTCCCCGTAAAGGGACTCAAGTTCGTCGGTGCCGCCAGTATCCGCGGCGACGGCTACAACTCCGCAATCTTCAGCGGAGACACCCTTGCGAAAAAGACCCTTGCGGAAATGAAAGCAGACGAGGAGGGCTGAGAAAATGTCAAAACTGTATTATAAGGTTGGTCTTATCGGCAAGCTGGATATGCTCAGATTCAAGAACATGACCAAGGTTCGTGAGCAGGCTATTCAGGCCTCTCCCGCTACCCCCCTGCCCAAGACGCTCACCACCAACGAAAAGGCCAAGATTCGCCACCCCGCAAAGCAGGAGGTCGTTATCTCCGAGATTCGCCAGAACGGTGCGGACGCAAAGACCATCGTCCTCAAAACTCCGGACGGCAGTCCTCTCGCATACTACAGAGCCGGACAGTATATTTCCGTCTCCATTCCCATCGGCGGCACCGTGACCACCCGTTCCTACTCACTCTGCTCCTCCCCCGCGTGGGCGAAGCACGGCGAGTACAACATCACCGTCAAGCGCGATGATGCGGGCTTCGTCTCCCCCTACATCCAGGATAACTGGCAGGTTGGGCAGAAGGTCACCATCTCCGGCCCGCAGGGTCACCTCTATTACGAGGGTCTGCGCGACGCGAAGAAGGTCGTTGCTCTGGCCGGAGGCTCCGGCATCACCCCGTTCATGGGCATGGCCTACGCCATCCGCGACGGTCTCGAGGATTTTGACCTGACCATACTCTTCGGCTCCCGCACCGCAGACGGTATAGTCTATAAGAAGGAGCTGGACGAGGTATGTGCCGCGTGCGACAAGGTTCACGTTGTCCACGTTCTCTCCGACGAGGAGCGCGAGGGCTACGAGCATGGCTTTATCACCGCCGAACTCATCAAAAAGTACGGTGGCGACGGCGAGTACAGCATTTTCATGTGCGGCCCGCAGGGAATGTACAACTTCCTTGACGGCGAGATCGAGAAGCTTGGTCTGCGCCGCAAGTTCGTCCGTCGTGAGATGTTCGGCGCGATCAAGGATCCCTGGAACCAGCCCGGCTACCCCGAGGAGATCCGCGGCAAGAGCTTCAATCTCAAGGTCATAAAGTACGGCGAGGAGTTCGACATCACCGCCTCCGCCGACGAGCCTCTGCTCACCGCCATCGAGCGCGCAGGCATCACCGCTCCCTCCCGCTGCCGCAGTGGTGAGTGTGGCTGGTGCCGCAGTAAGCTCATCTCCGGCAACGTCTTTATCCCCGAAAAGACCGACGGACGCCGCGCGGCAGACCTTGACTTCGGCTACATCCACCCCTGCTCCTCCTTCCCCGCAGGCGACTGCGTCATTGAGATCTCCGGCCCCACGGCCTAACACCTGCAATTCGAGCGGAAGAGGACGCGGTTCCTCTTCCGTTTTTATCACACGATAAGGAAGTGACTAAATGATACTGACAAAAGAACAGCAGGCGCTCCTTGACGGCGCGAAGGGCGAAACCATGGCAAAGGTCATGAAAACTCTCGTTGCCTTCGGCGACGCCTTTGACGCGCAGAGAATGATCCCCATCACCGGCGAATACGGACACACGGTCATCAGCTTCGGCCTCGGTCTTATGAAGCCGGTCTACGAGCTTTACGACCAGATACTCTCCGCCGGGGAAATCAGCTCTCAGAAATTCAGCGCCGACCCCCGCCCCACCGAAAAGGGCAGTGTCCCCGCGAGCTTCCTCCAGAATATCGTCTGCGACGTAATGTACTCTCAGCAGGGAAAGCTGGAGGAACAGCTCAAAAGGTTCGGTCTGATGAGCGACGACGCCTATACCTGCACCTGCTACCTGCCCGAGGTCGGCAACACCCCGAAGCGCGGCGAGGTGCTGGCGTGGGCAGAATCCTCCGCCGTCGTCTACGCAAACTCCGTTCTCGGCGCGCGCTGTAACCGCAACTCCGGCATTATCGAGATGATGTGCTCCATCGCGGGCTTTGTCCCCGAATTCGGCTTTCTCACCGACGACGGCAGAAAGGCAGACTGGATAGTGGAGCTTCGCACCTCAAAGCTCCCGGACGCACAGCTTTTCGGCTCCGCCGTGGGCATGAAGGTGCTTGAAAAGGTTCCCTATATAAAGGGTCTTGACCGCTATCTCGGCAATGAACTCAACGATGCCGCGTGCACATACCTCAAGGATTTCGGCGCGGCGACAGCCTCAAACGGCTCCGTCGGCCTTTACCACATCGAAAATCTCACCCCTGAGGCGGTCGAGCAGGGCGAAAGCCTCATCCGCGAGGGCGCGCCGGTGTACATCGTGGATGACGCCGAGATAGAGCGTGTCAGGAACAGCTACCCCTGCATCTGGAAAAACCTTGACGCGAAGCCCAAGCTCTGCTTCATGGGCTGTCCGCACATGACCTACCAACAGCTCATCGACTGGACAGTGCGCGTTGAGGACGGACTCAAAAAGGCCGGAAACAGGAAGGTGCTCATCCCCACCGTCTTTACCGCCGCTCCCGCCGTTCTCCGCCACTTTGAAGAGACTGAGTACGCCGCACGTCTCAAGGCCGTCGGTGTCAACACGGCTTCTCTCTGTCCGCTGATGTTCATGAACAATCCTCTGGTGAAGTCTCAGCCGGTCATTACCTCCTCGAACAAGCTGCGCACCTATTCCAGTGCGCGCTTCTACCCGGAGGCGGAGCTGTTGAATATGCTCACCGGCAACAAGGAGGGCGAAGAATGAGCAAACAGTTCAAAGGGCGCGTAATTGCCGCCGGCTCCGCAAAGGCGGAGGCGCTCGTATCTCACGGCGGCTTCAATACCCTCGCAAGCTTCCAGACTCCCATGCTTCTGGGTGATCGGCAGGTCAAATGCTCCGACCAGAATAACCCCGACCTTTACAAAAAGCCCATGCGCGGTAAGGCTCTCTGCCTCCCGGAGACCATCGGTTCAACCACCGGCGGCATGGCGCTCTACACCGTCTGCGCCACGGGGAAGCAGCCTGCCTGTATGCTCTTCTCCAAGTCCATCGACACGCTGGCGGCATCGGGTGCGATACTCGCGGCGTTCTGGACGGACGCCAAAATGCCTGTTATCGACCGCCTCGGTGATGATTTCCTCGCCTATGTTCGCGACGGAATGACCATAGAGGTCTCCGAGGACGGCACCGTTACAGTCTCATAAAAAATTCCGGGCGGTCACAGACCGCCCGGTTATTATTTCTGTTAAGTCCCCGACGGGATGATTGTCTTGCCGTTCAGCACGGCTTCAGCGAGCTGATTTCCGGCGTAGCGAAGCTTCAGGGAGAAAAACGGCTCATCGGTGTCGAGCAGACGGAGAAATACTTTATCCCCCTCCCAGATGGGCAGTGAGAGCAGACGCGATTTTTCGATCCATTCGAGCGTCCCCTCCTCACAGTCCTCCCGGAGCGTTCCGCGAAAATCTTCGGAAGTGAAAAGATGCATATACTCCGTGCCCCACTCGTCGGACACGAAGGTGACTATTCCGCGGTATCTCCATGAAACGAGTGTCAGTCCCGTTTCCTCGTGTACCTCGCGAAGGACACAGTCCTCCGGGCTTTCGCCCTCCTCGAACTTTCCGCCGATGCCTATCCATTTGTCCTTATTCTCGTCGAGCTCCTTCTTTACGCGGTGCAGCATGAGATACCGCCCGTCCCGTTCGATATAGCAGAGGCTCGTGTTTCTCATGCGGCGCTTCTCCTCCTGTCGCGCAGGATACGCCATATGCCCACCATATTGGTGATGAACGTAACGATATCGAAGCAGAAGGTTGTGTAATTTCCAAAATGGAAATCATGCAACGCCCACAGTACCATTCCGGAGGCAACGGCTGCCTTGAGTATAACGGTGTTCTTCACATCTACCGTCCACATTACCAGCAGCACCGGAACCACCGGCAAAAGGCCGATCGGCCCTGCCTGATTTGCGGCGACTATAAGCACTGTTTCCGCCACGGAAAACAGCACTTTAAGCACAGTACCGAAGCTTTGCTTCATCGTGAGGACGGTCATTGCAAGCCCGAAAACACAGGTGACTACCGCCGCATACGCGCCCAGGCAGAAATTCGCACTGCCGAGAAAAACATACTGCACAAACATCACCAGCAGCCAGCGCCTTTTGTCCTTTACCATTCCGGCAAGGGACATCAGCGTAGAGCCGACCAGCCCCAGAGCATTTCCGAGCAACATTCTGTCCATTGAAATATTATCCTTTCCCTGCGTCCAACACAGAAACGCCGCACCTTACACTCAAAGTCCGTTTTATGGTACAGTTCTCGTGATATCATATGCACAGAATAAAGGACAGCCGAAAGGAGAAGCAAGCTATGCGCGGCTATTTCACTGCGAACGGATATTACGGACTGGTAAACGGAAGATACTGCCTCTTCGCCTCCGAAAGTGAGTATTTCGACCTGATGGAGGACGAGGACAGCGCGGCGTGAGCACTGAAATCATTTTTTATCCAAGCCCTCGGTATCGTAGTCCCAGCCGTGGCTGATAAGCCAATACTCCGGCGCGTCATACTGATCTACACCCTCGGGCAGATCCTTCATTTCCGGCCCCTCAAAATAGAGCTTTTTGCGCGTTTCATAGGCGCGAAGCTCTGCCAGCGTGAATTCAAGTCCCAGAGACTCCGCCAGAGGCAGCATGGTCTCGCTGAGCATGGCGTCGCGGATGTCGATACAGCCGGGGTAATTTGCTATCGCTTCATCAAGGCGCTGTCGGACAGTGGGATCGCTGTCCATGAGCTCAAAAAATTTTCCGACATTTTCTTTCATAAGCCGCTCCTGTACTGATTTTTGCGCTCATCATTATACAGCATAAGCCCGGGAGATGCAAGCACCTCCCGGCAGGCTGCCGCATAGGCGGCGTAGGTGTTACAATGATGTGCCTGCCTTTATCTTACAGCTTCATTCAACTGGCTTTTATCAAGGTGAACTACCTCAAGGGGATCCTATTATCTGATTGTGGAGCTGGTCGGGCTGGCGTGGCTTTTCGGTGGGTGGGGTGGGTGAGCGCGGCCATGGTCGCCCCGGAGCTCTTATCCCAGAATACCGGCGGTAAATATCTCAAGGCCGATGCCGATGAGAATGACGCCGCCGAGTATTGTCGCCTTACCGGCGAGCTTCGTGCCGAATTTGCGGCCGATGACCAGACCCGCCATACATATCACAAATGTGACCGCGCCGATAATGCACGCCTCGACCAGCGCCTCACGCACGGTATACTCTGCGATGGTGAAGCCGACCGACAGCGCGTCGATAGAGGTCGCTACGCCCTGTACCGCAAGCGCCCACAGGCTAAGACCGCTGACCTCCTCGCTATCCTCGCCGCCGCGCAGACCCTCGCGCAGCATACCGCCACCGATATAGAGGAGGAGTATCAGCGCGATCCACGGGATGAACTTCTGGAAAGCGGTGAACGTCTCCGCCACGGTGCGCACGCAGAACCAGCCGATGAGCGGCATCGCGATCTGGAAAAACGCAAATGTGCCTGCGATCAGGCACATACGGCGGCGCGGCATCTGCGGCTCATTAAGGCCGTTGGCCATCGAGACGGAGAACGCGTCCATCGCGAGTCCGACACCGAAGAGCACCGCGTTAAGATAAAAAACAAAACCAAGTCTCATCAAACTCATATCTCCTCTGCCGTGGAGCGGCTTTTATATGAATAAACGAGCCATATTGTACCATCAACATACAGCTCTGTCAATTTTTATCACAAAAATTCTGTAAGTTGTAAAATAAAGATTCCAAAAAAGATGACTCATACTGAGAACTCTG
>CAZPLL010000008.1:12804-41417 GCA_964587485.1 uncultured Oscillospiraceae bacterium | reverse complement strand
TTTTTCGTGGTTCTTTGGTTCTTTTTCGTGGTTCTTTTGTAACTCGGTGAGTTACTTGAGTTACTTGAGTTACCGTAGTTGTTAGAGTTGTTAGCGTTGCGATGTGCCAAAAGTGCCGCTCAAAATGCAAAATCGTTATAAAAAATCTCGAAAGTGTCATTTGAAGTGTCAAAAGTGTCATTTGAAGTGTCAAAAGTGTTAGGGGCGGTGTTACCCGCCCCATTCAAGCGGGATAATCAGTCCCTGTTCCGGTTAAGCTAATTAAGCCGCCGGTTAAGCTAATTAAGCTCACTGAATGCCGATACAGCCGCCGTTGCAGGAGTTCCCGCAGAACGGAGAACTACCGGCATTGTAGGTGTAACCGTTCGGGTAGCGCACAACACCATACATCTCGCGCGACAGCTCCAAGCGGTTGATGCGCTCCTGCTGTTCCGCGATCTGGCGTTCCAGCCCGGCTTTCTCCAAAGCCGCAAACTTCGCGTCAATGTTGGAGTTGACCGCCGCCGTGTTGAGCGCATTCTGGTAGTTCATTGCATCGATAGCTCTCTGCGTACCGCAGAACCCCTCCGCCATCTGCCTGGAGGTCTCTGCCTGTGCCAGAGCCACCTCGCGTCCGAGCTGACCGAAATTGCCCTGCATCTCGTAGCCAAGGTTGCAAATACCATTGGAGAGCGCCATGGTCTGGTTTTGGTTCTGGTCAGACAATCGCCCGACCGCGTTTTCCAGATTGTTGAAGTTCATGGCATTGCACAGCCCCGCTTCGGTCACATAGTCGCCGCGCTGGTTGTTGCCCCAACCGCCGCCCCAAATGGCGAACAGGATGATGATCCACCACCAACCACAGCCGCCGCCCCAGCCGTCGTATGCGTTACCGTTCGACTGACCCACGGCATACCCTTCTGCAAATTCACTCATGTTTTCTTCCTCCTTCTTCCCTTTCTCTTGCTTTTATCCGTTCGCCGTGTGCACGCCGGCGTCAAGATCGTTACCGACGCGGCATCATGCCACCGGGCATCCCACCGCCGTTCTGTATTTGGCTCACAAATTGCTGGATGTCCTGCTGGCTCATGCCCATCTGTTGCATCATCTGAGTGGCCATGACCTGCGGATTCTGCCCTTGTAGCATCTGCGCGAACTGCGGGTTTTTCTGCATGATCTGCTGTACCATGGCTTGCGGATTCCCCCCGCGCATCAGCCCCTGCACGGATTGCATCAACTGCATGGGATTCATCATGATTCATTTCCCCCTTTTAGGTTCTCGATCATCTTCTTTAGTTCTTCAAGCTCCGATCTGGTCGCGTACTCGACGGGTTTGTCGGGTTGGGCATCTACCAGCGTTCGCGTGCGGATTCCCTTCTTCCCCTGGCCATCGGTGTAGACCTCGAACAATGTCGATTCGTCTTGCAAAAGGTATACCATCACGCTGTTTGGCTGAGCGTACCGAGACATAGCATCCTCGGCAGACACCACAAATATCTTGTTGGTGCTCGGTTGCATCTGCTGTGTCGGCTGACCGCCAAAGCCCTGTTGCATCATGGGCATCTGCCCCGGATAGTTCTGGGGGTTGTACCCGCCCATGTTCCACGCCATATGATCACCGCCTTTCTGCCCCTATTGTACAACAAAAAAGGCGGGGAAACATCCCGCCTTTCTGCTATAAACCTGCTATAAAAATATCATAAAACTGTCGTTTCGGATATGTACTGCTTAAGCAACTTCTTGATCTCTGCCACTTCCCTGTGGTAGGTAGACTGACTGATACACAACTCGTTGCATATCTTGACCACCATCGGCTCGTCGCCGTCAAACAGCTTGCGCTTGACAATGTGCTTCTGCCGATCGGTAAGACCCGCGTTCTCGCAGAAGTCGTCCAACTGCCGCCGTGTACACCGCTTCACCTTCATATGTTTGTCCCCCGAAGGTGAAGTCAGGGCTTGTCGGGTGTCTCGTCCTCCTTGACGATTTCCTCTGCGATATCCGTGATGCCGTCCACAACGTCGGCGGCTTTGTCCTTCCCGTTCTCTCGAAGCGTTCCGCTGATTGCTTCACCCGATACACGGACGCTCTCTGCGTCAATGCGCCCCTCGGTGATGGTGTAGGCGATAGCCGGTAGCACCGTCATGGCGCAAGCGGCAATGGACAAAACCAGCTCGTCGTGCCCGACCAGGGCAATGACGATACCCGCGACAGCCGAAATGACCGTAACGATGAATTTCCGCGATAGATACTTGTTTTTCATACTCTTACCTCTCTTATGAAAATATTTTTGTGACAGCAAATGTGACAAGTGCCGTGGCCAGCGCCGCAAGAACCGTCCGAACGACAGCGCCCCACTTCTTGCCGGGTTCGTGTTCCAAGGTGTCCACCTTGCCGGCAATAGCGCTCGTCTGCTCGGCGATGTAGTCCTGCTTCAAGGCAATGACTTTGACGCTGGCGGCAAGGTCGGCAATGGACGATTGCGTCCGTTCCACCATGTCCAGACGGTGCCCGATGCTCTGTTCGTCTTGCTTGATGCGGTCGCTCATATTCTTGCACCGCTGTTCCAGCTCGGCCAACTTAGCGGCAATTTCTTCTCCGGTCATGATAACTCCTTTCCGCAACGGACGCGCCCTTGCTTGATGTGGTACCAGACACACTGTGTCCGGTCGGAACCGGAAGTGCGACTTCCGGTCAAAATGACAGTCTCTCAGCGCTCCACGCCGCCGAGCTTGTCTGCCCAATTCTCGGGGTAAACAGAGTAGTAACTGATGTGGCGCTTTTCTCTGAATTTCCGAAAGCACCCCGCCCATATGGCAGACGGAAGCCCCACCAAGGGCAGATACAGCCAGCCCAACATTCGGGACTGCTTTGTGTGCCCCTGCTCATGCTTCAAGGTCTGCTCACTGTCCCAGTGCGCGGGGCACAGGAACACATACTCGCCAAGCGACACACTTCCCTGACGGCTTTTGTACCGGTAATGGTCTCCGTGCCGTTCGGCGTGCGTCACGAGGGCAAGGACGGCTCCCGCCAGCATTTGTGGAAAGCACCATACCCATATAAGAACTTTCTGCATCGGTCTCACCTCCTTCCGTTAACCGCTAACGTCCATGTAATACGTCGTGTTGATGCTCGGCGAGCTGGTGAACGTGCCGCCGGTGCGGGAAAACATACTTAGGAGAGAATCCCTCCCTTCCGTTCCGGTTCCTGCTGTCGGTATTCGGTATGCTTGCGTATAATTCCCAGTCTTGGTTGCAGAGAGTCTTATCTTTTCACAGCTCACGAACATTCCGTAGTAGCAAAGATCAGTCAATGTCGTAGCGGGTAACTCCGGTGCTTTGGCGAGAGCTGTACAGCCGAAGAACATCGAGCGGTAACAGGAATCAGCCAACGTCGTGGCGGGTAACTTTGGCGCTTTAACGAGACTTGTACAACCGTAGAACATGTTGGCGTAAGCTCCAACAGCCAATGTTGTTGCCGGCAAGTCCGGTGCTTTGGTTAGGCCTGTGCTGTCGTAGAAAAAGCTATTCATTTGTACGGTCGTTGTCGGCGGAGACTTGTAATCTATAAGCGTCTGTATGTTGCCATAGCAAGCAGCCTTCCCCGAAAGAATCAAGATTCTAAAGGAACCGTCGCCATCATAAAATTGTGTAATCCCGCTCCCCCTCAGGTATAGCATCTTGCCCGTAAACGAGCCAGTCCATGTAGCCCACGTGCTATGGTCTGTCGAATATTGCATGGTGCCATTATGGTTGTTTCTCGCGCGAAGATCAAAGTCCCCCTCCTCGCCACGGAACATGATGCAGTCGTCGTAGACCCTCACGGGATTTATCGTTATCGTGACGTCGGATTGGAGAGACCCTACGTCATAGAAGATAATCCTCAGTTGGTCATCCGGTTCGTCCAAATTGTCCTCGTGGTAGTAAACCAAGTAACCGCAGGAGCCGGAACACTGAACATCCACGTCCACGCCCCAGAAGTCGTACCCGTCGGCAATCGTGAAGCAGACCTCTGTTCCGTCCTTCGGAATCACCGTCGGGTTCGATGCAACACCGGTACAGCCGACAAGATTATAAACGAAGCTATATCCGCTTTCCTCGGAATACATAGCGACATCGCTTTTCATGAGCTTTCCGGCACAGGCGAGGGTGGCGGTCTTACCACCCTCAACCTCTGTCGTGACACCGTCGTATGTGATCGTTCCGTCGCTCTCGAACGACATGACGATATCGCTTTTCGTGACTTTGCCGCCGCAAACAAGGGTAGCGGTCTTGCCGGGTTCGATCTCGGTCGCGACGCCGTCGTAAGTGATTGTACTGCTCATACAGACACCTCCTACAATACAACGATCGTGCCGTCATATTCGGCAAGTGTGCCCACAATGAGCTTCCCGTTGGCGCCGTGAGCCGTCACGCCCGACAACAGCGACTCTTCTGTCACAGAGTCAGCGGTCAGGTCAATGAGCACATTCCCTGCGTAAATGACCTTGCTGGCCGGATCCAGATTGGTGGCGTTCGCTTCGAGCCATGCAATGAGTTCCGGGTTCTCTGCGTCCTCTCCACCGGTTATGTTGATGGTTCGCAGATTTATGCCGGCGTCGGAGTCAATAGGAACAATTTTATTTGTCATTGAGTAAGCGCAGTACGCCGCGACATATCCCCAAACGGATCCGTCAATTGTTGTGTCGGTAGACCCCGAGTAGCTTCCTTCCGCATCGGTGTAAAAAATATTAGTCCCTGACCAGTTGCTGTAGTCGGTGTACCACAGCATTAGACTTACGGAACAGACACCGTTGTTCGAGCCTTTCCCCGCCGCAAGTTTTATTCCCTTTTGATAGCTCCCCGTCGGCTCAATGGAGTCAGTGACGTTGCTGTACCAGTGAGCGTCACCGAGCAACATCCATGTTACGAATTTTTCAGGAACCGTCAGGACAGTATTCAGGCGCCATTTCCCGCACGCAGTACTTCTGCTCATGAGACAACACCTCCTTTCTCGATCGTAGGCATACGCGACTTATGCGCCGGCAATGGTTATGGTCTTTCCTCCGGCAGAATTGTCGGACTCGGCATACGGAATGGCAGACACGGTCACCTGAGACAGGTAGTCGTAACCGGCATCGGGCAAAACGACCTGTTCCGACGTGGACGGGGTCACGGTCTTGGCGTGCACCGTGATGTTGCTGGACGGTTCCAGAGAACCGGTCACGCCGAGAATGGTAATGCCCTGCTTGATGTTCGCGGCGATCAGCTTCGCCTTTTCGGTGTCCAAAATGCTGACCTTGCCGCCGCCGTCGTGATAACCTTGGGCGATGGCAATGCTGTCGTTTACGGACGAAATCGACAGGGCAACAGCGCCGTTGTCGGGCATGGTGCCGGTCAGCTTGGCGCCACGAGCGTATGCCGTCTTGCCTTTCAGGATCTCGGCAACCTGAACGTCAGCGTCCTGAGAGTTCACATCGAACGTGCAGGTGCCGGTGATGGCCGAGCCGTCTGCCATGTGTGCGGTATAGTTTGCGAGAATTTTATCTTTGGTTACGGAGTCGGCGGTCAGGTCGATCAGAGTAGTGCCGCCATAGACAACTTTGCTTACGTATTTGTTGTTTGCCATGATATTAAACTTCCTTTCCAATGTAGACGGTCATGCCGCCGGTGTTATTTGTGGTTTCGTAATACGGAATGCGCGCGACATTCACATCGTCCTTCATGTATTTTCCGGACGTGGAGAGCGTCTGAGCTTCGTCAGACGGGGTAACGGAATAAGCCCCGGTGTACGCGGGAATGTCTGTCTCGGTCACTTTGGTCACTTGACCGAAATTGACCTGAAACGTGCCTTCGTCGGAAGGAGACCGAATACGACTGTTCATAATAGCAATACCTCTTCGTTTAGAATTTTTCCAACGTTGAATCTCATGATCTGAGAAGCCAGAACAGAGCCGTCGTCCATGAGAACCTTTAACTGAACGCCCACGTACAGCTTATCGTTAAACCGTAGCGTCTCTTCCTGAGTCAATGTCAACTTGATTAAATGGTCTCCCATAGTAACATCGCTTTCGTCTTTTTCCAGAACGGTGTTACATGATTGCACATACGTTATCCGAAGTTCTTTGATGTACGATGTATCTATTTGCGGAACCTCAAACGTGTGCGTCGGTGTAGTGCCTCGTATCATGCCATCCCCCTCCTTGTTACAGAATCGTGTCCTATATGCATTATACCATGTTTTCCTGCATTTGTCTCAGCCAAATAAAGCACAAGACCGCCCCCGGGTCTCCCCGAGGGCGGCGTGTGTTATTTCTTGCCCCACACGATGTCAAGCATATCGGACTCTGCGCGCGCCTGCGCACGCGCCTTGCGCTTCTTCAACTGCGTTTTCAGAGCAACATCGGAAAATTCCGCACTGTTCGCCATGGCAAACAGCTCGTCCACGGCTTCCCAGTAGTAGGTGTTGTACAGGAGCTGGAATTGCACATACTCGTCAGCCGTCAAATCCTGCTGGTTGATGTCATTCTTGCCGTACTTGATGTATGCGTTCATGGTGCCAGGCATGACAGTCGTGTCACCCGTCCGCTCTACATAATCTTCCAGCTTTTCACGCGCGGCTGTCGTTACCTTTCCGTCGATAGCCTCCATGGAGCTTTCGATCGTGTTCAGCACCGTCTGCCGCGTCGCTCGTTTCTGGGTCGAATCCGGCTGAACCTTGGCAAGCTTGCTGTAGCGGGAGTAGAAGGTCGAAAGGCCGTAGTACCACTTGTAATCGATCTCGGCCGATATGTCATCCTCGTCGTCGTTCCGGGCAACATTGGCCTTGTCGCGAAGGTCATACATGCGGTTTACGATGTCGGTAGAGTAGGCCGAATCACGCACCCAGCGCTTGCCGATCGCCCAGCTGTCAGAGTCGCCGAGTACCTTCCCGACCGTCTTGATAGCGCCGTCCCCGTCTTGGAGGTACTCGATCGGCGTGTGCGCCTTCATGATCTCCCATACACCGCCAAACCAGTTGCGCCCGATGTGGTCTATCTGCAAGGGAGACACATTGAACATCTGCCCCAAAGCCCATGCAACCCATGATGTGTCCTCATCGTATTGGTATTTCGGGGACACATCCTGTAGCCGTTGCGGCACAATGTCGCGCCCCAGATAGTCCTTGTTCGCGCCGACCTCAAATAGAGGTCCCACACCCGCGATCGTGCCCAATGTGCCCATTAGGTCGCCCTGTGCGATAGCCGAAAGGCCGTTTGGAAGGAGCATATCGGTCAGATACTCCCATGTGTCCCTGCCGTTCAGCGCATAGTCGTTGCCCATGAACACCGCCTCGGCAGACCGCTCGAACACCGACTGTAGCGCCGCCCATTCGCGCGGCTTGGGGATTGTAACGAACTTGCCATCACCGACAGGGATGCAGTAGAAGTTGTTCTTGGTGTAGTTGGACAGTTGCGTGTAGTCGTCCTCGTCCTGCTTCCCAAGAACCGTCTGGAGCAACGCGCCGGAAATAGCCAGTATGACAGACGCAAGGATGCGTCCCAACGCGCGCTTCTGCCGCGCCTTGGATGTCATTGGGTCTATCTTGTAGTCGGATGTGATGTGCTCACCCGTCCAGTGCCGCCCCGCACGGTAGGAACCGGCCAGACCCGCATTGAACAGAGGGATAAACGCGCTCACGCCTTGCAGTGTACCACCGTTCTTGAAGTCTGTCGTCGTGTCCTGAGACAGACGGTAAGCCAACTTCGGCTCCACTCCCATCTCCCGCGCCGTGATGTAGATGGCTTCACGGGGACCTCGCTCGACCATGTTGGAGACATAAGAGAATACGGCCAAACCGTTCCGCGCGGCACCAAGGGCGCCGTGCTTCGATCGGAATACTCGCCTGGAATTTTCCTTGCTGAATTGCTTTCGCACATCCACCGACATGAATTTCGCATTGTCCGCAAGACCGCTTTCGTTGCCGCCCATGGCAATGTATTCCTGATGGTAAGGGTCGGTGGCAGTAAGCCCCTTTGTGCGCTCTTTGGTCGTCTGCGCATACGACTTGGCAATGTTCTTGTACATCTGCCCTATAAGCGACGCGCGGTTTTTCAGGCTTATGTGCCTGTCGCCCTTCCCGGCGGCGACCTCCCCGCCAAACTCAGTAAGCGTGGACGAGGTCAGCGTTCCAAGGTCTCGTGCCGCGTTGCTGGCCGAGAACAACGGGTTGAGGGATGTCCACATCTTTACCAAGCCGCGTGATACGGCCGATATCGCCCGAACGACCGGAGTGTTCCGCGTCGGGTTCAGGTTCACGATAGTCTTGAACAGTTCAGGGTCGTTCACCTTGTACATGACCTTCTGCCCGTTATCCATGACTGTCACAATGCGACGGCTTGCGTCGGTGTGCGTGCCCGTCTCGACCTTGGCAAGGTATTCCGGTACCGCGTCGGCCAGCAGTTGAAGCATCCCATCGGCAACCTCCGGCTCGACCTCAGCGTTGCTCTCGATATTTTTGGTAAGCTTGTCGATGAGTTCTTGCGTCCCGATCTTTTCAATGTGAATGTCGTTCGGAATCTGCTCCATCAACAGCGCAGGCTCCGGCGAATCCGAAACAAGGTCAACAATGGATTGCATGACATGGTTGTGCATGGCAGACTGATATACCGTTGCCGTTTGTTGCATGATCAGGTCAAGCGGGTTGTAGTAGTCCAGCTGAGACCCCTTGGCGCGCTTGTAAGGCGAGTTGATGTTGGCAAATCCGCGCGGCATGGTGGCTTTGGCTTCCCCTCGGCTTTCTCGCGTCTGCTTGTCAAAATACCGTTGCATGGGCACATAGCGAGAATATGTTTTCTGCCACGCTTTCACGACCTTAGCGTCCACAAGCCCGTATTGCACGGCTACACTCAACAGATTGTTGTTGTAAGCATATACCTTTTCCGAAAGTCCCTTCCAGTCCGGGTGCGCTTTCTCCATGCGTTCGACCGTGCCGTTCTCCAATGCTTTTTCTATGGCCTGCGGTATCCTGTGCCCCTGAGCCTGCCGTTCGGCCGCGTGAACGATGTCCAGGTATAGACCGAACTCGTGGTACAATTCGGGGTCAAGCTTGCCCTTTTCGTCAACAAGCCCTTCCAAGATTTCGTGGAAACCGTTGCCGATCACATTTCCGTCAAGGTCGGTCATGTCGCCCATCAGCGCCGAATAGACCACGCCCGTGTTGTAAGTCGCATTCTGCGCGTTGATATATGCTTCGCAACTGCCACTCTCGCTCAATTGCCCCAATCGCTTTAGCCTTTGGAACCTGTTGTAAAATAATGTGGTGAAGGAATCCACCGTATGCGTGGCCGCACTTGCCCGGTACTCCTTCCTCTCGTCAGGCGTACCCTCCTTGAACGCTTGCCGCATACCCTCAACAATGCCGTCTGTTGCCTTTGGCTTCTCGATGGTGTGCACCGTTCCGCGCAACAGAGCGTCATCGTTTGTGACCGCCTCGTGTACCATCCCCGCTGTCCGCTCAAGCCGCGCGCGGTCGGCCTTGCTTAACTGATTGATAAAGTAAGTCTTGAATTTAGGGTATTTTTCAAGCGCCGACTCTGCATCGGTCAGATAGTCCGCCAGACGGTCTGCCAATCCCTCCTTGGCAAGCGGCAACAGGTCTTTCGCGCCGTTCCCTCTCAGCCCGTAGGCCTCGCGATACGCCGCCGCGCGGTCGGCGGGAAGCGTGTTCGCAAACCACTTCAAAACGCCGAGGTCGGTGCTCTCGGTCAGAATGCTGTACCGAGCGTCCAGCGCGTGCCCCAGCTCATGGGACACCGTGCTGACATCGTTGACCGTGCGGTACCGAATGCCCTTGTCGGTCTGGCTGAACCGCCCAGATGCGTTCTTCGGCATTCCGCGCATATACCCACGCGTGACCTGAACGCCGAAATCCGTCTGTATTTGGTCGATGACATCCTGCATGGATATCGCTTGGGGCACATCGGCCTTTTTCTCAGCCTTGACCTCCGGCTTCGCCTTTTCAGTCACACCCTCGGTTTTGCCCTCTGACTTAGACTCCGCCTTGACCTCACCATTGGTCGAGGTCTTGTCATAGAGCAGGCTGTACTGTTTCCCGACCGCCCTCGCATTGCCCCCGGAGTCAAGCGTGTTTGTAAATTTCACCTTGACCGCCACTGTATCGCCGAGAGGATCCGTTTTGTTTTCAAGGATAAGCCCCGCCAAAGCGCCGTCCTGTACGGCAATCATGCCGTGCGCGCTCGGAGACGCCAGAACCGAAAGCCCCGTCTTGTTTATTGCGTCAAAAGCCGCTCTCTTGACAGACATGGCCGAGCCGTCGCTGAACCTCACAGACACAAACTGATTCTTTTTGGAATCGGTAAATGCGGACACAGAAGCAACGTCAACGGCGTTGTCCGCGATGGCTCTTTCAAACTTCTGCAAGGTCTGCGCAACACGACCGTCCTCTACAACCTCCGCGCCGTCTTTGGCAAAAGCATCCGCTTCTTCACTGCTGACAAGGAACGCGCCGCCGTCTGCCAGAACATAAGAGTTTCCGTTGTATGTCCCGACCATTTTCCGACCCGATTGGGGATTGGTCAGAGCGCCGACCGCCTTGACAATGACGGGGCGAATCGAATTGCCGTCGGCCTTGACTTTAGCCCCCAACCTCGACAGCATATCGGCCACCACAACAGGGTCGTTGCTGAACTTGAAGGTGCCGTCTCCGATCACATTTATTTTGGTAAATTCCCCGTCGTCCTCGTCCGCGTTCAGCAGTGCCCGCACCATCTGCTCCTGTTGTGCCGCGTTGAACCCCGCAGGCGGCTTGCCGAGCGTCACATCCGAGAAGGATAGCCCCTCGCCTGTCAACTCGCTGTAAATAGCCTTGGCGTTGGCGCCCAGACTCTTGACCATGTTCTTGTCGTTGCTCGTCGCAAGCTTTCGCTTGGCGGTCTCCACGCTGACCTCGGAGGTTTTGGTCTGGGGCTTTAATACCTCGGCCACCCCTTGCATGGAGCTTTGGCCGGATGCTCCGGATCCTCCGGGTCGTACCTCACTCCGTTGTCCCCCGGATACTCCTCCGTGTGGTCGTGATACCCGTCTATTATGTCCTTCGGTATTCCGTCCGGAAACGCCTTGCACGTCGGCCACTCCGGCTTTGTCATTTTGTGAAAGTTCAGACACGTCGCGCACTGTGGCACTACGATGCCCGGATTCATTGTGAACCGGTTCTTTTCTCTGTCCTCTGCTTTGACTATCATCTGAAACAACCTCCCATGCTTTTATGCTTATAACATTGCCCGTGTTGGAAACACTCTCCACAAAGAAGTTCGTGTTTCGCTGGAATATGATTTCCTGTTCCTCGGTAATACCGAGATTGGATGCGTCTCGCCCAGACTGGGAGCCGAGCTCCATTCTGACCACATACTTTGTGTCATTGGTTGACAGCGTATATGCGCCTTTCGTTTTTGCAGAAGATGTATAGGCGTTGAATCTGGTCGGGACACCCTGCTTTATTCCGGACAAGAACAAGGCAAGGTCGTCCTCATAGTCGAACCCGATCTCCCTGTATGTCATTCCGGAATAAGTCGGCATCTTCTCCAGCGTCTCGTCCATGCCGCGAACGAGCTGTATATCGTCTTCCGAAAGCTCTACACCATTCCGCAACTTCTCGTTAATCACATAGGACTCACTGCTTTTGTATTGCAGGAACGCCCTCTTGCCGCTATCCGAAACACCATAGGAATCCAGCACGGCAACATCATGATTTATTGTACCACGATCTGCGCCGGATTGCAATTCCGAGTCGGCATTTTCTACGACCGCACTCGCATTTTCGGCACTTTGCACAATTTTGGAGCCGCCGCTCTGAGCCGATGCCGCACCGGACACAGCTTGTCCGGCAGTCTGCGCGCCTGCTGTTCCCCGCACACTGACCTCGCCGGCCTTTCTCTTCTGAGCATCTTTGTAGTCCAGATTGCCGCGCGTCCACGCGCCTACGATATCCGCACCCTCGCTCTGGGTCAGCAAATTCACATCGGTTACAAGCCCCGAGCGAACCAGCTCAGACATGGTCTCCTGAACCGTCGCGCCCGTCCGCGCATACTTGAAGGCCTGCTCGCTGACCGTATCGATATCCGCGCCGCGTGCAAGACCGCCTGTCCCGTAAGACTTGGTAGCAGTCTGCGCATTCCCCTGCGCATTCCCCTGTGCAACACTCTGCGTGGCGCTTGGCGAAACGCCCTGCGGCATTGTCTGTGCGCTCTGGCCGGGCACAGTCTGCCCGGCACCCTGTGGCGTTGCTTGCGCAATGTCCTGCCCCGCCGCACTGATCGTTTGGGCGCTTCGGTCTGCCGCCTCGGCCTTGGCCGCCGAATCTCTCTGCTCGCGTAAGCCCTCGGGGGACACGACTTCGACATTTTCGGCCGTGCCGGTCACGATGTCCGCTCCCGATGGAGCGCGGGACGCACCAAGGTCAAGGCTGTTCTCTTCGAAGCTGTCCGAGTAGATAACCGTGGGGGCATGCCCCGTCAATGTGTTGATCTCTTCGAGAATCTGCTGAATAGCCGGGTCTCTGGCAATGTCCTGCACCGTCACTCCGTTCTGCCCGGACATGGCAAAGGACAGACCGCCGCCCTCTGTGATTTGAATGTCAATTCCCTTGACGCGGCATACCTCGGCCAGCATCTCGTACATCTTCCCCGTTGCCTGCTGAATGACCTCGGCGCTCGTCTTGGAACTGCTCGGGTCAATGTGCTCGGGGCGTATCTCGGCGGGGAGCTTGTCAAAGTACTCGTTGAGGATCTCGGCCTGCGTCCGTACATCGTTGGCTTGCGCGATCGCGTTCGCGGAGGACGAAACAAATCCCATGACACCGCCGGCGGCCGCACCCGTGATGCCCGCCATGCTCATGTCCTTCAGGTCAAATACAGCGTCGTCTCCGATGCCGAACCACTTCTTGCCATAGTCGCCCGTGGCCTTGTCTATCAGACCTTCCAGCGGCGTATTGATGACCTCCTCGGCACCTTCTTCCAGCATACCCTGCAAGAGCGACGGCCACTCGTTGGCCACATTCTTGAGGAAACTGCCCGTTGCGTCAGGCGTATAGTATGTGCCCAGCTTGTCCATGTCTCCGAACAGATTCTCGGTCACATATTCCGCAAGCCCCGTCCCGGCGGCATTCAAGAACACTTTCATGGGCTCATCCCCATATTCCTTCGACCACTCCACAGCTTTTTGGGAAGCGGCGTCGGCCGACATGAGCAGAGTCCCGGTGTTGTAGGAGAATAGGCTTTTGAGCGCGTTTCCGGCTGTCTGCTTGGCGGACAGCCCGGCGGCCTTGCCGTTCTTGATGGTGTCGATCAAGCCGCCTGTGTTCGCGTTATCGATACCGGTCGCGCCGTTGATTGCATTGCCAACGCCCTGCCAAAGATACATCTGGGCGAGTGATGCGGCGACATCACCGCCGATCTGCCCCACCTTGGTCGCGCCGGTATTATCAAGCAATTGGGCTTGCCGCTCGGCCCGCGCGTTGCTGAACATATATTGGTCATACGCGCTCTCTCGTATTTCCTTGCCCTGCACTTTCTTGATACCGTCTCTAGCCGCTTCATACGAGCTTATATCGCCGCCGGATTCCGCATAATCCTGCAACATTTTGATATCTTGAGACGCGGTTTTGTTGGCAAACTGGTCGGTCACGCGGCTGGTGCTATCGAGAACGCTCCGCACACTAAGTGCCGCATTCCCGATTGTTCGGGCGCCACCGTTTACGAAAGAGTTCAGAATATATGTCAAGTCTCCTGCCGGTTTCCCGTACCACTTGTCTTGATTGCGCAGTCTCTCGCCACCGGTGGCCTGATTCAAGATTGAGACAAGCTTTTCGTTGTCGTCCAAACCAAAATCAGACAGATATTTTCTGATGACTTCGCGGTTTTCTTCTTCCTCTTCCTGCTTCTGTTGCTCCTCCCAGTCCGCGACCGCCTTTTCGGCCTCCTTTCGGTATTGGTTCTCGGCTACAGACTGAATCAGGGTCGCGCGGGATGTCGGCGTGCTGGTGGCGCGTTGCACCAACAAGTCCTTGGCTTTCTGCGCCAGATCTTCCTGCGACACATTTTCAAGAACATCATGGACGGTCGCCTTCCGCTTCGCCATCTCCGCATCATATGCCGTTTGTTCGGCAGGGCTCACGGGGCCTATGAACTCATCGGAACCGGGCATCGCGCCCTCAACACCGCTATTGGCCAATCTCTTCGCCTCGTCTGCGTCATATGTCGCCCATGCCTTCTTTTGCACAGGCCCCACAAAATCCAGGTCGTCCGGAGTAGCGACCTCGTCGGCATCTGTCTGCTCCTGCTTCACCTCAGCCCACACTTGTTTCCACGAAGATGTGCCCGCGCTCTGACTCGCTTGCTGTTGCGCCTTTTGCTCTTCCTCCCGCTGTTTCTTAAGGGTTTCCCATGTCTTCTGCCATGCCGTTTGTGCCATAGCCTAACCTCCCTGCCGTTTATTCTGCACTGCCGGACATTTTGTCCGCCAACGCCTTAAGTCCGCTTTGTATCAGCCACCGCTCCCGCTCGGCGCCCGTGATTGCCGCATTCTCATACATATAGTCGATAATAGCGGCCGCCCGGTAGATGAAATCGTCCGGGTAATTCGCTTCCAAATCCTCCATGAGCTTCTTGACGCCCATGGATGCCAGCGCCTCGGCGGCGGACTTGGTGTCTCCGGTCTCCTCGTCAACGGTATCGGCCGCAATCTTGCTCCCGTAGCCCTTGATCCATGTTGAATAGTTGGGGATGCTGTCGGCGCTGACCCCCGTCGCGCTGGATATTGAGCCCAGCGTAGTGTCCGGATACGACGCAGACGACGAGGACGAAGAGGACGAGCCGGAGCTACTGTCCCCGTACCCATACAGCCCCATGAGTGCTGTCAGCTTGTTGTAGGCATTTGCCGAGTCGCTGTCGGCCTTGGCGCTTGCCAGACTCTCTTGATCCTGCCAGCGGTCATACGCCGTGTCCTGATCATACTTCCAGCGATTGTAGTCCGTGGCGTCCTGCGTTTGCCATCTGCTGTATTGGTCGTTGTAATCGGTTCTCCAGCGGTTATACTTGGATTCGTCCTTGGCTTCCAGAAGATCATACAACTTGGACATGACATCCGCACCGGAAGCCGCCGCCTGAGATACCGCCGCCGTAGACGGCACGCCACCCGTCATGGAAGCATACTTGCCCATGACATCCTCTGCGGTTTGCTCGGACTGCTGTTGTAGCTGGTTTTTGATCTCGGCTATTTCCTCGTCGGTCAAACCCTCATAGGGAGTTGCCTCCGGCGCCGCCGTGCCCTGATAATACTGCTGTTCGGGAGCCTCGCTCGGCGTGTACGACTCACTGCCGAAATACTGGTCAAAGAATTGCTTGATCAGTTCTTCGGCGTCCGTGCCGGACGGAAGATTGCTCTCGGACGAGTCCTCTTCTTTGGCCGCCTCACCAAGTCCAATGTCTGCCGAAGATATTCCGTCGGTCTTTTTGCTAACGGCCGGCGCCGTTACGGATGATTCAGCGTCTTTTTCTTCGTCGGTTATAACATCGCCCGTGTTTCGCTTTGACCCCCACGCAATGCCCGTCCCGTAAGCGGCAGGCGCACGCACCGTTTGGGTCGTGCTTGTGCTTTCCGTCGCGCTTTCGTTCTTCGGCGTTGCCACACCGCTCAGTGGGCTACGACGAAGCGAACCGGAATAACTCGCTTTTAATAAATCGACTATGTTCGCATTGTTCAACGCATTCTGGACAGCACTCTGTTTTTCGCTCGATTGCCCGGTGGTCAAAACCGTTTTTTGCTTATCCGTCAAAGTAGAGTCGCCACCGTTTGCGAAATAATTTTTCTTTGCGGTCTCTTGAGAGACCGCGTTGGCAACGATCTCGTCCGGCGCCTGGGCAAGCTTTGGCTTCTTGTTCGTCGCTTGTACAGGAGCCAAATATTTGTCCTTGTTGTTCACCATGTCAGAGGCTTCGTCCTCGGTTTTGCCGCCGTCCTCTACCAAGGCCTTCTTCAACTGCTCGTCCCAGTCGTTCTTGTCCTTTTTCATTATAAGTCCCATAATATCACCTCAATATTTCAAATTCGCGGGAGATTGCCCTCAAGCGGAAGTTCCCGCCACTAAATTTAAGGGAAAGTGTGTACGCATCGCAGTTCGTGTTAGTGCACGGCACTTCCACCAAATACCAGCCAAATTTCTTGGCCTTAAAGTTATAAGTAAAATATGGCTCTGCTTGGGATATCTCATCCTCCGAGCTATATGCCACTGCCGGCGCCACTGTCACATCCATTTCTTGGGAAGATTCCATATACACTCTGAAACGCAAATACTTTAGCCACTTCCGCGCCAGTCTGTTGCCCGCGTCCTCGAATATAGGTGCAAACTCGATAGAAGCCGGCGGCAATACCTCGGTGTAGAAACCATCATCAAAAAGTTCTTTCCACGTCTGCCCGCCCGAAATGTAAAGCAAGGTCTTTCGATCTTCCTTTAGGGCATATAGGCCGGATTGGCACTCAATGAAATTTCGTATATATTCGTTCGCGCTGATTGTCCAAAGCCCGACTTGTATGTCAAAGGTATAAATGATTCCCTTGTCACTTCCGTTGATGCAAGCATAGTAACGGGTTCCACTGCTCCCGCCTACGCAAAAACGGACACCTGTAACATTATTGACCACGTTGTAATAAGCCGTCCTGTCAAAAGGAATATTCAAATCGTCCGATATAAGAGCCGCCCCGCCCGAATTGTACCGAACGAACCCCCAAGGAGACAAGTAGTATAAATAGCCGTTCACCTCGGCGATGCTTTCTCCGCACCCCTTCATGACGCCGAACACATTGTCGGTATAAGTCGAGAATGTGGACGGATAATCTCCGTAGACCGTGATACACTTGGTCTCGGTGAAGAAAACGGGGCGATCATTGAACACTGCGCAACCGTTTACGGACTCGTTCATTGCGACGGACATATCCACCGACCAAGAGTCGGTGCTGATGTTCTCGAATGTATACCAAGAAGTCGCGTCTCCAAGCTTGCTGGCATAAATAGTCCCATTCTCGGTACACCCCCACACGCGGTTGTTCGCCACGCAAAGATAAAGCACATTTTCGGGGAATTGTGCCGTTGAGCCAATCGAAGCTGTCGCTGTGTTGAAGTAAAGCCAGTTCTTTCCCATTGCGTCGGATATGACGATCTGCGAACCCATGACCGCGTGCCCGCCGATGGTTATCCGCTCGTCTGTGACGACATACCGAAAGCGCGTTGACGAATTAAACTCGATCTTCCCGACAAATAACACATATTGCCATCCGGTTCCAGTCGCGACAAAATCGTTTACGCCGTTGCGCTCAAACAGGTAATAGAGTGTATCAGCGTCCGAGAATGCCAGCACAAGATTTCCAAACAGGTCTTTCAAAACATCCTCGTCCGCCTCTCCCCACGGGCACTTGTAACGAAATGGTTCTCTTGGTTTTAAAACCGGATACTCGGACACCGATATATTTGTCATGTCCCGGATATCGCCGTCCTGCGCACGGGAATTTTGGCACAAGTGCCCAATGGCCATCTGAGATATGCGGTCATTCCGCGCCGCCATCGTTGCCACCTCCCATCAAGGCCACCCACTGTTCTGGGGTAAAATTCTTAGCGTCCAAATGAGTCAACACAAACCGCAATTCGTCCTGCAGTTTCATGACTTCGTTCTCCAGTACCTCGATCCTTTTCTCGTTGCCTTCCCGAGGGCTCGGCCTAAATCGCGTAATCCTGACCTGTGCCATAGTTTACCTCCCGTGCTCCCGCACAAAATATGCGGCATAATCCTTCCATGCTTGCTGGAACAGAGACATATCGTACTGGAATACCTGATTGTTCCCCGCCGCCGCCGATATCATAGCCGCCAGATACCACTGGTACAGGCGGGAAAACGGGTCGTCTACCAGCAATGTTTCATCGTCCGAATCCTCATCGTATGGGGCGAACCATGCCATAGATTGGTGAAACACTTCGGTCAGGATGCGGCTCTCTATGTCGTTAATAAAGCCAACCTTGACTGATTTTTCCAGTTGATTCGGGCGAACACTGTCCCCCCAGTCCAAAAGTTGTTTGACCGTCATATACAATACTCCTTTTAAGAAAAACGGGGAATATGATACCGCGAATGTACCATATTCCCCGCGGCTCTGAGCCGTGTTACATTTCGGCCGGGAACTCCCCGCCCGACAGGAACTTGTCGGTAGCCCGATCAAATTCCGCTTCCACCTCCGACATTCTGCGGCGGTTCTCTCGCGCAACGGCCTTGTTGCGCTCCAGAGCCAGCGCGTACTTGCGCTTGATCATAACGGGTCTGTCGCGCCGAAAGCGAATGGTCTTTCCATTGATGGAAGCGACGACAGCGCCGCTCTCGGCTTCGTTGGATTCCATCTGGTACGGGACTAACTCGTTCATGTAGTCCTCTTGTGCCTGTCTCATGCGTTCCGCGTCTGTCCGCGTGTCCTTGGTTTCAGTTGCCATGTGGGAAATCCCCTTTCAAAATATATTAGTTTGCGCCGCTCTCGAAGTCGGAGCAGGTCTCAACTCTGACCATGAACTCCTCGGTCAGGATCTTGCAGGTAGTAGCGGCCTTCCAGCCGATGGTAGCACGCTGGTTCAGCGGGTCGGCGGTGCCGCCCGAGCCAAGACCCTTGAAGATGTACTTGGAGGTCAGCTCGTTCAGGTCAACCACACCGTAGGCATCGGAGCCCAGAATCAGCGTGGAGTACACATCACGACCCTGCGCGCCCGCCTCGCCGGGATATGCGATTGCATTCTCCAGAGCAGACAGACCCGTGTTGGAGGTCGTGGGCGTGATGGAATTGCCGGTGGCGGGGTCAACGACCGTCACAGTGGTGGTGGTCGCGGCAGACACCTTCAGCAGAAGGGCACCCAGAACGATATACCGACCGACCAGCGCCGTGGCGTCAGCCGAGGTAATGGAGCCGTTCAGCGTGATCACATTGCCGGTTGCCGACTTAACGGTCAGCGTCCGAGAAGCCGCAGACAAGTCCTCCGCATGGAAGATCTTGGCCTCGGTGGACTCAACGAACCGAACGCCCGCGATCTTGCCGATCTCGCCCTCGTACAGCTCGGTGGTATCCTGATACACATGAGGATTCTTCCACTCGGGGTCGTTGGTCAAAGAATAGGTCACATCGGGGTGAATGATCGCGACATAGGAGCCGTTGATCTTGTCGGCCATGTGCACCTTGAGGTAGCGCACGGCACGCTTGATGGCATCCACGGTCAGGTAGTCGTTGCCGTCGGCCTTGCCGCCAACCAGCAGGTGACGAGCCGAACGGCTGTCCGCACCGTACATGACGGCGGTACCGTTGTTCAGGATGTCACGGTGCAGGGTGTCGATGGAGCGGCCGCACTGGGAACCCAGCAGCTTGGTGGCCACGGTCATCATCGGGTCGACCGCCTCGGTGTTGACGCGGTCGGTCAGGGTGACATAGCCGCCGATATAACGAATCTTGGCTGTATCCTTGTGCAGGGTCAGCTTCTGACCGGTAGGGGTGATGCCCTCCTCCAAGTCCTTGGTGATCTTGGGCAGGGGGTCGGCGCGGTGGAACTCAATGGTGTTCCCCTCGCCCTTCGGGATGGTCGCCTTCTGGCCAAACAGGTCATGGGGCAGATACGGCTCAGCGTTGTCGATGAACCAGTTTCTGTAGTAGTCGTGCAGAAGCTGGTCAAGGCCGTCGGTCTGGCCGGCTGTGGAAGTGATCTTGTTCATGACGGTCGTCTCTGCGGCAAACCGCTGAATGTTCATGTAGAATTTCGACATCATAGTAATACTCTCTCCTTTTCTGCCGCGTGGCAGACGGTCAGAGCTTGACATTTTGTCCTCGCATGGCCTGCTCGGCGATCTTGCGCCGCTCCTGCCGTGTCATCTTGCCGGGGTCAGTCCGGGGATTCACGGCCGAGCCGTAGCCCTTCATGCCGGACTCCTGCGGACGCGCACCTCTGGCGCGGATGTTGTCAAGGACTTTCTTCTCTGCCGCCTGTGCGGCGTTGCTTGCAATTGTGTTTGCGATTGTGTCGTGGTGTGTGAGCAGGAACGCGTCCTCGACTCCGTTGCCCAGCTTCAGGTAACGCTGAAAGTCGGGGTTGTCCAGCTCGCGGGACAGGTCAAAGCCCGGGTGCTTGGCGGCGAGAGCCTTTGCCTCATCCACCAGCGATTGAACACGCCTGTCCATGTCCTCTTTTGCGGCTCTCTGGTCGAGACTGCGCCGCAACTGCTCGTTTTCTGCCTTTACCCTTGCCCGCTCGGCGTCGCCCAGAACCTTGTCCAGGTACTGGTCGGTTGTCATGCCCTCGCGGTCGGCAAGCTCCTGCCACTGCTCAGACCAGCGCGCCGAATCCTTGACGCCCTTCAAAATGGCGTCGGGGTCGTCGGTGCCGTACTGGCGCGCCAGAAGGTCAAACACCGGCTGGCGCTTGGCGCTTGCCTCCTGAATGGACTTGTAGTCCCGGTGGCGGTTGCCGAACTGCTCGTCAAAGTAAGCCTGAAACTCTGCCGGGCACTCTGCCCGCAGAGCCTTCATGCGTTCCTTGAACGGAAGGGGGCGTTTCTCTTCGGGCGCAGGCTGTGCCTGCTCTGGCTCCTCCGGCTCTTCCTCCCCGGCTACAGGCTCGACCACTCCCTCGGCGGGTTGCGCGTTCCGCGCCGCGATCTGCGCCTTGATGGACTCCATCCGCGCCTGTCTTGCCTTGTGCCGTTCTGCATAGCTCCCGGAGGGAACGCTGTTTTCCCCGGACACCTCGGTCGTGGCTCCGGCGGAGGATGATATATCGCCGCCCGCTCCGGGAGCCGCGCCGCCGGTGACCGAACCGCCGCCGCCCTCGCCTTCCGCGAACCGCTGGACATTCACCCTGAAATCAAAATCGTACATTCGTACCTCCACGGTCTCTCCCGCGTGTCTGTATTTCCACGGTCTCTCCCGCGTGTCTACTTTGATTATAGCATATAATTTCTAATTTGTCTCAGCCAAATAAATTTACTGTTCTGGACGGCGTGCGGGACGCAGGGCAAAGTGCACATTCTCGGGGAATTGCTCGGAAAGCGCCATCAGTCCCATGGACGCCGCATCGAAAGATTGCAGGAAGGTCGCAGGCGCGGCCAGAGTCAGCACATCCCCGTCATCGTTCGCCGAGCACTCGGGAAACCGACTGATATAGAGCCGCAGAGACTCCACGATGCCCGACACGGCCGCGCAGACAATGTCCTGCCCGCGCGGTGCCGCCCCGGCGTGCCCCTGTATCGACAGCCCGACCACATCGGGCGCCTTTACATACACGGCCGTAATCATTTCAATTCCGCCCCGCTACCCTTGCTGGATGCGTCGGGCTTGGCTCTCTCGGCCAGCCGTTGCCCGTAGCTGGTCATGACCGCCTCCTGTCCCCCCTGCTGAGCCGCCAGAAGCGGGTCGGACGCGCCGGACGAATGGTAGGCTATGGGCTGTGACACCTGCGGCGTCTGCCCCTGTAAGACCGCCATAATTTGCTCAGGGGCAAATCCCGTGGTCTGGACTATCCACTGCACAGCCGCCTGAAGCTGGTTGTAGATAGTCGCGTTCTCCTCCACCGACTGCCGTACCTGGTCGATACCGTCGAACTCCATGCCCTTGAGCATGGCCAGCGCCTGCGTCGCGTTCTCGGGCTGGAACACCCCAAGGCCGTACAACTCCT
The DNA here is from genome assembly GCA_964587485.1 of uncultured Oscillospiraceae bacterium. GTDB lineage: Bacteria > Bacillota > Clostridia > Oscillospirales > Oscillospiraceae > Limivicinus. Next base: position 19,721 of record CAZPLL010000008.1, on the reverse strand, counting down.
TCATGGTCTCGTTGTGGGACAGCTGATTATATGGATTCTGCTTGGCCGCCTTGACATCAATGTCGAATATCGCCCGACGGTACAGCGGATTTCCCTGCGAGTCCATGCCGGTCTGCCGGTCTTGAATGCGGCTGTTGTCGTACTGAACATACTGAACGCCCATGCCGCCCTCGCCGAGGATGCGGAAGCTCCGTGCATCAGTGTAGAACTGCCTGATCAGCTCCACCACCTGTTGCATGATCAGCTCGAAGGTGTGATAGCTGTTGGACAGCATATCCCGGCTGGTCTTGTTCCCCGCCTCCTGCAAGGCCGCAATAGCAGACGCCGCCGTCACGCCGCCCGAAGACGAACCCTGCGACACATCACGGTTGCTGGTGGTCTCCTTCAGCTCGTTGATCTTGGCTTCCCGCAGATTGATGTAGGTAGAGTCAAGCGGAGACATGACGATCTGCTTCATGCGGTCGTCGCTCACATCGCCGCCGACCTCTACCACCTCGCGCATGGGGTCGAGGAACTGCGCGATATTCATATCCGTGGCCGACTTGACCATGACCTTGTAATGCGACGCACGCTCGGCATAGCCAAGAATATTTCGATCAAGCAAGTCGATATACTCCTGCGGCGCGCGTGATATCGCCACAAGCCCAAATCCGGTAGCCGTGCCCTCGATTGGGAACAGCACATCCATCTCAACCGGATATTTCCCGTGCTCGTACCAGCCGCTCTCCGCGTACTGCTCAGAGTTTTCGGAGGCATACAGAAGCGTCTCGCCCGTGTATTTCGCATAGTGAAGCACCGTGCGGCCGTCCGGGCGGTAGACCTTGTAATACCAGTCCACCACGACAATCTTGTCGGCGGAACTGTCGTCCGTGCCGTCCTCGTGGATAAACTTCTTCCATTCCTCGGCCTGCCCTGCCCCGGCACCGTCCAGGTCAGCCTGCGGATACATCTGCGCGATCTTCTTTCTGTCCTCAATGGCCAGTATGAACAGATTGGGCGAGTCCTGGATATCGTCCACAGCGCCGTCCCAGTATAGATTCAGGATATTCACATTTGACAGTCGAATGTCTCCCAACCCGTTCTCCAGCGTCGGATCCCACCATACACCATAGGCGCACAGCCCGTGCTTGAGCTTGTACCACTCGCCGCGACTGTACACCCGTTGCCAGTTGGCGCGGGTCAGCACCACCGGCACGATATCGGACAGCATTTTGGCGTCGCCCTCATCGCTCTGCTCGCGCGGCAGGATGGCCGCCGTCGGAATGTTGTCCATGCTGTCGGCGTGCTTGTTCGCGATGGCCGAAAACATCCACTGCGACGCCGTGGCGCCGCCTACCCTGTCCTCCTCGGCGCGGCGGGACTTGCGCACGGCCTGCGTGGTCGCGCTGTCCTCGTAACCGTCTGCGTCAATGGCCTTGTACCGCGCCGCACGGCGGGACTTGACGTCCATGCGCATCTCGTACCAGCGCTCCTCCTCGATCAGCCTGTCCTCCAGGTTGGCCTTGGACTGCCGGTACTTGTCCAGTATCTCGTTGGCGGCGCGAAGCTGTTCTTCCCCTACCGCCTGCCTCGGCTCGTACTCGGGCATGACACCCGCGTCAAATTCGTTCGTTACCTCGTTCTCGTTCATCAGCAATGCGTTGTCCATAGCGTATCACTATCACCTTTCCTCGATTTTCAGCGGGTCAAAGCCCTGCTCCTTGATCATGCGCCGCGCCGGCGACTTGCACGGATTGGCCATCAGCACATAGCGGCAAGCGTCGTAAATGTGGTCTTCACCGTCCGTGTTCACATCCTCCACATCCACCTCGTCATACACCAGCGAGGGGATTGTGCGTATAAAGTGCTTGCAGGTACGGAATACCTGTAGCATGGGGTAGCCGTTCTCATCGAATGCGAGCCGATTGTGAAATTGAGCCTTGCCCGCGACGCGCGTGTTGTCGCCCTTGTCCCAGTATACGCCCCGGCTCTCCATGATCGCGCCGATGCTGTCGCCGCCGTTCCGCTGGTATATGGCAGGGTCGGCAATGCCGTGCACGCGGCGCCCGCGGATGTTCGGGTCTGTGGTCTCGATCTCCTTGATTTTGTCGGCCACCTCGGCCGCCGTCCAGCCTACGCCCGTATTCGGGATAGGGTTCCCGTCGGGAGTCGCCCGACAGCCGTATAACTCGCGGATAAGATATAGCCGCCCGTCCCAGTCCACGGCGAACCAGCACACGGCAAACGGCCGACTGTAGCCCCAGTCGAATCCGCGATAGATACGCCACTCGGACGGAATGTGGAACGGCTCGACCACATGAGTGCGCCGCCTGTCCTCGTAGTGCTCGGAGTCGTTGCGCCACTCGATGAATACCTGTCCCGAAAAACTGTCCCAGTCCCCGTACAGAAGGGCTTTCCGCTCGGCTTCGGGCAGGGACGCCAGATTGAGCAGATAGTCGGGGTCGTTCTTCAAAAGCTCCTTGTTGTCGAATACCGTGGACGGAATGAATATGCGAGACCGCACCTCGGTGGTCTGCGTGCCGTCCGGGGCTTGCACCGTGCAGGGCGTCCAGATGGTTTTTCCCGGCGCACCCGCCGAGACAAAGCGCTCCTTGACCCAGCCGTGCCCGACGCCGCCGGGGTTGGCCGTAGAGCGAATATAGCACCGAGTCCCCGCGCCGTTCGGACGGTTACGGGATATCAGATACATATACTCGTCATAGGCGAACTGGGTCAGCTCGTCGAAGCATATCAGGTCATAGGCCTGCCCTTGGTAGTTGTACTTGTCTGCACTGTGTTGTAGCGACCCGAATATGATCTGCGCCCCCGAAGGAAAAACCCATGTGTGGCTGGTGCCGTTGTACCGCGCCGACGGATATGCCGCGGGGTAATATCTCCGCGTCTTGTCGATCAGGTCGCGCAACTGTGGGAAGGTCTTACGCAGAATCAGCGCGCGATAGTGCGGCACATCCACCTGACGCAGGGCTTCCATCACAAGCGCATCAGATTTCCCGCCGCCTGCCGCACCGCCGTATAAGGCTTCTTTCTCGGCTCTCCGCATGAAAGCCGCCTGTCTCGGCTGTGGCCGCCAGACGACGCTATCCATCTGCGCCGTCTCCGTCATACTCGTCCACCGTGTCGGCGGGCGGCAGGATGACCACCCCGCCCGACTGCGACTTGACGGTAGCCGCTTCCCGCTCGGCCTGTACGCGCTCCATCTCGGCCAGCGCCTGATAGGCGCGAACGGCGGCATTTGAATCCATTCCCTGCCCTATGCGGATGATGTTAGCCGTCAGCGCCACTGCGTTGGAAATGTGCCGGCTGTTCTTTCCTCGGTGCGTCTCAAATCCCGCCGCTTCCAGCGCGTCAAGAACATCTTTCCCCTGACACGGGCGAGAAAGAAGCTCGTCCGCGATCTGTGACAGCCTCTTTTTTTGCGCTTTGCTCACGGTCGCGGCCTTGCCGCCAATCTTGCCCATCTCGGCGCACTCTTCTCGCGTCCAGGGTGCGTGTCGTTCTCCTTTTGGCATCTGTGTTCCTCCTCCCATAAATATCTTTAATACTATGATATCATAAAAAAGGCCGTTTGTCTCGGCCAAATAGGGCTATTTTGAAATATTACCATCAAAATATTTATCTTGTGCAACGCCTACAAAAGGAAAGCGGCGGATTTGTGAAATGTCACGATGTTGATTTTCTTGGCGGTATCCGCTTGACAATAGGTGAAACCTATGGTATACTATAATCACCCCGAGAAAGGAGGGCGAAAAAATGACAATGTCTGAAGCATCTCGCGTGATTCTCGGTTTGCGTGCCGCAGGATGGAGCGAAAAGGACATCAATGACTTCATTCTCTGGATAGAGACGGGAGACGAACGCTACAAGCCCAAGGAGACGGAAAAGAAAGAAAAGACCGATGATAAGTAAAAAGGGGGCGGGGCGAGAGATCGCCCCGCCATCCGGAAAGGGGGCAGAATGGCAGACAGCCAAGCCAAGGCCGCATGGAACAAAAGTCACACCACATTCGTGGGGTTGAAACTCAACCGGCGAACAGACGCGGAGATCATCAAAAAGCTTGAAGCAGAGCCGAGCAAGCAAGGGTACATCAAACAGCTGATCCGCGCAGACATAGCGAGCGGAAAATAAAGAAATCCCGAGGGCATCACCCCCGGGTCTTTTTGTTCTATAGCAGACTTGGAAAAGGGGGCGACGCTTGTGCAACGCTCACAAAAAGAGGGAAAAAATTTGTTAAAATCAACAAAAACGATTATTTTTACAGCAGTCGCTTGACAGTAGGTGTACACCTATGCTATAATACAGACACAGGAAGGAGGTACGCATATGCCTACCAATCAAGAAAGCATGGATATCAAGAAGGCAATGGCCTACGATCTGCTCATTATACTGAAATCGGAGGGCGATAAGAAATATACGCCGGAAGAGATCGAGAAGATCATACAGGCGTACATTGCCGGGCTGGCTCAGCAGAAATAAGCGCAGAGGGGCGGTCTCCCGCCCCGAACCGCAGAATTGAGGGGACGCATGGACGAACGCAAGGAATCGCCGCAAGCGCGATATGACAAGGCGCACACCGAGCAAGTACGGTTGAAGTTAAACAAGGGCACGGACGCGGACATACTGGCCAGACTCTCGCGCGTGTCCAATCGACAAGGCTACATAAAGCAACTTATTCGAGCCGATATAGCAAGCAGAAAATAAAAAAAGCCCCGGGAGCGATTGCCCCCGGGCTTTCTTATTGCTCGACCTCCCCCGGCACATACTCCAGCAGATCGCCCGGCTGGCAGTCCAGCAGGCGGCAGAGCTTTTCAAGCCCCGCCGTGGAGATGATCACGCCCTCGCGTATCTGCTGGGCTTGCCTCTCGCCCATGATTTTGTCATGGCGTATTCTGTAAGTTGTGTATCCTTTTTCTTTTAAGGCCGCCAGCACATCGATTTTATATTTTATTGGCATATTCTCGCCCCCTTCCCTTATATTATAGCACATTTATTCACCCATTGCAAGTGCACAATTTGTACAAAAAGCGCACCTAAATTTCGTGCACATTGTTGTATTGACAATCACACAAAATGGGTGTATAATAAAAGCACACCAGCGGAGAGGGCGCAAGCCACCGCTACAGGAGGGAAGAAAATGGAAAGCAGGAAAAAGTATTTGAAGTTTGTAACATCTATCGAAAAAATGAGCGACTGGAGGACATGGTACCACATCGGGGATAATTTCATAGTAGAGGTGATCAAGTGCGAGCACAACTTGAAAGATCGCGACGACATCATGAACCGCTGGGAAAGAGCGGGGTACATCGAAAAGCCGCTCCCTTCGCACATCGCCATCGACACATACTATACAAGCGCGGAAGGTGCCTGCCTTGGCTGGTATAATCCTTACATCAAGAAAGCCGAGGACGGCAGGGGACGCGAGATCAATTTCGAGATGATACGCGAGTACACGGAAGAAAATGTAGCGGAGCTGGTGGCCGAGTGCATCCGCATGCGTGAAATGGATATCAGAGGCTAATCCAACAAGCCGAGGGCGGCGGCAAAACCGCCCAAAACACGCGCGCGGGGAAACCCACGGGAAGGAGAAAAAGCATGAAAATAAACGCGATATTGAACAAGGTCACCGCCTTGATACTGCGCCTGTGGCACTATGACCCATGGCGCGAATATGTCGACGCCGGCGTGATTGACCTTTCCGGCCAAGGCCGCAACAAATACGGAAAATAATTTCGCAGGGGTATTGAAAAATTTTCAAACATATGGTATAATAAAAACAGCCTAAGGAAGGAGGGCACACCATGGGACAAACAGATAGCCAGTTCAAGGCCTTTATTCGTTTCGTGCTGGACGCCTTGAGAGAGATCAGCACGGAGAAGGACGAGGAAAAGAAAAAGGCAAAGATGGCAAAGGTCATCGAGAACTTGCAAAAGACTTTGGAAGATTAACCGAAAGGGGCGAAAACCGCCCCTTTTCTTTGCATATCACATCCCGCCGGACCCTTTAAGGAACGACGGAACATTGAAGCCGCCGCCGTCCGTCCTTAACAGTTCGATAAGCTTAGTCAGCGCGGCGACCTTGATGTCATCCGGCGCCCGCTGTGCCGCCACATAAAGAGCGGACGCGCATTCAAGCCCCTTTTCTGCGTCCATCTTGGCGATGGTCTGAGTGGCATCCAGCGCAATGCAATACCACTGAGGGAGCGAGCCGCGCATTTCCTTGAGGTAATTCATAGCGCTTTGGATCTGGTCATCTTCGGCGGCCATTGGGGCTTCCCATTCGCTTGATTTCGCAAGCGCTCAGGCACTCCCAGCAACGCACCTTCCCGGGGGCTGGCGGCTTCTGCCCACACCGCACGCACAGCCCGGCCGCTTTTCGCTCTTGGTATCGCTCCCTGCTTCTGTCCCTGAGCTGCTTCTTTCGCTCCTCGGATTGAACGATTTGCGGCGGGACATAGTCGTTGATGCAGTCCGGATAAGGGCAAGTAAAGCAGTCATCATGCTTGCATCTCATCGCCCTCACCGTCCTCCAGCTTGTCCAGCGTGCCGGATAGCCACAGCGCCATAGCCTCCATAGCTATGCACTCTATCAGCGTTTGAATCTCATCAAAATCTACATCGTGCGCCTTTTTGTACTTTTCTTGGCCGCCTGTCTTTTGGAGCATAGCCGTCTGCAACTGCTCGCACAAATCCTTTAGCACCGGGACATTTGCTTTCTGTCCGCCAAATTGCAGGAACGCCCACATGATGTCAAGGCCGTTTGGCAAAAGGCGCGACTGCTTGATGCGCTCGACCTCGTCTCTGCTTCTCACTCTGTTCGCTTTCATTGTGCCATCCAATCGTTTGTTTCATGTTGTACCATCCTGTTCCATGTTGTACCATCCTGTTCCATGTTGTACCATCCTGTTCCATGTTGTACCATCC
>CAZPLL010000008.1:0-12704 GCA_964587485.1 uncultured Oscillospiraceae bacterium | reverse complement strand
TGTTCCATGCTTCAATCGCGCGGCCAAGGTCTCTGTACAGAGCCGTTCCGCTGTTGCAAGAATAGCACCTAACCGAATGATAATTCAGCCCGAGCCGCGCGTCGATTGGAACGAACATATTGTCATTTGTTGAAACGAAAACTCGTGGCGACCCGCCGCAATACGGGCACGGCTTCAAATCATACTTCATTTCCACATTCCCTCCATGCTTACTCCCCCTGCACACTTATAACAACTTCCGTCCTCGGACTCTCCCTATCCACCGCGACCCTGCTCCCGTCATGGCTCGCGATGACCTTGTAGTTATCATCCGGCAGGACTCCCGCCTTGACCAGCACATCGTCCAGAGCTTCCAGCAGATTAGTCAGGTCGCACCGTCTGGCTGTTGGCATGAAGAAGAGCGCCTTGACATTCACGGGCAGGTCGCCGTCATAGCGAATACGGCTCAATTGCAGATACTGCACCGCCACGGCTTCATAGTCCTTGTATTTCTGGGACGGCGCGATGAACGCCGCCCCGTTCCCTCTGCGCAAAATGCGCTGGGAGTTTTTCTTGCTGGTCGGGGTCAGAGGGATGGTAAAGGTTATGTCATTCATCGTGTTCACCCGCCAGTTCTTTTATTTGCGCCCGTTGCCGCTCGATGAGGTCAAGAGCCAGTCCGCAAATATTCATCTCGCTTTCTTCTTCACTCTCGCAATAATCGCGCAACGGGCAATCACTGTGGCATTGCGTATAATGGCAATTTCGCTTGCAGTATCCTAATGCTTTTATGATTTGCTCATCCGTCATTTTCTCACCTCCACACCGTTTTTGACGAAGCACCTGACCTTGTCGATGTGGCGCCCTGCGCCCTCTGCTTCCCGTGCGCAGATTATAAACTCGGGGTCGTTCTCGCTTGGCCATATCTTTCCCCAGTCGCGGTTATTTGTGTAGTGGGTCTTCCCCTTTTTGTCTCTCTGCAGAATCCAGCCGCAGTGATTGACAAATATTTTATATCCCACCTGAGCGTCATCCGTCATCTTTTCTTCCCTCCAAAAATCGCCCAGATTAGTCCGCAAATGCCCATGCCGGCGTTGACCCAGCAGTATTGGAATAAAGAATCATTCCGTTTTCTCATTTCCCACTACTCCCGAAGCCCTTGCTTCCTCTGTCCCCGCCGCCGATGCGCTCGACCTGTACCAGCTCCGGCGTGTAGACAGGCACAAACACGATCTGCGCGATACGGTCACCCTCATGCACGGTATACGGCGTGGTGCGGTCGTTGACCAGCTTCACCTTCACACTACCCGTGTAACCCGCGTCCACGACGCCCTCACAGCGCAAGCCCTTGACGATGTTCATCCCCGAGCGGGACTTTATCATGCCGACATAGCCCTCGGGAATGTCGAAGTGTACCCCCGTGTCGAAGGTGTGCTCCAGGTATACCCGCGCCTGTTCCCTGGCATACAGGTCAAATCCCGCGTCCAGCTCGTGTGCCCGGGTCGGCATGACCGCGCCCTCGTCCAACGCGACCCGCATTTCATTCGTCGTATTTCCCATCCTTGTATCCCTCCAAAAATTCGTTGTACATGAGTTCTATTGTTTTCCATCGCTGTCCGCACTGCTCACACTCCCGACGCCGTATAAAGCCCAGCGTGTCCTCCGTTGTCCTGCTTGAGTAGACCATGCTCTTGCCGCCGCAGACCGGACAGTAACAGGCAAGCGAAAACACCTTGTGATACTTTTTACTCATTGCATACACCTGCGCTTTTTTCTGCATAATTATGCAAATCATGCTCGTGCTCTGCATACCGCCGTTCCAGCTCCTCGATCGCCGCGTCTCTGCTGTCGAACAGACCACAGGAGAAGAAGCCCGGCATTCGCAGAAGCCCCTCCACAAAGTCGGGGCGCCATTCGCAAAGCAAGACGCACATGGTCATGTTGCCGTAACGGCCTGTGCCCTTCACCGCCTGCTGGTAATCGAACGCATCGGCCGATATCGCGTGAAATTTGCCCATTTTGCCCCCTTTTCGCATTCCGTCGCGGCGGTTCGCCGAGGGAATACTCTTATTTCGCTCAAATTTTGCCCGTGTTGCGCTTTCTTGCTTTTTGCATGGAATCGTTAACCGTTTCGTTTGTACTCTCTACGCCCGTTTTTGGCGCATTCTCGGCGGTCTTGCTCTTGGGCGGCCTCCCTGCTCTCGACCCTGCCGCCATGGCCTTGCGTACCTCCGGCACCGTCATGCGCTCGTAGGCCTCGTCCATCATGCGATGCAGTGGGCACGCCTGGCATCCCCGCAAATCGCCGCAGGTGCCGAATATAAAATCCAGCCGAGCGCGCTTGTCCGGGAATGTGATGCGCCCCGCCTCGCAGTTCAGCGATAAACGGCTTGGATGCTCCGAGCCGAAATAGGGGCACACGACCAGAATGCTGGTGGAGCTCATGGCGCACCGTCCTTCCCGCACGCCTTTTCCACGGCATAGCTAAAAAACTCCTGCGTGTCGAAGCTGGTAGGCGGCCTGTCGAGGGTTCCCGACTTGACAGGGGTTCCTGTCTTGCCGGGGGTTCCCGGCGTCGCACCGAGGGCTCTCGGCGCGTCTGGCTCGTCTTTCCAGATCTTTTGCGCTATGAATTTTTCGGCAAGCGGGACAAAGCGTGTTCCTTCTTGCGTCCACTGCCTGGAAGATGACCATCGGAGCACCGACCGGCATATCTCGGCAGTCATTGTTTCGTCTGGGTTTAGCTGATACCAGCGTTTTTTTGCTTGTTCCATGCGCTGTTTTCGCGGATAAAGCGCCCAGAACTCCGCGAATCCGTCCTCCACCGCGTCCTCTCGCCCTTGGGCGTTCTCTCTCTCGAGGGGTGCAGGGGGCTGTGCCCCCGCACTGTCTCGTGAGCGGTCGCGAACGAGAGAGAGAGATGGAGGAGAAAGCGGGGGGATTAAGGGGGGAGTATTATTAGGGGGTGTGGGGGGAAGAAGAGAGGGGGGAGAAAGGGGGGAGGAAGAGGGGGAAGTGTAACGCGATGTAACGCCGTGTAACGAAATGTAACGCTCATGTAACGCCGTGTAACAGTTTTGTAACGCGATGTAACGCTCGTGTAACGCGATGTAACGCTCATGTAACGCCGTGTAACGGTCGTTTTCGCTCTCTTCGTTCTCGTTCCCCTTGTTTCTCCACCTTCTGACGCGCTCCGTGTTTGCGTCGCGTTCCTCCTGCTTGTCTCTTTCAATCATCAAGTCGAGCATTGAGCCGGCTATTGGTGATAAATCTGGCGGCGGTTCTGTTCCCCTGATTCTGTTGTCCATAAATGCCGCTATCGTCCGTATTGCTTCCTGCGCAGGTAATTGTTCGAGGACTCGAAAGTATGTCTCGAACAAGAACACTCCCTTTTTATCTGCCATATTTGTCCCGCCCCTGCCCGGAGTAGTCGCAGACCCCTGCGTCTACCATAGCGGCGTCCTTGCCGGTCAGCAGTGCGACCAGCTCGTCCCATATCTTTTTCAAGACCTTCACGGTATGTACCTCCTGCATTTTTATTCAGACCCGCTACGACTTAGAAAGGCAGAGAATCGTCGATATCGATCATCTCGAAGTTCGCCGCCTGTGCCCCCGTCTCATACGGGTTGTACGGCGTCTGGCTCTGCCCCGCGTATACGCTGGTCTGGGTCGGTGCGCTCTGACTCGGCGCGGCCTGTGCCCCGTCGGATGCTCCCTTGCTCTCCACGAACAGGCACTCGTCCGCTATGATCTGCACATCCTGCCGCTTGTTGCCGTTCTTGTCCTCCCACTTGTTCACGGTCAGCCGACCGCATACGCATATCGCACTGCCCTTCCGGAAATATTGCTCCAAGAAGCTTGCCGTCTTGTTGAACGCCTTGACCGTGAAGAAGTCGGCTTCGGGGTGCTCCCCGGTCGCCACGCGCCTGTTTACCGCGATCGAGAAGGTGCATACCGATGTGCCGGACTGGGAGACCTTGACCTCGGGGTCTTTTGTCAGGCGCCCCGCTACGACTACCTTGTTCAGATTCAATGCCATTTTCTTTACCTCACTGTAATTTTAATGTAGGGTGCCGCCGCCGGCACCTCGACCGTGCGCATATACGCCTCGGCTATCTCCGGGAAGTCCTGCTTAAGGGCTTCAAAATCAAACTCCTGCTTGACCTTGGCGGCCGGTGTGACCACCGAGACCGCCAGTCTTTCGTTTTCAAACTTCATGACCCCCGCCGCGCCCATCACGCCCATCAGCTTGTCCTTGATGGCCTTGTCGGCACGGTCAAGCTCTTTCTTTTGCTGGGAGACCGTGCATATCATCTCCACGGCGTCGGCCACAAGCTCGTGCGTCTCGGGGTCTATCCTGATCAGGTCACGAGTTTCCTGTTCCATTGTTCACGCTCTCCCTTTTCCTCTGCTCCACGGCTATATACTTGGCCGCTGTTGCGGCAGACAGCTTTTCCACCGCGTCGATGGAGTGAAGCTCCAGCATCTTGGCAATGCGCTCGGGCGGGTAAAGCTCCCGAATCTGGCGGCACTGCTCGGGCGTCGCATATCCCTGCGGGACTGCTTGCTGTGCTTGTTGCGTTGGTATCGGCTGTGGCTGTGGCTGTGGCTGTGGCTGTGGCTGTGGCTGTGCGTCGCGTTCTTCTTCCTCGGGAAGGTCTTCCCCTGCATAGATGTAAAGGCCAAGGCCAAACATTGCAAGATTTTTCACCAAGCACCGCATAATGGTCTTGTTGATGTCAAACATCGTCGCGGCATCGCACACCTTTGTGATATACTCAGGCTGTTCTTTCCCAAATTTATCGAAATATTTCCCAGTTTCCTTATCAAACTTCGCCCACTTGAAGTTCGGGTTTTTCACGGTGTACTCGTAGGACTCCAAAAGCATCGCCTTGTTTGCCCCGTCCATGACAGGGAGCCACATTGTCTTGGTCTCCCCGGCAATTGTAATACTTGTCCAGCACATAAACCCGAGCTTGTCCACAAACTGGAAAGGTAGTTGTTCTTCCCCAAAGCGGAATACATGGTAATCCGCGTCAGGAAACCGCTTTTTTACCTCGCTCCAAGCCCAAGGCCAGGAAAGGTAGGTCAGGCCGTTTTTTTGCTCTGTCTTCTCGTTGACATTTATCCCGTTCAGCGTCTCAAATACGCTCTTTTCGTTTTCGCTCATGGTTCCTTCCCCTTTATCTCATCCCGGCCGCAATGGCCGCTCTGTCCTGCCGGATGATATCCTCGCCCGGCTCTTCCCAGTTCAGCTCTTCCTCTAACTCCCTCGGTGTCAGCCACTCGCCGCCGCTGGCGTCTATGATCTCGTCCGGGTCGTGCTTGTATAGCGGCTCCACAAAGGTCTCAAACCAGCACTCCTTGCAGTACACCGGCATAGCCTCCGAAAAATATTCAAACTTCACCATGACCCCGCCGTTTGGCAGGTCGCAATGGCACTTGGTACAATGCATTTCAATCATGTCTTTTTCTCTTCCTTCCATATTGATGGGCTACCGCCTGATAAGCGGCACAGTTTCCCGTGCAGTCCTTCTTGGTGCAATTCAGGCAAACATCTATTTCTTCCCGTGACAGCCCGTACCGATGCGGTGCCGATACACCGCCGTTCTCGTAGCCGACCCGCCGCGCCGAATAGAATCCGTCGCGCTTGACCATGTCGTGGTGCATCTGATACCAGTCCATGCACTCACCCCACAAGGTCGTCCGGGTCACCCATGAGCTTCTCGATCGGGACATTCAGGTACTTGCTGACCGCCACCAGCTCCAAGAGGGTGAATGTGCCGGGGTCTTTCATGCGGTTGTGCCACGTGCGCTGGTCGCGGCAGATGACAGCCGCCATTTGTTCGTTGGTCTTGCCCTTGCCCCGCTGAACGAAGCGGACATTCGCTCCGGTGTTCTTGATGACCGACGCGCTCTGCGATCTCTGTGCCATGCTTATCCCTCCTTGTGCTCCCAGCGGTTTTCCTTGGGGAAGAATATCCCGTAGAAACGGCCGTTCACAAATACAAAGTCCTGTCTGCCCCATGCGCGATTGCCGAGCCGCACTTCCAGCTGTTCGGCCGTCACGCCCTCGTTCTCCAGCACGACCCGAACCCGCTCTGTCTCGTCCGCGCGTATCTTCTCTACATCTGCCAGCGTGATACTGTCCATCTTACCATATATGACCCGGTTGCGCGGCCGTTCGCCCATACCCAGTCTGAGTCTGTTTTGGATGTCCACTTCAGTTACAGGCTCCCCGAGCGCTTCGCTTATGCGCTCTGCCATGCTTCGTGCCGTATCGCCCGTCATTTGACACCGTGCGTTAAATGTTTCTCTGCCCATCATCATGCTAACTCCTCCACAAATACCCATCCCTCGGCGCCGTTGGTCTCGGCGGTCTCGATGCGTGTCTCCCCGGCGTTCATCGCGCCGCTCGTCTCGCCGGTCAGAACCCGGCCTTTCAATCCTGCAAGATATGCCATCACATTGTCAAACGACGCCGTCCCGGCATTCAGCTCGGATGCGCTCACCAGAGCGCCGCTTTGGTAGTGCCCTACCGTCAATCTCACTGTTCTCATGTTTCTTTCCTCCTGTATTTTGGTTTGTTCGGTCTCGTTTGGTCGCGATTCAGCACAATTTTGTGCTAAATGGTGGAAATATTTTTCCCGTTCACGCTCCTTTTTGTTCAATGTTCAGTATTGACACGCTCTGCGAATTGTGGTAATATTAGTTTGCTTAGTTTTGTTTGATTTCGCGGGGCGGTCTCGCTGCCTTTTTGATACCTCCTGTAACAAGCGGTCGCCCGATTGCTAAACGCGGTACACTGCTTGTTTAGGTTGCCCCCGTTGCCGGGGGCTGGTGTACAGGAGGTGGTCTCCCTTGGGGACACACTCATTATACATCACTTTCGGGAATGTTGTCAAGTGGTTTTCTTGAAAAACATTCTTTTTGGAGATGCGTACAAATCCGTAACATTCTTTTTGGTGAGGTTTCACAATGGTCTGGGATAATTTCAAAGCGGCTTGCAAGGAACGCGGTACAAGCGCCACGCAAGCACTTAAGGACTTGGGTATCAGTCAAGGAATGCCGAGCAAGTGGAAGAACGGCGCTTCTCCCAGAGAAGATACCGTGCGCCGCATGGCCGACTACTTAGGTATACCCGTGTCCGAACTGGTGGGCGATATCTCCACACTTAGCGACGCAGAGCAAGACCTCGTTCGGACTTTCCGCACCCTGTCACCCGCAACCCAGGACGCCCTGCTTGCGCTGGTGCGCACCTGGGAGGGGTGAAGGAAGGAAAGAACCCATGAACCCGGTAGGAAGAAGGTTGAAAACCTACCGGAGGGGCGCACCGCTTTCGCTCGGTGCAGTATCATTATAACTCACAAAACTCATATTGTCAATATATTTTCTTTAGTTTCTTTAGTTTTGTGTGTTTGCACAAATTCCCATAGCAAGGATTGTTCAAAGTGTTCAAGGATAATTTCGTAAGGATATGTAATCAGCGTGGAGTCGCACCATCGACAGCGTTGACGGAATGCGGTTTTAACGCTTCTACCTACTCATATTGGACGGACAAAACGGTCCCGCGCCGTGCCACGCTTATAAAGTTGGCTGATTATCTTAACTGTTCAGTTGATGACCTCTTGGCAGATGAACCGGCACAGAAAACGCTCCCCGCCGAAGCAGGGAGCGCGCAGGATGCCGTCAATCTGGACGGTTACCCGGATTATGTACGGGCGTGCTTGGAGACGGCCTTGAAGATTCCCCCGGAGCGTCGTGAGGACTTTCTGCGGGTGGCTCGTGAGATCGCAAAAACCTTTGAGCCGCGCGAGTGATGTGCTCGGCACATTCGGGCGAGCGCATGAGAGCTACCAGTTCTTCAATAAAGCGGGATGTGGTTTCCATGTTCGTTCCTCCTGTGTTTTAGACTTCACTGCTTATTATAGGTGATTTAAGCACTGATTCCATTATACTCAAGCAAATTTGGAAAGCAATACTCAATTTTGGCTACAGCGCGTCAAACACGGGTTTTTGACTACCCAAATTTGGGAAAGGGGTGATTCCGGTGAATTTAGAGTACCTGCGGGAGCTAAAACGCCAGAGCGGACTGACGAACGAGCAGATAGCCGACCTGAGCGGTGTAACGCTAAAGACCCTCAATCGCATATTAAGCGGGGAGACCGAAAGCCCCGGGTTCCAAAATGTGGCCGACATCGTGAAAGCCCTTCACGGCTCTCTGGATGAAATGGCCGCGATAAAAGCAGAGGAGGACGCACCCATGGAAAAGGAGACCGAAAGCAAGCTGGTTCTGCTGTACCGCGAGGTCATACGGAATAAGGATAAGTGGATAAAGACGCTGGCTATAGCGCTCGGGGCGGTCATGTCGGTCGTGCTGTTCTTACTCGTGTTCGATATTATGAATCCAACCGTTGGGTGGTTTCAGCACTAAGGAGGCAGACTTATGAAAACGCACCGTAGGCGTGGCTTTTGGTGGCTGTGGGGCTATTACTTAATCATATGGGGCGTTGTTTTCTTGCCAACCACCCTTTTGTCTATCGTTACATGGGGGCAGGTGCACGCGGTAGAAAGCACCATATCCTTTTTAAGCAGGGGAATTGATGTCTATGTGGGCGTCAATGCGTTTTTGATCACTGGCTATGTGGTTTTGACTACAGAATGTAGTTTTTATGCCGCTCTTATACGGTTCCTGCAAAGTAAGCATGACGCAAAGGTCTTGCGAAGAGCTGTCGCAAGCATACAGCCGGGGGAAAGCGAGAAAAATGTTGTGGGAATATTGCTCCGTTCATGTGAGGGTGAAGTAAACACGACGACGGAGGACGGACGCACAACATATTTGCTTGACACCGACTGGCTTTCCGTCACGCTGGTCTGTTCGAGAGGGAGGGTCGAGTGTGCCTTTGCGCAGTTTGTTTGAATTGATTCTAAAACAGTTTTTTAAGCCAATATTGATTGGGCTTATTATAGTTGCACTACTTTGGCTGTGGGCTATATCTGTATCAGACTTTCCCAAAAGACGAAAGACCAATAAATTTCTCGACCGTGCGGCCGCTGTCCAGCAAGGAATGCCATTACCGATGTGTGATATACTTTTCGATGGATATACGACGATGGCAAACTATATCGATTTTGATAGAGAATCACAATCCGGAATGGTCGTGTATGCGTACAGGAAACACAGGCGATGGAGACGGACGAAAAAGAAGGGTATACCGAGGCCGGCCGTGTTTTCCCTACCATACTGTGGCGCGTCAATTTGTGTGTCTTTTGAAAAAGGCAAAGTAACATCCTCTGAATTGACAATAGATCCTCTGTGTTGTTGCCAGAAGAATCTGGACAGACCAGAATATTATCGAGGAGAAGTATGAAAAGCAGAAAAAGATCAGAAGGCTGGATGGCGGTAATAGCGGTTGCGGCATTGCTCGCCATGCCCATGCTGGAAGCCTGCTCTGGCTCTGGCGAGGTGCCGGAATATGTTTTTGACAGTTATTATGTTTATTCCTCGATTGACTCAAATACATTCCATGACCCGTCCTGCGATTATATGTCTGAACCAGGAAGCAGGATTCGGATAAAATATGCGGCGGCAATCGAGGACGGTATGGGTCCGTGCGCCCATTGCAAGCCCGGGAAAACATATGATTATGTCATATGTAACAAGGAAAGCAAAATATTCCATGACCCGCACTGTAGCAATCTGCCCGGAGCAAAAAACCGATTGACACTTCGTTATGACACGGCAATGGAGTCGTTTACTCCATGCTCAATATGCAATCCAAAGAAGGTGGAAAAGAAAATGTCACAATTATCATTTTTTGCGGCGTCATCATCTTATTCAAGCGATTACGGTTTCGCTGATGCATTGGGAAACTATTTAGGAAACTATCTGGGAACCCTGTTGTACCTGTTCTTCCTGTGCTTGCCCGGCGTCATTGTGTTTTTCGTAAAAAAATCTCAGCGCAACAATTTGTTCATGCGCTCCAACCAGATCAGAGCCGGTATGTCCGAATATGATATTCAAAGGGTAATGGCAGACAAAAAATATACATACAGTCAATCGAGAGACGGAATCGGCCGATATACCTATACAGCGTCCGGGGCAAGGGGTTTCCTGAATCTTTTCGCGGTATCCCCGCTGCGTCTCGAAATAGAGGTCAAGGAAGGAATTGTAGTTTCCGTTCAGGTGACCGGATAAAATGAAACGCCAAACGACAAAGCTCCCCAAGATACAGCAACTCCCGTCCGGCAACTTCCAAGCGCGTGTGTACGCCGGGAAAGACGCGGACGGGAAAGCCGTCTATAAGTCCATCACGCGCCCGACATATGCCGAGGTGCAGATGGAGCTGGCCACATTCAAGGTAGAGCATAAGGAAGAAAAGACGCAAGCAAAGGCAAACAGAACGGTCAGGGACATGGTCAACGACTATATAGACCGACGGGAAAATGTATTGTCCCCTTCTACCATCCGTAGCTATCGAGGAATCGTTCGGAATAATCTGCAGTCGCTCATGGACTGCAAGCTCTCCAATCTGACTCAAAATTTGGTTCAGAGTGTCGTTAACGCCGAGGCTGTCAATCTGTCCTCTAAAACCGTTCATAACGCCTACGGCCTTTTTTCGGCCGCTCTCGCGGACGAATTGCCGGACACCGTGATGCACATCCGGCTACCGCAAAAGGAAAAGAGCCATATCCAGATACCGACCGAGGATGAGATCAAGAAAATATTGGTCGCTGTCGATGGCACCGACATGAAGATACCTGTCCTGCTGGGCGCCTGCTGTGGTATGCGCCGCTCCGAGATAGCCGCTCTGACATGGGATGACATAGACCTTGACAAAGGGGTCGTGCATATCCGAAAGGCTATCGTTAGGGGAGACGATGGAGAGTACCACGAGAAGGGCACAAAAACGGTCGCAGGAACTCGGACGATAAAACTGTTCCCTTCTGTGACCAACGCACTTAAAGAGGCCAAAGAGCAAGGATTGGGCAAGGATGGGCGTATCACGCCGAACCCGGCTGACATAACATCGCGTTGGCGTTGGGTTATTAGGCGCGCCAAGGTTCCAAGCTATCGTTTCCATGATTTGAGACACTATCTGATATCAGTCATGCTGTCGCTGAACATACCCAAAAAATATATAGCAGACTATGTCGGGCACGAGACAGAGAACATGATCGATCAGGTATACGGACACATCATGGCGTCAAAGAAGCTCAGCGTGCAGGACGAACTGCAAAAATACTTCTCCGGCGTATTTTAATAGCAAAAAGCGGAATGCCTTCCCCGGCATTCCGTTTCATATTTGCGTTTCATATAAGTGTGAAACACAGGCGTTTTTGAGTGGTAACCGAGCGCGTAAGAGCGTGAAACACATTTCCGGTTTTCCTTGACAGGCAAAAAGAAAAACAAAAAGAGCCTGATGTTTCGGGCTCTTTTCCATGGAGCGAGTAACGGGAATCGAACCCGTCAGCACTCTCTGTTTTGCATTGTTTCTCAATCACTTTCAAAAACTCGTTTCACATTTCGTTTCGCATAATCGTCATGAAATGCTTATTCCACAATACACCGGAAATACATCCCCAGCTTTTCCCCGCCCTCCAACGCCGTATCCGGGTCGCAAAGGAAAGCCTTTCCCATGTGAGTGTACAGTTTGGCTTCTTCCTCCTTGACAGGCGGGCAGAAGGGTTCGAGCGCCTTGGAGTAGTCCGAGTACATCATGTTCGCGGCAAGCCACAATTCATCAAGCCCGATCGCGTGTGCGTCAAGTCCCAACTGCTCTGCGGCGCGTTTTACCTCAGGCTTGGTGAAGTGTGCCCCTGTAGAGCCGTCCACATTCTTCATGCGGCCAGCCCACCTGTCCAGCTCATCAGCCGTCATGACATGAATGGTCATCCGTCCGTCGTTGCGCTCGTCGTGACCGCCATGCTCTCGCCGTTCTGCGGCTCTGCGCATAAGCATCCGCTTTACAGTTTCATTCATAGCGTGCACCGCCCTTATACTACCTTCTCGGCGTTCAGCGTGACAGCCATAAAGGTTGCACCTACGCCTGTGTTCGCCAACGACAGCGTCACAGGAGTCGTAGCGCTGACCCCCAGTGTGCAAGCGCGATCTACCAGCACATACTGGTCAATGACGAATGTCCGCACCTCTGCATCAGCGGTCGTAATGGTCTCGGTTGACAGTGCCCCCGGCACCGCTACGCCGTTGTTCAGCAACTGCACGGTTACTTCCCCTGCTTCTGTCCCGGAGCCGACCAGCGTAGCCGTTACATGGTAGATACCCGCCGTCTGGATGGTCACCTGTGTTCCGGACGCCGCAAAGGCAGGGTTCCCGCAAGAGTTCTTCTTGCAAAAGCGGCGATACACCGTGCCCAGATCGATAATGCCGTTCGTCAGCACGGTCTGCGAAAGTGTACTTTTTGTTCCGATAAGCAACATTTTTCTATCCTCCTTGTATTTTTCGAGGTTCTTTGGTTCTTTTTCGTGGTTCTTTGGTTCTTTTTCGTGGTTCTTTTGTAACTCGGTGAGTTACTTGAGTTACTTGAGTTACCGTAGTTGTTAGAGTTGTTAGCGTTGCGATGTGCCAAAAGTGCCGCTCAAAATGCAAAATCGTTATAAAAAATCTCGAAAGTGTCATTTGAAGTGTCAAAAGTGTCATTTGAAGTGTCAAAAGTGTTAGGGGCGGTGTTACCCGCCCCATTCAAGCGGGATAATCAGTCCCT
>CAZPLL010000007.1:0-41672 GCA_964587485.1 uncultured Oscillospiraceae bacterium | reverse complement strand
TTTATGCGGTTTCCCCACATATCTTAAACCGTAACTATATTATACGAGGAGAAAATACAATGGGTCTTATTTCCGCAGCACTCTCTTCCGTAAGCGGCGTGCTCGCCGACCAGTGGAAGGAATACTTCTATTGTGACGCGATCCCCGTAAGCGTCCTCGCCACCCGCGGCGTGAAGAAAACCACAGGCCGCAACAGAGGCAATGACAACATTATCTCCAACGGCTCCGTCGTCGCCGTCGCGGACGGGCAGTGTATGCTTATCGTCGAGCAGGGCAAGGTCGTTGACCTCTGCGCCGTTCCCGGCGAGTATGTCTATGACGCCTCTACCGAGCCGTCCATCTTCTCAGGCGAGCTGGGGGAGAGCATACTTGAGGTGTTCAAGACCATCGGCAAGCGCTTCACCTTCGGCGGCGAGATCCCCAAGGATCAGCGGGTCTATTACATTAACACCCGCGAGCTCGTCGGCAACAAATACGGCACGCCCAACGCCGTCCCCTTCCGCGTGGTGGACAGGAACGCCAATATCGACATAGATATCGGCGTGCGCTGCTTCGGTGAGTACAGCTACCATATCACGAACCCCGTCCTTTTCTACACCAATATCTGCGGCAACGTCAGCGGCGACTACACCCGCGACAGGCTTGAGAGCCAGATGAAGACCGAGCTCCTCACTGCGCTCCAGCCCGCATTCGCGGCCATTTCCGAAAAGGGCATCCGCTATTCCTATCTGCCCGGTCACACCGTGGAGATGGCGGACGCGCTCAATCAGGTTCTCTCCGAAAAGTGGCGCGACCTGCGCGGCATCGAGATCGTATCCTTCGGTATTTCCAGCATAACCGCCAACGAGGATGACGAGAAGATGCTCAAGGAGCTTCAGCGCGCGGCGGCCTTCAAGGATCCCACCATGGGCGCGGCATACACCGTTGCGGCTCAGGCCGAGGCGATGAAGACCGCAGCCGGCAACTCTGCCGGGGCCATGACCGGCTTTATGGGTATGGGCATGGCGGCAAACGCCGGCGCGGGAATGAACGCGCAGAGCCTCTATGCCATGGGTCAACAGCAGTCCGCCGCCTCCGTGCCTGCCGCGAACGGCTGGAAATGTCCCTCCTGCGGCGCTACGGTGAGCGGAAAATTCTGCCCCGAATGCGGCGCGAAGAAGCCCGAGGACGGCTGGAAATGCTCATGCGGCCATGTGAATAAGGGCAAGTTCTGCTCCGAGTGCGGCGCAAAGAAGCCCGACAGCGTCCCCCAGTACAAGTGCGATAAGTGCGGCTGGGAGCCCGAGGACCCCGCCCATCCCCCGAAGTTCTGCCCCGAGTGCGGCGACCCCTTCGACAGCGGCGACCTCGTCTGATACAGCCCGATGATCACACTCTCCCCTGTGGGGATATGGCCTTTGAATTTCTTTGATACACAGAAAAAACTCTCCTGTCCGGCGGGGCAGGAGAGCTTTTTTGTTTGATTTTTATTTCTCGAACCAGGTGATGATGTGTCTCGGGCAGATCTCGACGCAGTGGCCGCAGGAGACGCACTTGGCCGCGTCGATGACGGGCAGATTCTCCTCCATGGTGATGGCACTCGCGGGACACTCACGCTGGCACTTTGTGCATCCGACACAGCCGTTATCGCACATCTTGATGACCTTCGCGCCCTTGTCGTGGTTGCCGCAGGCGGGCATCACGCGCTGAGACGCGGGGAGGAGCTTGATGATGCTCTTCGGGCAGGTGTCAACACAGGTGCCGCACCCGACGCACTTGTCGCGGTCTACCTTCGCGACGCCGTCCACGATGTGGATTGCGTCAAAGGGACACGCCTTCACGCAGTTGCCCAGACCGATGCAGGCGAAGGTGCAGGTCTTGTTGCTCTTGCCGCCGAACAGCATCGCCGCGCGGCAGTCCTCGGGGCCGGTATAGTTAAAGCGAAGCTCGGCGTGGCCGATAGTCCCGGAGCAGGGAACGAACGCGACCATTTTCTCGACGTCGGAGGCGGAAACGCCCATGACCTCGGCGATCTTCGCGGCGGCCTCGGCTCCGCCGGCAACACATTTGTTGGTGGGAGCCTCGCCCCTTGCCACGGCCGCGGCATAGCCGTCACAGCCGGGATAGCCGCAACCGCCGCAGTTGGCGCCCGCGAGACACTCGCGTACCGCTTCCTGCTTGGGGTCTACTTCAACGTGGAATATCTTGGAGGCGAAAGCGAGGATCGCGCCGAACAGCGCACCCAGAACGCCCAGAACGGCGATGGAAAGAAGTATGGTTTTCATTTCAGCACACCTCCGTCATACGGGAATGGACATTCCGCTAAAGCCCATGAACGCCAGAGCCAGCAGAGCCGCGGAAACCAGACAGATGGGGAAGCCCTCAAAGCACTCGGGATAATCGGAAAAAGCGACTCTCTCTCGCACGGAGGAGAACAGCACGATGGCGAGCAGGAAGCCGACGCCGCCGGTGATACCGTAGACCACGGACTCGATAAAGTTGTAATTATTCTGAACGTTCAGCAGAACAACACCGAGAACCGCGCAGTTGGTGGTGATAAGGGGCAGGTAGATGCCCAGCGCGGAGTACAGTGAGGGAACGGATTTCTTGAGGAACATTTCGACGAACTGAACGAGCGCCGCGATTATGAGGATGAACGCGAGCGTCTCAAGGAACGCGAGCTTAAGCGGGATGAGTATGTACTGGTCAACGACCCAGCATATCGCGGAGGCAAGACCCATGACGAAGATGACCGCGAGGCCCATGCCGACGGCGGTGTCGGTCTTGTTCGAGCAGCCCAGGAACGGGCAGCAGCCGAGGAACTGGGAGAAGATGAAGTTGTTTGTAAGGATAGCGCCGAGAGTAATGGCGACTATCGTGGAAAGATCAAAGCCCATTATTTCCCTGCCTCCTTTTCGGCCTTTTCAGCCGCTTCTTTTTTCTGTGCGGATTTTTTGAGCGCGTACTGCATGACGGCTATGAGAACGCCGAGCGTAAGGAAACCGCCGAAAGGCAGGTTCAGGATGCCCGCGCCGAAGTCGGAATTGAATATCTGTATACCGGCACCGGTGCCGTCAAGCGTGAGACGGAAGCCGTTTGTCACATCGATAAGGCCGCCGCCAAAGCGTCCGCTTCCCAGCAGCTCACGCACAACGCACATGATTATCAGTACGCAGGTATAGCCCAGGCCCTGGAAGATACCGTCGAAGAAGGAGTCCTTGACGTTGTTCTTCTGGCAGAAGGCCTCCGCGCGGCCGATGATGATGCAGTTGACGACGATGAGGGGGATGAACACGCCCAGCGCCTCACTGAGGGCGGGAATATAGGCCTGCAACAGCAGGTCAACAATGGTGACGAAGCCGGCGATAACGACAACGAATATCGCAAGGCGTATCTCGTCGGGGATGATCTTACGGATGGCCGAAACCGCAACGTTACAGCAGGTGAGGATTATGAGAACCGAGAGTCCCATGCCCACGCCGTTGAAGAGCGTCGTGGTGATGGCCATGGTAGCGCACATACCTATCTGCTGGACGAGAACGGGGTTATTGGTGATAAGGCCTTCCCTAAACTGATCTTTGATTTTCATTCAGTCTGACCTCCTTAACCCAGGGATTCAACAGCCTTTATAGCTGTTGCCGTTGCGTTTGCGATGGCGCGAGAGGTTATCGTCGCGCCGGTGAGAGCGTCTATCTCGCCGCCGGCCTTGGTGATGGCGCAGGTGCTGTCCTGACCGACGAACTGTGCGCGGAAATCGACGCCGACCTGTGCGGTGCTGGCGGCGTTCGCGCCCAGACCGGAGGTCTCGGAGTGGGAGATGATGGAGATACCGGTGCATTTGAGCTCGGTGTCAACACCGACCGCCATGGTGATGCTCCCCTGCGCGCCGGAGAAGGTGGTCATTACGACGTAGCCCGCTCCGTTATCCGCGGCGGCGATGTTATCGACGGTGGGGAACGCCTCGCCGTCGAACTCAACGTCGGTATAGCTCTCGGACGCGAGCACGGAGGCGTAGGCCTTGGCGGTTTTGGCTTCCTTCTGCATTGCGATGGTATCCTTGGTCAGCTCGTAAATGCCGCCGAGGATGCCCGCGACGATGGCGCAGACAAGGAAGAGGATAAAGGTAAGCTTCAGTATCTTATTCATTTACTTTGCCTCCTTTGCGGCCTTTTTTGCCGCCTTCTCAGCCGCTATGTCCTCCTTGGACACGCCGAACTGGTGACGGTGGAAGGCCTTGTCAATAGCCCAGGAGCAGAGGTTCATGATGAGTATCGCGTAGGAAACACCCTCGGGATAGCCGCCGAAGGCACGGATCAGTACGGTGAGCACGCCACAGCCGAAGCCGTAGAGAAGCTGTCCGTTCGCGGTGACGGGGGAGGTGGCGTAGTCGGTAGCCATGAATATCGCACCGAGCATGAGGCCGCCGGAGAGGATGTTGAGGAGCATCCAGTCAACTCTGCCGTAGCCGCTCTTGCCGAAGATAAGAGAGATGAGGGCGACCGTGCCGACGAAGCTGACGGGGATACGCCAGGAGATGACCTTGCGGATGATGAGGTAAAGTCCGCCGATGAGCAGTGCCAGAGCGCTTATCTCGCCGATACAGCCGGGGATGGTGCCGAGGAACATGGACAGGGGCGAATAGTAGGCGGGCAGAGCACTGCCGGAATACATATAGGAAAGAGGTGTAGCGGCGGTAGCGGCGTCAACCACGCCCTGAAGGGAGAGCGGAGTTTTCCATGTGCCCATGATGAGCGCATAGGAGGCCAGCAGGAACGCACGTCCCGCAAGAGCGGGGTTGAGGAAGTTCTTGCCGATGCCGCCGTAGAGCTGTTTGACGACGACGATGGAGAAGAAGGAGCCTACCACGGGCACCCACCAGGGTGCGCTGGGGGGAAGCACCAGTGCCAGCAACAGGCCGGTGACGCACGCGGAGAGGTCGCCGATGGTGTTGCTCTTTTTCATCAGGCGGCGATAGAGCCACTCGAAGAACACGGCGGAGATCATTGAGGACGCGATGACGACCAGAGGGTACGCGCCGAACTGCCACACGGCGACGCCCACCGCGGGGAGCAGGGCGATTATCACGTCGAGCATTATGCGCTTGGTATCGGTGATTGTCCTTACCTGGGGCTGATATGCCACGTCAAGGACGATTCTTTCTTTCTTTTCCGCCATTATTTCTGTGCCTCCTTTGCGGACTCGGCCTTTGCCTTTTCCTTGAGGGCGCGGGCCTGGAACATGAGCTTTGCGGTTTTGAAGGCGTGGGTCAGGGGCATTCTTGCGGGGCAGTTGTAGGAGCAGCTGCCGCACTCGAAGCAGTCGGTGATATGATACTTTTCCATGTTCTCATAGTCACCCTTGCTGTAATACATATACATGAATACAGGCTCGAGGTTCATGGGACAGACGCTGATGCACTTGCCGCAGCGGATGCAGGTGGGGTTATCAACGTGTCTGTCCTCTTCCTCGGTGAAGAACAGTACGCCCGCGGTGCCCTTGATGGTGGGCGCGTCGAAGCTGGTGGCGCAAATGCCCATCATGGGGCCGCCCAGAACGATCTTACGGGGGGTCTTTACGAAGCCGCCGCACTGCTCGGCAAGATAGCCAAAGGGCGTACCCACACGGGTGAGCGCGTTCACGGGGGCCTTCAGCGCGCTGCCGGCAACGGTGACGATACGGTCGATAACAGGTCTGCCCTCATAGCATGCCTGATACACGGCGTAGCAGGTACGGGTGGAGACAACGTTACAGCCCACGCCGGAGGGCAGTCCGCCGGGCTTGACCTCGCGGCCGGTGATGGCCTTGACCTGCATTTTCTCCGCGCCCTGGGGATACTTGATCTCCTCGGGGCAGATCTCTATGCCGTAATTCTCGGGGTGGTGGGAGGTGAGGAGCTTTATCGCGTCGGCCTTGTTCTTCTCGATGCCGTAGTAGGCCTTATCGACACAGCTTGCGATACGGACAAGCTCGATGCCGCGGAGAAGCTCTTCGGGGAAGCTGAGCATGGTGAGATGGTCGCCGTTGAGGTAAGGCTCGCACTCGGCACCGTTGATGATGAGCTTGTCGACCTTGCCGATACCGCCGCGGATCTTGAACGCGGTGGGGAACATTGCTCCGCCCAGACCGACAACGCCGGCCTCACGGATGCGCTCGAGTATGGCCTCGGGATCCTTGAGCTCTTCCTCGGTGAGAGGCTTGAGATCATCGCAGGGGGTGTCCTGATAGTCATTCTCGATGACTATGGACATTATCATGTCGCCAAGGGGATGGGGTCTGGGCTCGATGGCAACGACCTTGCCGGATACGGATGAATGAACGGGCGCGGAAACGGGGGCGGGATTCTCGCCGATCTTCTGCCCCATTTTCACATAGTCGCCGACGCTCACCAGGGGCTTGCAGGGCGCACCGATATGCTGTGCCATGGGGATAATGACCTGCGGAGGCGGTGCGATCTCGGTCACGGGCACCTGAGGTGCCTTCATGTAGTTGGGGTGCACGCCGCCTTTGAATGTATAGGACATTTGCTTTCACCTCTTAAAATATTCCGAATATACATACTGTGTTGATTTTAGCACAGTTTGACGTAAATTGTCTACACGTTTTGAATAATAATTCGTCTTTTTTATCGGTTAAGTTATTAACGAGCCTGTCAATAAGTTAGCAATGCTATCCGTTAATCCATAATATGTAAATTATTCTTTGTTTTATCAAATTGTTAATCATTCTACACCAACTGACAGTTTTTTAACGCTTCCGTGCCCTCAGCGTGCTATACTCCTCCCCTCTTGCGTCGGTCGTCATGTCCGTGTTATAATGGAAAAAAATTTTAGCGGGAGGAACGCTTCTAAAATGAAAATACACGATATCAGCGGCAAACGCGGGGCGGACGTACTCGCGGCGGATCTCGATTCGGCGGAGCGCTTTGACAGTATATATGTCGGCGGCATCGGTGTTTATTACCGTGACGGCTTTCGCATGAAGCATATTCCGTATGATTTCACCCAGCGGGTGTTTCTGCGTATTCAGGAGGTCAACGGCAGGCTGTGCTGTGGGAGCACGGTGTTTCAATATTTTCGTCTGGTGTTCGTCTGCGGCGGCAAAGAGATCGCCGACGCGATGAGTGAAAGCGAGTCGGCTTTCCGCTCGGCTCTTGAAAAAATCAAAGAAAAAGCGCCGGAGCTGAGCTTCGGCGTGGAGGAAAAAACATGACGGAAAATGACCTTGAGCTTCTTGATTTCCGTGTGATCGACCTTACGGCGCACATTGACCCAGGCCTCGGCGCGGAGCTTTCGCTCTCTACAAAGAGCAGTATTTCCGCCCGCACACCGGAGCCGTTTGACGGCACGCTCTATATGTATCTGAACATACGCATCGCCGGGCAGGACGAATCGCTCTTTCTCCTCGACGTCACCACCGAGACGATCGTCCGCCTCCCCGAGGGGACGAGCGAGGTCACCGATGACGACGCCCCGGCCTGTGTCGCGATAGCACAGCGCAGTACCCACCGCGCCATCCGCGAGATGACCGCCGCGATGGGCATAACGCCGCTCGACCTGGGAGCGGCAGAATGACGCGTTGCATCCGGTCGGGAGCAATTCTTATTATCTTATTATATAATAGTAATTACGCAGAGATCAGGTGTTGATAAATGGAATTTGTATGCAAGCTGTTTCGTCAGGATCCCAATGAGCGCGAGGGCGTAATTACCGCCGTCTCCGCGCTGGGTATCGCGGTAAATCTTCTCATCGCGGCGGCCAAGGTCGTGCTCGGTCTGCTCGCCTCCTCGATCGCCATCGTGTCCGAGGGTGTCAATAATGCCTCCGACGCGCTCACCTCCGTGCTCACGCTGGTCGGGTCGCGGCTGGCCGGGAAGCACCCGGACGGGAAGCATCCATTCGGCTACGGGCGGGTCGAGTATCTCACAAGCCTTGTTATCGCGGGGCTGATACTGTTCACCGGCATTGAAATGCTCATGAGCTCGGTAAGACTGATTTTCGAGCCGTCGGAGCTCAACATATCCGTCCCCGCTCTCGTCGTGGTGGCGGCCTCGGCGGTGATAAAGTTCTTCCTCGGCGTGTTCACCGTGAACGCGGGCAGGCGCTCCGACTCCGGCGCACTGGTCGGCGTCGGCCTTGACTGTCGGAACGACTCCTTTATCTCCATCGTCACGATACTCTCCGCGGTGGTTTTTATAGTTTTTCATGTGTCCGTGGACGCGTATGTGGGCGTTCTCATGTCTCTGCTCGTGATAAAGGCGGGCTTTGATGTTCTGCGTGATACCGTGTCCGAGCTTCTCGGCCGCCCCGGTGACGCGGAGCTGGCGGCGAAGCTGTACCGTGAAATACGCTCCACGCCCGGTATTCTCGGCGCGGTGGATATGATGCTGCACAATTACGGTCCGGACGCTTACTCCGGCTCCGTCAATGTGGAGATCGATCATGAAAAAACCGTGGGCGAGGTCTATGAGTTTCTTCATGCGTTGCAGCTTCGCATAATGCACGAATACAAGGTCACTCTGGTGTTCGGCGTTTACGCCGTGGACAGTGACCACGAGGAGGTCAAGGGCATCCGCCGCCAGATCGCGGAGTTCGTCCGGGGGCACGAGCACGTCAAGAGCTTCCATGCCGTCTACCTTGACCCCGCTTCCCCGCGGCTTTACTGTGACCTCATCGTGGACTATGAGCTTCGCGACTGGGAGCTTCTCCGCCGGGAGTTCACCGAGTTCATGCTCGAGCGCTACCCCGACCGCGAACTCGTCCTGACCATAGAAACCGAGTTCGTGTGATAGACAAAATGAAGTTTAAGTTTCCTGTAAAAGCTGGGGTACGTCGTGCGCAAAGCATAGGCGTACCCCAACTTTTTCGGTATTAAGCAACGGAGAGTATAGCGAAAAAACTTGAGATGCAGTCCCACTCAGACACACATTGACAAACCGCGTCGGGGGGGGATTCTGGCTGTTTACGAGCTCGGTGCGCGGCCGGGGGTGTGCGTTATCAGCGTCTTTCGAGTCCGCGGATGCTCCTGAGCAGAAGGAGCATTGCGGCCGTCGGGAGCAGGAGATAGACAGGCATCCAGCGCACTCCCGCGTGACGGGCGATGATGCCGAACAGCGGCGGGGCAAGGCAGGTGCCGACGTAGGCGCTGGCCATCTGTATGCCGATGAGTGCCTGTGAATTCTCCGCGCCGAATCGGCGGGGCGTAGCGTGAATGGTGCAGGGATAGACCGGGGCACATCCCAGCCCGAAGAGCACCAGCCCGCATATCGCTCCGGCCTCGCCCAGCGGCAGGAGCATTATCACCGAGGCCGTGACCATTATGCTCAGACCGAGGCGTATCATGCTGTCGTCATTGAGCTTAAGCGTGATAAACCCGCTGAGCGCCCTGCCGACCGTGATGCCCAGGCAGAAAAGCGCACCCAGCGACGCCGCGCGGTCGGTGCTCATCCCCGTATGCCCGGCGAGATAGCTGCTGCCCCAGAGGAGCGCGCTCTGCTCCACGGCACAGTAGAAGCAGAAGATGAGCAGTACGCACTTTGCGCCCGGGAGCGCGACGGCCTGACGGATGGAGAGCGGCCTCCCTCCGTCCTCGGCGGCCTCACCGGGGGCTTTGTTTATCTTCCACAGGGGCAGCGCGAAAATCATAACGGCGGTAATAGCGCCCTGAATAACGGCGACATATAGATAGCCGCTCTGCCATGACGCCCCGCCCTCAAGCGCCGCGCCCATGACCTGCGGGCCGACAATGGTACCGACGCCCCACATACAGTGCAGCCAGCTCATATGGCGGCTGGCGTAGTGGAGGGCAACATAGTTATTCAGCGCCGCGTCAATACTGCCCGCGGCAAGGCCGTAGGGTACCGACAGCACGACCAGCACCGCAAAGGAGCGGCCGAACGCGAAGCCGAGGATGGACGCCGCGCTCACCGCGACGCTCACCGCAACTATCCAGCCCGTACCAAAGCGGCGGTTGAGCCGGTCGCTCAGCAGGCTGGAGATGACCGTGCAGACGGAGATGACGCCTGAGATCACCCCCGCGTCGGATATGGGGACGTTGAGGCTCTCGTGCATGGCGGGCCACGCCGCGCCGAGGAGCGCGTCCGGCAGGCCGAGGCTTATGAACGCAAGATATATAATAGCAAGAAGAAGTGTGGTCATGTTCATTCTCTCCGTTGAATCATATAAAATCGGCAGACGACTTCGGAGGTCGCCTGCCGATTCTATTACATTATGAACAGCTTTTCAAGTGTTATTTGACCGTCGCGGCTTCCTCTTCGGACGGCTCCTTTTCGTCGCCCTCCTCGGGGATACTCGCTTCGGTGCTCTCCGGGGTAGCTTCGGGGAGAGCCTGCGCGTCGGCGGGAGTATGAGCGCTCTTTTTCTTCCTTTTAACAATGAATAACGCCCCTGCCGCCGCGAGCACCGCGACCGCTCCCACAACGATGAGCCATGTGTGATCCGGCGGGAATTCGACCGCCGCAAACACGCCGCTGTCGCCGCTGCCGTCAAAGACGGTATAGCTGCCGCTCTCCTTCGTCTGCATCCTGAGCCATTTGTCGCCGCTGAGCATATAGATTTCAACTCTGTCACGGCTGTCCTTAGTCTCGGGCGTGAGATATCTGACCGAGTAGTTGCCGGCCTCGTCACGGTTATCCACCACGCTGTACTCCCAGAGCTCAAGTATCTGCGTGCCGCTGATGGCCGGGCCGGGCGCCTCATATGCCCTTATATCAAGAGAGGCGCAGTCGGAGAAATCGCCGCTGAGGAGTATGACGGGCAACTCCGCGTTATCCTCCGCAGTGACGGTGGATGCAATACTGCTCAGGTTCGGATTGTATATGGCCTCAAGTATGGTATCCTTGTTGAACTTTTTCGCATCAAATACAGGCCAGTAGCCGGTATATCCCGCCTTTTCGGGAACCTCGGGGACGCTGTCCGCGGGGATGCCCTCGTCCACGACGCCGACAACGCTCGCGACGGTTTCTCCGTCCGCCTTGAACGTAACGGTGAACTCGCGGAAGCGCAGAGGCATACCGCTGTTCGCGGTGAATTTCTCCTCTGTCATGGGCTCCGCTCTGCCGGCGTAGCTCACGCCGTCCACGCCGCCCAGCTCGTCGCTCACAAAGCTGTTGCCCCAGACGTAGTACAGCTCGTCACTGCCGTAGCGCTTGTCGTTTTCGGGGACCTCCTCCCGCTCGCGCACATCCGCACTGCCCGCGATCGCGCCCACGGAGGCGGTATACGTCGGGATGGAGACGCGACTGCCGCAGGAGCGGATCTTCACGCCCGAGCCGACAATGCCGCCGACATACTCCGCGCCGCTGACGGCGCACATGGCATAGCTCTCGCGCACGACGGTATCACTGCGGCCGACGATGCCGCCGACATAACTGCCGCTCTCGCTCTCGACCGTGCCGTAGCACTCACAGCCGATGACGGCGCCGAGCTT
The DNA here is from genome assembly GCA_964587485.1 of uncultured Oscillospiraceae bacterium. Taxonomy (GTDB): domain Bacteria; phylum Bacillota; class Clostridia; order Oscillospirales; family Oscillospiraceae; genus Limivicinus. The sequence goes on along the minus strand of CAZPLL010000007.1, from coordinate 30,248 downwards.
CGAGTGGCCGATAACGCCGCCGATATAATTTTTCTTGCCGGTGACGGTGCCGTTATTCACAGAGCTTCGTGCGACACATCGGCTCTCGTAGGTGCTGGAGATAATAGTGTTATCAAGCTTTTCGGTGATGACGCCCTCGAGGTCGTATTCGATCTCGATGCCCATCTCGCCCGAAATACCACCCACGGCGATATCGCCGTCCACGCTGCCGTTATTAACGCAGTCAGTGACCTTGCCGTCGGTAAGCTCCTCGGTATCCTCGTCGGAGACATCCTTATAGGTCACGGCCTCACCGGTGAGTATACTGCCGAGTATGTCCATTGCGCGATAGAAATGCATATTCACGACCTGAATATCCTGCGCAAGCTGGGAGGCAGAGTAGCTGATCTGCTCGCTGAGCAGAGAAAGGTTACCGGAAATGCTGTTGAGATTTCCGCTGAGCGCGCTGGAGGCGCTGTCGTATCTGTCCTGACGCTCCTGCTCTGCCTGCTCCTCCTGCTCCTTTTCATCCTGCCGCTCGTCGATCTTATCCTGAATCTTGTCGCCGATGTCGCCGGCAATCTCTCCGCCGACCTCACCTATCTTGTCCCAGTCCTCGTCGGTGATGTTATCCTTGTTGCCGGAGGTTATATTGCCGATGGTGTCGTCGCCGAGTTGATCCTTGATGTCATCGGCTTTTTCGCTGACATTGTCCTTTACCTCGTCCCAGTTGACGCCCTCGTCATCGCCGTCACCACTTTCTTCGCCGTCGTTCCCGTCGTCCTCTTTGTTTCCGGGGAGTATGGGGGACTCAGAATTTTTGTCCATCTCCTCCGCGTTGCCTATCGCGTCATCAACATCCGCGCCGATGTTGTCCAGAATACCGCCCACGGCGGCGCTGTTGGAGTCAAGGTGTGCCATCGCGACAGACAGTGAGGCGCTGAGCAGCTTGAGCTCCTCGATGAGGTTGCCGGTCTCGGAAACGGCAAGATACGGCTCCATCTGGCCGACGATGCCGCCGATGTCCTTGCGGCCGCACACCGTGCCATTGTTTTCGCAGCCGATGATGTAGCCGGAATGTCTGCCCGCGATGCCGCCGACGTTATAGCCGTAGTGCTGATAGCCGACGGTGCCGGTGTTGACGCAGTCGCGTATGATGCCTGTGCTCAGCCCGACGACGCCGCCCGAGTCGACAACGGTGCTCGAATCGTCGGCACTCACCACAGCAAGCTCGGTAATATCGGAAAGGCTGAGCGAGTCGATATCCATGGGCGCGGTCTCGACGGTGGTGTTGACCTCGCCGTTATTGGTACAGGTGTCGATGAGCCCCTCGCTGTAGCCGACGATGCCGCCGGTATAGCGCTTTCCGGCCACGCTGCCGGAGAACGTGGAGCCCTTCACCGTGCCACAGCTATAGCCCGCGATGCCGCCGATGCGCTCAAGGCCGTTTACCTTGCCGGAAAAGCTGCAATTTTCCACAAGGCCGTAGTTGGTGCCGACTATTCCGCCGACCTCGGTGCGGATATTCGAGGGGTCAACAGTGCCCTCGATATTGAGATTTTTGACCACTCCGCCCTCCTGAATATAGCGGAAGAAGCCCTGATGCGCACCGTCGGTGGCGAGCGTCACGCCGGATATGGTGTGCCCGCGCCCGTCAAAGACCCCGCTGAAGGTCGCAAACGGCTCGAACGGCTCGTTGCCGAGCGAAATGTCATTGTCAAGATAGACCGTCAAATTTTCGGAATATGTATCAAGGCGGCACTTTGCGGCCAGCTTTCGCAAATCGTCCGCTGTTTTTATGCGTATTTCCCTCCCCGCGGCATATGACGGGACGGCTATCGCCGCCGTCAGCACAAGCGTCAGAACGAACGCAAGCAGTCTTTTAAGCTTCATCCTTTTCCTCCCTTTCCGGTTCGGCCGGACGGATATCCGGTATTTCGCCGATCCCTTCGCCCATGGTCACGATGGCGTTCACCGTGCCGTGAACGAAGCCGTGCATTTCCGCGTCCACGAAGCCGTCTATCCTGCCGCGAACGTGTCCGTTGACCCGGACAAGTCCCTGACGCGGCGCGATGTTCAGACCGCGGAAGTTGACCTTGGTTTTTTGCAGTACCGAGTCGCCCAGCAGTAGCACCTGCGGCAGGACGCACATGACAAGAAATATCGAAATGAGCGTGCCCGTGCCGAGGTACACACCGATGGCGCATATCGTCTCGTTGGAGGCGACAAGGCCAATGACCACGCCGGCGGAGGCCAGCATGGTGCCGGAGGTGATGATGGTGGGGAAGGCAAGGTTGAGCGTCTCTATCATTGCCTCCTTGAGCGGCATCGTCTCCTTAAGCTCCATATAGCGGTTTGAGATGACGATGGCGTAGTCTATGTTCGCGCCCATCTGGATGGAGCTGATGATAAGATAGGTAAGGAAGAAGAGGTTGCTGCCCTTTATATACGGCACGGAGAAGTTGCACCATATACTGCCCTGAATGACCATGATGAGCAGCACGGGAAGCCCGGCCGACTTGAACGTGAAGAACAGCACCAGCAGAACGAACGTGATAGACAGAAGATTGATAAGCTTGTTATCCCCGGCGAAGGAGGCCTGGAGGTCGTTACAGCTTGTGGTGTCGCCCACAACATAGGCCTCGTCGTAATACTTCGCCACGAAGCCGTGGAGGATATTCAGATAACGGTAGCTCTCGTCTCCCTCTACGGGAAGATCGAGCTCCACGACGATACGGCTCCAGTCGTCGCTCATGAGCTGCTTTCTCGCGTCGTCAAGCTGTTGCTCAAGGTCATCCAGCCGCTCCACGGTCTCCTCGGGGAGGGATAACGAAAACTCCCCGCGCTTTTCGTTGAGATATGTGAAGATATCCAGCAGTGCGACGCGGTAGTTGCCGAGGTTCGTGGCTATCTGCCCGTACTCCCCCTCCTGCATGGCATAGCCGGAGAAGAGCACCTCCGCCACCTCATAGTCGATGTCGGCTATCTCGGAGAACTGGCGCGGCGTCACCGCCTGGGTGAGATAGTAGCCGTCGGTCGCCTCGACATTCGCGAGCGCCGTGACCTTCGCGGTCTTCGGAAGCTCCTCTATATCGCGCACGAGCTCCGCCTCGCTCTCGTAATCCCCGGCGGGGACGATAATGGCCATCATGTTGTATTCGCCGAAGGTCTCCTCAATACGCCGCTCGCCGAGCTGAGTTTCGTTGTGGCGTATCGAGTCAACGGAGTACTGGTCGTAAACGTAATTGACCCGCCCGGAGAGGACTGACGCCGCCGCGATCACCAGCACGAATATCGGCGGCACCACATATCGCGTCGCGTATGCCGCGCGGCCGAGGAAGGATATCTTCGGCACGAGGCTTTTGTGCGGAGTGCGGTCGATAAGCCCCGAAAAGGTCACCAGCAGTCCCGGCATGAGCAGAAACACCGAGCAGAGAGAGAGCATTATCGCCTTTATCAGCACCGAGCCGATATCGTAGCCCAGCTTGAACTCCATGAAGCACAGCGCCAGCAGGCCGCCCACGGTGGTAAGACTGCTGCCGGATATCTCGGGTATGGCCTTGCTCAGCGCGGTGATGGCGGCCTCTCTGGGCGGCAGGGTCTGATGCTCCTCCTGATATCGGTGGCACAGGATTATGGCGTAGTCTATCGCAAGGGCAAGCTGGAGCACGATGGCGATGGAGTCGGTAACATAGGATATTTTGCCCATGAGGAAGTTCGTTCCCATGTTCAGCAGTGCCGCGCCGCCGAAGGTCAGCAGCAGCACCGGGATCTCGCCGTAGGTGCGAGAGGTGAGGAGCAGCACGGAAATAACTATAATAACGGCGATGGCGTCAACGATGAGCATTTCCCCGTTGATGATCTGCTTTAAGGGGTTGCCGACCTGCGTGGAAACGTAAAAATCATACCCGGCAAGAAGGTCCTTCACGTCGTCGAGCGCCTGAATACTTATCTCGTCGTTCTCCTCGCCGTCGAAGGTTATCTCGAATAGCGCCGCCGTGTCCCTGTAATGCGTGTCCTCGTTGTCAAATTCCACGGACTTAACGCCGGAGACGAAGCCGAGCCGGGTAGCCAGCTTCTCGGCACGCTCGTATGTGATATTCTCGACCATGATGTTGGCTGTACCGTAGGTCGTGAACTCCCGCTCCATCAGCTCAAGGCCGTAGCGGGTCTCGGTATTCTCGGGGAGGTAGTTTGTGATGTCGTCATCCACCTCCACCCAGTTGCGGGAAAACACGGAGAAAATCGCCATGGCTATAAACAGTATGAAGATGATGTTCCGCTTGTCTACGATCAGGGTCGCGACCCTGGTCATGAAGCCTTCGTTACGCTTTTCTGCCATTTTATCACCTTTCTGTCGGGAAAAAATTCCTCTGCCGACAAAAATCGTTTTTTACTAATCATTGATTATACTACATTTTTCCTGTAATATCAATAGTTATATATCCTTATTAACGGGTCTTTAGCGTGCTTTAATGTCTTGCTATTTTTCCGACGTGATGTTATACTGCACCTGTAATTAGTAAAAATTGGTATTTTTTACCGAAGGAGTTTCGCCATGAGTAAAGTCCTCAAGAGCTTTTATGTAAGAGGCGCTGTCCTGAGTATCATAGTATTCCTTGCCTTTTACTTCATATTCGGCGCGGTGTTCGCGGCCTTCACTCCCACCATCGCCCTGCGTGTCGAGGCGCTCCGCGAGGAGGCCATGTCTGCCGTCACCGGCGGAAAAGAGACGAGCGTCATGGAGGATATCACTCTTGTTGACGGCGTGAGTCAGGTCCTCTCCGTTTCCGACGGAGGCTATATCGTCACCGCCACCGCGCAGGGTGCCGAGGGGCCTATAACGCTTTCCGTGGGGCTTGACGCGAACGGCGCCGTCAGCGGCATCGTCGTCACCGAATCCATCGAGGCTCCCGAGTACGGCGGAAAGGCTCTTCAGGACGACTATCTCGGCGGCTACCTCGGCCTCTCCGAGAGTGACAGCGTGGCGGCCTACACCGGCGCGACCTATACCTCCCAGGCCATACGCGAGTGTGTTGACAAGGCGTTTTTGCAGTACGGCGTGATAAACGGCGAGAGCTACGACGCGCCTCTCGGTGAGGATGAGCTGTTCTCCGGCTTCCTCTCCGCGCACCTCGGCGAGGACTATGCCGTCGCGGACACGGCAGAGACGGCGGACACCGTTCTTGAGGTATACACCTCCGGCGAGGGCTGTGTTCTTCTCACCGAGGCAGACGGCGCGGGCGGCCCCATCCGCCTCATGATATATATCGACGGTAACGGCGTGGTGCAGGATATCTCCGCGCTCTCCCACAGTGAGCCTCTCGGCCGCGGCGATCAGTACCTCAGCGATGCTTATCTCTTCCTGTACGAGGGCTATTCCTCCTACGGCTTCTTTGACGGCGGCAACGGCTCCTTCGTCTTTGACAAGTTCGACGAAACGAACCTTGCCATCGGCAAAATGCTCATGGGTGCCGTGGCACAGCTCAGCCTGCTGAATGTGGCCTGATATGCGCAGAACCGTTGCATTACTTCTTATAATAAGCGTAGCCGCAGCTCTTACGGGCTGCGGCTCGTCCGCGTCCGGCGGTGTGGCGCTTCAAAAATACAGCGACTATGTGTTTGAAGCGTTCGACACGGTCATCGGTATCACTGCCTACTGCGAGTCCGAGGAGGACTTTGACCGTCTCATGGACACGGCGCGGGAGGACTTTGTGCGCTATCACCGCCTGTACGATATATACTTCACCTATCCCGAAATGAACAACCTGCGTACCGTGAACGAAAACGCGGGCACGGCTCCCGTCGAGGTTGGGGAGGAGATCATCGACCTGCTTGATTTCGCCCTTGATATGTATGAGCGCACCTGCGGGCGCGTAAATGTCGCGATGGGCAGTGTTCTCGGCATATGGCACGCCGCGCGGGAATACAATAATGCTGTACCGGAGGAACAGGCCTACCTCCCCGACATGGCGGAGCTTCACGAGGCGGCGGAGCACTGCTCCGTTGAGGACGTCGTGATCGACCGTGCGGCGGGAACTGTGTTCCTTGCCGACGGTGAAATGAGTCTTGACGTGGGCGCGATCGCAAAGGGCTATGCCACCGAGCGCGTCGCACAGCACCTCACGGAGGCTGGCTATGAGCATTTTGTCATCAATGCCGGCGGCAACGTGCGCTGTTGCGGCACGAAGCCCGACGGCGGAAGCTGGAACGTGGCGGTGACAAATCCCGGGCTTCCCGGCTACGGTGAGAGTCTCGGCACCGTCTCCGTCCCCGGCGGCTCCATCGTCACGAGCGGCTCATATCAGCGCTTTTTTGCCTATGAGGGCACGCGCTACCACCACATCATCGACCCCGATACGCTCATGCCGGAGAACAGGTATCTCTCCGTCACGGTCATAACCGAGGATTCCGGCCTTGCCGACGCGCTCTCCACCTGCCTTTTCAACATGGATATCGACGACGGGCGCGAGCTTGTCGCCGGTATCGACGGCGTAGAGGCCATGTGGGTACTGCCGGACGGGGAGGAGCTTTTCACCGACGGATTCGTTCTGAAATAGTCTAAACGTGGTTAATTTATTGACTTGTTGACATATTCTGGTTGTGTGTTATAATATTATCGAGAACACGTCCCGGCAAACGGGGCGAATTTAAGAAAGGAATATCAAGATGAAAAAGTACGTTGCACTGCTTCTGACTGTCGTCATGCTTCTCTCCCTCTGCGCGTGCGGAGCGGCACCCGCGGCCTCCGCGGAGACCACCGTGAAGGAGCCCACCGACGAGGAGTACGCCGCATGGGCAGAGGCTCACGGCTATGTCCTCAACCCCGAGGAGAACGGCTACACCAAGCTCTCCCCCGAGCTCGCCACCGCCGCTACCGTCTCCGGTGTGGGCGGCATCAACTACGGCTGCATTGACTGGAGCGAGGATATCCAGAAGGCCGCTGTCCGCGAGTGGCTCAAGGGCGGCATGATCATCGCCGACCCCGAGCAGGCTCAGGATGATTCCGGCTACAACTACCGCAACATGATGCAGCTTGCCACCTCCTACAATAACGTTCCCAACAACACCAACCTCGAGCTGGTTCTCGACATTGACTCCCTCCACCTGCTGGGTGTCTCCGAGGCCGGCACCTCCAAGACCATCGAGTTTGCCGAGAACCCCAACGTCTGCATCGCATGGTCCCGCCAGATCTCCGTCCCCGAAGAGGAGATGGGCTACAACTACTACAGCTCCTACGGTCTGAGCTACTACGGCGAGGTAAAGATCTACACCACCGCCGACCTTGAGACCGAGGAGGGTCAGGATGCAGTTCTGAACCTGTTCGACCGCTACTATGTCACCGGCGCTTCCTTCTGGGCCGGCTACACCAAGGCCATCACCGACTGGACCGACGAGGCCGCAGTCCGCGAGGCAAAGCTTGCCTACGTCTCCAACACTCTCGCCTCCGGCAGCCTTGTCGCGTATGAGATCGTCCCCACCCGCATCGTCATCACCTGCCCCGTCGTTATCCTGATGGCTCCCGTCTACATGAACGCGCTCACCTACGGCACCGTTCAGGAGGGTGACGACAAGTACGGCTACGAGCTCGGCATCCGTGACGAGTTCTTCGACCTGCTCATCGAGTACAAGGCCGAGTGGCTCGAGGACGAGGCCAACGCAAAGGCCATGGAGGAGTACTACTCCGGCGCTCTCTACCAGCAGCTTGACGCAGCTCTTGCCGCCGCCGGTCTGGAGTACACTCACCTCTCCCTCGCGCAGAATCCCGCATCCGTGGGCGGCTTCAAGACTCAGACCACCTACACCCCCGCGGAGTGATCCGATCGTGCGCGGCAGGTACATCCCCGCCCGCGACCGTATACAGGCATAAACTTATCGGGAAGTAACATCACGTTGCTTCCCGATTTTTTTCATATCACGATTTTTTACTGTAGCGCGGGGAAGAATGCTTCGCTCCGGCCGTTTTTGTCAAACAGACTGTTATATTGCAGTATTTCGTACAGCTCCAGCCAATCGCGCTCATCCCCGTCGGCCTCGTCAACGTCCAGATAGCACCCTGCCGTTTTGGAGTAATAACCGTATGCGTTCACGGCGGGGACGATCTCCTCCAGCTCTCGCAGGAAACGGTTATACGCGGGCATGGTGAGTCCCGCCGCATCGTAAACGTAGGACGACAGGAAGTTCAGACTCGTGCAGTCAACATACTCTTCCTCTATATCGTAATTTGCCCATATGAAGAACGGCACCTCGTAGCGCTTCTGCCGCTCGTCGAGGGTATCCTGCCCACTGCCGATGGCATCATAGAACTCCGATTCTATTTTCGGCTGATGGTCGCCGTAGAATACGATAATCACCTTTTCGTCCGCATCACGGAAATAGCTGACAAGATACTCCACCGCCTTGTCGGTTTCGTGGATCAGGGAAAGATACTGCTCAGTCTGCGGATATTCTCCCTCGTGGCCGCTGACGGTGATGCTCTGCTCATAGTTCTCGCCGCTGTAGTTATATCCGCCGTGATTCTGCATGGTCACGCCGAGGATGAACAGCGGATTTTCCTTTTGCTCCTCCCAGGTATTTATCAGGAACTCGAACATTTCCCTGTCGCTCACCTGATCGCGGACAAAATTCTCCTGCGGGAAATCCTCGACGAAATGACATTCGTCAAAGCCCAGGCACTCATACGCGGCGGGGCGGTTCCACCCGCTTGAGAAATACGGATGCATTGCCACACACCTGTAACCGTACAACGACTTGAGATACGAAACCATGGAGTAGGTCGATGCATCCACATATTGCTGGTAGGGGACACAGCTCGGCGACAGCCACGCCAGAGAATTGCCCGTTAGAAGCTCATATTCCGAATTTGCCGTATTGCCCCCGTAAACGGAGGCCAGCGCATAGCCGGAGATCGTATTCTCCTTCAGAGAGGATATGAACGGCATTACCTCCGTATTGGTCGAAAACCCGCCCGCCACGCTCAGGTCGGAGAACGCCTCGTCCATGATTACGATGATGTGCGGGAGCTCCGTGGGCTCCGCGTCCGCGTCATTTTCGTCCTCCGCATACCGCGCGGCCAGACTGTCGATAAGCTCGGCGCTGTAATTGTCGGGCTCCTGCGCGGAGATCTCCTTGAACCCGGAAACGAAATTCAGAATAAATCCGGGGCTGCACATACCGTCTGCCTGCCAGTGGGCGGTTTTGAGCCCGGAGGTATAGAAAAATACACCTGTGGAAATTGCGGCGCAGGCCGCCAGCACCGCACAACGTTTTTTCACGGAGAGCTTCATCCGCGACTTATCCCTCACACAGCAGAGGACTATCGGGATAACAAGGAAAAATCCCCATCCGATCAGGAGGCTCGTTGGAACGGGAAACAGGCTGTAGCTCCCCATAACATTCATCGCCGTGCGTGCGGAGAAAATATCGACCGGCTCAAGAAGTCGATCCCTGAATTGGTAAACGTAGACATTTGCTGTCGAAATAATCGCAAACAGCGCCGTTCCGACGGTGACGGCAGGCACAAGTCTCCCGGACAGGAAGTACACAAAAAGTATCACCGCCAGCACCGTCAGTATGCTCCATATGAAATTGCTCACAGCATAGTCGGTCATGCCTATACCGAACATATACTGGCCGGACAGCACCGTAACGGCAGCGGCGGCAACGCAGAATATAAGAGCCTTTGCGAAATCCCTGCCCGGTTCATTGAGCTTTTTGATGATCACCTGCAACGAGGCATAGACTATGTAAACGCTCACCACCGAAATCACCAGCCAGCAGACGTTGAGCAGAGACTCAAACGGTATGCCGAGCATGGCCTCAAGCGCGTGCATCCTGTAGGAATATTTGTAATACTCCGTCCAGCGATAGATAAAATCAGTTTTCTGCGCGTAGACCATAATGGCGGCAAGCAGGATAAGGAGCGGCTTTCCGTTTTTCCGTGCGGCAATTTCGGTTCTCTTTCGCACCATCAGCCATATGCCGGCAATAATCAGCACAGCCGTCAGAGCAAAGCCCGCCCGCGTGGCCGGCATCACCAGAAGCAGGAACGCCCCATAGGAAACAACAGTCAAAATCAGCCTGAGCATAGGTGTCTCCTTTGCATTGAAATTAACAGAATAATGACATTATATCACCCTGCTCGCCGTTTTTCTATATCAAGCCTGTAAAAATTGTTGTTTTTTATACGGAAAAGGGAAAATTTTAGCCTCCCCGCCGGTGTCGCGTGCCCGCCCTTATTACCGGCGTGAGGCGAGATACTCCCTGTACTGCCGCTTTGTGACGCGCACAAGCTCGCCCTGCGAGTTGCGTATGTAGATCGGCCCCGTCTGACGGGCGCTCTCCTCGGCGGCGGCGGAATCTCCGCGGCTCTCCGTCCACGCGAGATACTGCTCCTTCGTCCAGCCCATGGCCTCAAGCTGTGCCTCGGTTGGTACGAGCCCCGCGGCCATCATCGCCTCACCTGCCTTGATGAGCTGTTCGCGGTGTGCCTCCAGCGCGTCGAGCGTGAGAGTGCCGTCCGCAAACGCCCCGGTGAGCTTTGCCGCGGCAAGCTCCGTGTCCGTGCGGTACTTTTTCGCCTCAAGCGCGTAGTCCGCCTCCCACTGTGCAAGCTTCGCGTTGAACTCGTCCGCGCTCATGTTCGTCTCCTCCGCCCAGCGTCTGAGCGTCATGAGCTCGGAAAGATGGCTCTGCGTGAGTTCAAGCAGCTTGTCCGCCTTTTCAAACTCACCCTTTGCGCGCAGGTCTGCTATCTGCCGCGCGGTGTCGGTGGCAAGCTTTGTCTGCTCCCTGTCCACCGCCATGCGGTTTACGGCGGCGGCGTTTCTTATCGCGCCGTACTGCGCCTGACCGATGCCGCCGCGATCGCCTCTCGCCTCGGCATACAGCGCCTGATCGTCCAGCGCTCTGAGCTCCTCGGCGCTTATTTTATTGCGCCGTGTGCGAAAGCCCTCCGCCGCGTCCTCCTCGGCGCGCTCAAGCTCGGTCACGGCCTGCGCGGTGGCGTAGTCTATACTTTTCTCCGCCTGCTCGCTCGCCGCCGCGTTTATCTGCTCGAGCATACGGCGCTGTGCCTCCTCGTCCACATGACCCACGCGCGGCAGGCTTGCCTCAGAGAGCTCCGCGTCCGCGCTCATGCGCTTCGTGCTCTCTGCCGCCGTGCTCCAGAGTCTCTTTATCGCCTCCTCGCCCGTCTCGGTCGCGGGGAGAACTTTTTCCTTTTTCTCCTCGGTCTGTGTGCCGTTTCCGCCGGGCTGCAGAGGCAGTATGCCGTCCCGAACGGTTTCGTCGGTGCGCTTCTTATTCGGATCGTAACTCATAACTGATGCTCCTTGTTCCTGCTCCGGGAGGCGGTGCGCCGTCTCCCGGACGTTTTATATCTGCTCCTCGTCCACGCGGTGCGCCGCGTCGCGTAGATAGCTGTTCATCTTCTCCTTTGCGGCGGGCACGGTGTGGTTTGCCCCAAGCTGACTGAGGCCGTCGAGACACGCATACATACACTCGCACAGGATGTTCGACTCGCGCTTGAGCTGGGCTATCTCCGCGTTCTGCCTGTTCTGACGGAGATACCACTTCTCCGCCTTGACAAAATAACCGAATATCCCGAACACCGCGGCCAGCACCGACGCGGCGGTTACCACGGTCTGAAAGTCTATATACATTTTTATCTCTCTTTGTTGAACTCCGCCGTTGACACGCCTATCACCGCGCCGATAAGCGTACACACCGCGGCGGCGGTGGCGGCTACCTCGTCGCCAAGCGGCCAGCCCCAGACCGTTCCCACCGCTCTGTAAAACGTGGCGGCCGCGGGGATTATCACAAGATCCAGCCACTTGAGTATGTCGTAAACTCTGTTCGGAAGTATCATCTTAATGTCTCCTTCATTTTCGAATATGTTCGCGGCCCGGCAATGCCGTCCGCCGTGATACCGCAAAGGCTCTGAAAGCTCCGCACCGCCTCCTCGGTCGCGGCGTCGAAAACGCCGCCCGGCTCAAGCCCCAGAAGAAGCTGAAGCGTCTCTACCTGCGTGCCGTAAAAGCCGCGGCAGAGCGTGGACATATCGGCACGAAAGCGCCCCTTTTCCGCCGTCTGTGCGTGCGGTGTTCCCAAAGTAATGTCATTTATCATGATGTCCGTATCCACGTCGCCGGAGTAGCCGGGGATGCGCCCCGTGCACGAGCTCTGCCAGATATCGCAGTCGATGCCCGGGCCACTGTCGTTATAGGCGGCGCACCAGAGAGAAAAGCCCTCGTCCCTCAGCGCGGCAAGCTTCGGCATGGTTCGCAGAGGATAGAGCGAGGCATACACCCCCGGCCTGTAGCCCGCTTCCGCGACGCACTCGCCGAAGGCACGCGCCGCAGTCGCCAGCACCGCGCCGCCGCACGGGAGTATATCCCCCTCGATATCGAGATACAGCGGCAGCTCCAGCTCGCGCCCGTCTAAAAGGCGCAGTGCGTACTCGGCCTCGGCTCTCGCGGCGTCCGCGTCCGTGGCGTGAGAATAGACATACGCCCCGACAGCTATCCCCGCCTCGCGGCACATATCGTAAAAGCGCGTGAAGCTCCTGTCCGCGAAGCTTTTTCCCTCCGAGAGCTTGAGTATCGCAAACTCCGCTCCCGCGTCGATGAGCGGCGCGGCGGATGTAAGCTCCGCCTGCCAGTTGGAGAGGTCTACGCCCCTTTTCTCACTCATCACCGTCACCCCCGCCGCTCTCACCTAGAGCAATTATCTCGTCGTACATCTTCTGGAACTCCGCAAGAAGCGTGTGCTCGCGCCACGGGAACACGGCGCGCCCCCGTATCGTCCTGCCGTCCGCGCCCGTCCACGTCTCGCCGTGCGGGATGAGCCTGTAGCCCTCGATGTAGGCCCGGCATCTGCCGTCAAAGGCATCCGTTTCCACCTCTCTCAGCCCCTCGCCGTTTTCGACGTGGCATCTGTAGTCCGCGTCAATATATATCTTCATGCTCTCACCTCATATCAGCCGGATACCGCTCACCTTCACCGACGTTGTCAGCGCGCCGGTGCTGTAATCGCCGTAGGCCCAGACCGCAAAAACGATATCGTACGTCCCGGAGAGCTTGTCCACGGGTATCGTCAAGAGCTCCGAGCCGTTGCGGGTCTTGTTCGCTGAGGCGACAAACGTAGTCGTTCCCCGCGTCGCCACGCCGAAGCACTGGTTTGTTCCGTAGGCGTCCGCCTCGGTTTCTATGCACAGCGCCGTTCTGCCCGTCAGGTCGATCGGGAGCGAAAACGAGCCGTAGCCCTTGCTTGTACCGGTATTTGACCCGCTTTCCACGCACCTGATAACGCCGTCCGCGAGCTTGTAGGTGTCGAGGCTTATGTTGCGAAGCGAGCCGAGCAGGGGCGAGAGCTCTCCGTTTTCAAAAAGCACCGTCTCGTAAGAGAGTGTCACGCTCTCATGGCTGTACCGTTCGCCCGGCTCCACGCTCACGGCGGCGCGGGCGATGCCGTCGGTACAGCTCACCGTCCATGCTCCCGCCCCGGGCAAAAGAAAGATATATTTCCCGCTCGTGTCCTTTGCCGTCAGTGTTTTTACGCCGTCGGTGCAGGTACATACGCTCCCTTCTGGATATGTGACGCTTATGGCGGCATACACGCTGCCGCCTCCGCCGCCGTGGCGGACTGCTACCTCGCTCATTTTCTCACCACCCTTAAAATACAGTCGATGTCGCTCTCGGGTATCCCGTCGGCAAACACTCTCAGCGTTTCATCCGCGTGGATATCCGCCGCAAGTATGTGTGTAAAGCACTCGTTATCCCTCTCGAACAGGGCGAGGGACGGTGCCGGGTCGTTCCCCGTGCCGCGCCGCAGAAGAAGCTCTCCGCGATCTGTGCTTTTAATGCCGCTGACAGTTATTTCGGCGTACCACGCGTTGTCGTCACCGCCGTCCCATCTTGACCAGGACTCCGCCGCCGACGGGATGATAATGCAGAAGGCGTCGCTCACCGAGCCGTCGGCTATCTTCTCCCCGGTGACGGCGCCCGTGGCAAGCTGCGCGCCTCCGACCGCGCCGGTGTCAAGCTTTGCGGCGGTAACGCTTCCGTCCTCCAGCTCAAACGAGTGGTTGAGCTCAACGCTCCACACGTTCGCCTCCCACTTTTTAAGTCTCGCCGTGTCATAGCGCTTCATACCGTCGGGGCTTTCCTCGGCGCAGAGGAGCGTAACTCCCTCCGCCGCACCGAAGCGCACAGCACCCGCGCCCGCGCGGTAGACCGTGATCTCGCTCCCGACGGGGAGCTGTGCCGCCGAGTTCGTCGGGATGGTGATATGAATATCCTCATCGCCGCAGACATAGAGCGCCTTGCCGTCGTCTCCGGGCTCAAGACTCCTTGACGAGATGACGTTCACCCGCGCACGGCTCAATTGTGTCGGCTTCACCCTGCCGCCGTCAAGGTCGGCCTTTGTCGGGTCGTGCGGGTGTACATGGTCGCCGCGCGCATACTCGGCGGACTCCCCCGCCGCCGCCTTGCCGTCCGTTTTCGGGCTCTCTGCCGAGGGCTCGGGGATTATGTCCCGCGCTATTTTCTCTCGCGTTACGGCCCCGTCGGCTATCTTCCCCGTGCTTACCGAGGCGGCGGAGAGCTTTCTTTCCGTGACCGAGCCGTCGGGCAGGCTCCCCAGCGCCGCGTTTACTATCTGCGACTGGACGTTCTCTATGGCGTTCTGCACGTCGGCGGAGTCAACGCCCGCCGTGGGGGTAAAGGGCAGGTTGCCCGCCCTGAGCTCGCCGATGAGGGTGTTCAACCCCTCGCAGAGCTCGTCAAAAAGGCACTGCATATCGTCCCTGACCTTCGTCTCGTCGGGCTCAAAGGTCGGGAAGTCCGCGGCATTGCGCCAGCTCCTTGTAAAATCAAAAGGTGTAAAGGCCAATTATCTCTGCCTCCCCTGGTAGTTATAGAATATCTGCGCCGACACCACGGACAGATCCTGCCCCGCCGTGTCGTTCTCAAGGCGCATCGCGAAATGGCGTACCCTGCGGCACGCTGGGCGGCGGCGGAACACCTCGGCAAAGCCCCTGCCCCTGAGTGAGCGCATACTCAGGCTTCTCGGCACAAGCAGCCAGTTTGTCACCCGCAGGGGCGTTTTGTCCTCGCGTCGCTCACAGTCCGTCAGGTATGTCAGCCTCAGCTCCGCGTTTGTGTCCGAGCGGCAGGCGATAAGGACGCTGTTTATATTTTTAAGTCTGTCGTAGTTGCCGAAATACTGTGTCGCGAAGCGGTACACCTTGCGTATCGGCCCGGAGTAGTCGGCATAGACGCGCTCCATGGCGGTGAGGCGCCCCCGGTCGTCGATGTGCCAGACACGCTCCCCCTCGCGCACGAGCGCGGCCGCGTTTATCCCCGTCCAGTAGAACCACGACGGATCGGAGCTCTTCGACAGCTCATAGTCCCACGCCCAGATATGTCCGTTCGCGCCGAGCCAGTAGCGGTGTCCGTCGTCAAGGCTCACCGCCGCGCCGCTTTTCAGATCCTCGAGCAGGCCGGGTCTTGCCGATTCGCCGTTTATTTTCCGTGAGATGCATTCCACGTTGTTCTCAAGCGCGGAGCTTGAGTCCTTGAGGATATAAACGCCGCCGTCACGGCACGCCCAGACGAGGTTATTGCCAACGAGCCGCACCGACGACGGCAGGTCACAGCCGACCCTTGCGTTTATCGGCGTGTAGGGCATATCAAGCGCCGTGCGCCCGTCAAGCTCCACCGTGCCGAGTGAGCTTCTCCCCAGCGACGAGCGCTGAAAAACCACCAGATAGCTCTGCTGGCAGCCGAAGCCCGTCACCGGGTTGTCCGCGTCCCCGGCAAGCTGGTACTGGCTCATGGGGAAGTAGCCGGGATCCATGGCGATGTTGCCGCCGTTCCAGAAATACGCGTTGGGCTGGGCGAGGCTCCCGGCCATCACCACGCACAGCGCTCCCGTGCCGCCGAACACCGCCGCGCGGTCACAGTCCATTATACTTTCATACGCATCCCTGTTTTCCTTTGTAAAGCTTATGCGCACGGTGTTATTCTCCTCCGCTTCGCCGGGCTCCGGGGCAGTCGCGAACGTCACCGTCCCCGCGCTCAGATCCGCCGTATAGCCGTCCGTGAGCTCCACGCCATCCACCGTAACGCTGTCCACGCTGTCAAGCTCCTTTATCGGGAGCCGATATACACTCACACCCGAGACGGCGTTATACCACACGCTTTTCGCGCCGGAGAGACGGTTTTCCGGCTGATATATGTCGCCCGCGCCGCTCTCCGGGTCGGCATTCACGAGGATAACGGGCGTGTAGGGCGTCACGGGCGCGGCACTCAGTACGCCGTCGGAGTGCTCTATCCATGTATAACTGCCGCGTGTTTTATAATAGAGCCTCTCGCCGTAGAGAAAAAAGCTTCCCGCCGTCTCGCCCACGCCGGAGATGAGCGGTATCGCCGCGACCTTCTCCGCCGCCGGGTCAAAGGCATGGAGCGTATCGCCGATATGCGCCACGATAAAGCCGTGGAACAGCCTCCCGTAGGCCGCCCGCCCCGCGCCGAGGCTCACATCCTCCGTGAGCCACACCTGTCCGTCGCGGCAGTTGAGCGCACCCTCGCGCCACATGAGGTTTTCCATCTCGGGGCTCTCGTCGGCACCGAGTCGGTAATCGAGCTCCCAGAGGTTTATCCCCCCGGAGAGCTTCGGGAACGCGCACGAATACTCCTTTTTCGGCGTGGGACTGCCATAAGCGCTCAGCGCCGTCACAGCTCCACCTCCCCGAAGTCACTAAAGCCGTACACGTCTCCCACGGTCGACTCCTCCACTCGCACCGCCTCGCGCAGGGCGGAGACACGGCTTTCGTACTCGTTTCTGAGCACCGCGTAGCGGTACGAATCGTCGTACAGCACGAGCTGTGCCGCGACGAAAAACGGTATCGCGCCGTGTACGTCGGGCGTATTGTCCAGCTCCAACGCGTCCTCCGGCGCCGCGCCGACACTCACGGGGTAGCGCAGGTATTCGAGGATGAGCCCCGAGGGGGCCTCCTTCGGGAGCCACAGCTTTCCCCCGGCAAGCCTGTAGTCGCGGTATCGCTCAAGCTCGTCGCCCTCAGGCAGGATGAGTCCGGTGTGTACCGGCTCGCGGCAGTCGGCGGGCAGGGTCAGCACGCGAAAATCTCCCTCTCTCCGCTCCGGGAGCTCGTCCGTCGGGCAGATGGCCGGTATTCCCTTTGCTCTGACGGCCAAGTCCGTCTGTGCGCTGTCCACCAGCGCGGGTATGGCGGCGAGGTAGTCCGCCTGATCGTTATAGCTGTCCGCTATGGGCTGACCCGCAACGGTGTCGGAGAAGAGCAGTTTCAGCGCCATGCGCTTTACTTCGCCATATGTCATACGTTTCAACACCTTTCAATGCGCGGGAGGAAAAGGCCGTTCTCTCCCTCCCGTCCGAGTCTCTCAGCCTATGTTGAGTATAGCGTCGCCGACGGCAATGGGGCGATCGGCGGCGTCAAGCTCTACCACGCGCACCATGGTATGTCCCACAGCGGGAGTGATCTCGGTGGAGGCGGCGGTAAGCTCGCTCCACCCACCGGTGCCGACGGCACTGCCGTAGCTCACCGCGGTGAGTGCGGCGGGAGTCTCCGCGGTCATGTAGTAGCGCTTTTCACCCTCCATCGCGGCGTTCACCACGATGGTGCTCTTGCCGGTATCGCTGGGCGCGGTGACGATGTTCAGGGTCTTCATGATACTCTGACCGCCGTGATAGTAAATGGCGTCGGACTTCTCATTGAGAACGAAGCAGTCGTATATGAAGCGTCCCTCGATGAGCCAGCCGGAGATGCCGGGAGGGTTGTCGTGTATCTTGTACTCCTCAAGCTGCTTGGGCGCGGTCGCGGCGATGGAGTGAGTGATGATAAACGCCGCACCTGCGGGCAGGTGAGAGGCGGGAACCTTGACTATCTTACAGCCGTCCACCTCTCCGATAACGCCCTTTTCGAGAAGCTCCTGAGACTTGTCACCGTACTTCATGAACGAGGCGTCCTGCTTGAGGAGATTTGCGAAGCGGTAGGTGCAGAACGCGACGCGACCCTTGTCGGGAACGTTTTTGTCGCCCAGCGTCTCCATGCCTTTGAGGAAGCACTCGTAGGCGTTGGAGGCGGTAAGCGCGGTGTCGGCGTAGTTACCGTTTGCGACGGCGGCATCGGCAAGAGTTTTGAACACATAGCTGTCAAACTCCGGCACGACCACCTCGCGAAGCTGGCGGGAAAGCGCCTTGCCCGCGTCGGAGACCATCTCGGACTGGAGCTTGTCGCCCTTGTCGATGATAAAGGTAAATGCGCGGTCGCGGCTGACGGTCATGGTCTGCACGTTGCGGTTGAGGTCGTTGGGAGTGCCGTAGCGGTTCGCGCCGCTGCGGGTGTAGTCGTTCATGGCCACGATGGGGATGGAGTAGACCTTTACCACCTTGTCCCCCTGAAACTTGTAGTCGTTGTTCAGCGCGAGCATGGCCTGAGATTCGCGATAAAAGCGCTCATCGACGTTTTTTGAATACTTGGTTGCTAAATTGATTCCACCGGACATATGTCAGATCATCCTTTCGGTTTTTTGTTTTTCGGGGCGGATATTTTTTCGTCCCCGGCACAGTCGGAAAAGCGGCGCGGTCTGTCCCGCGTCTGTCTGTCAGTAGGCGTTGAGCCCCTCAAGAAACGGGTCGGCGGGTGTCCATGCACGCGGCGCACCAACGGAGGCCGCCCTCACCGGCGCGTGGGCATAGCTGTCGGGCGCGGTGGGGAAAGCGCTCACGCACCCTGCCGCGGTGCGCTCACGGTAGGCCGCGTATGCGCGCACCAGCGGCACCCCGTCCCCTACACATTCGCGTATCACCTCGTCGGGCAGGCTTTTCCCCGCCGTATCGGGGAACGCCGTAAGCAGTGCCGAGACCTCCCCGGAAAAGTCACGCTCCTCCGTGATGCTCTCTCCGCCCTCATCGGCGGCGGGCTCGACCGCTTCGGCTTCCTCATTGACGGTCACAAGCTCGTTTTCGTCCATTGTCGTTCACCTCCTCAATCAGATTTTTTCGCTCTGAATACGCAAGGTTCTTTTGGCAACCTCGGGGAGCTCGCCGTAGGCCGCCTGCATTTTCCCCGGCAGTGAGGCTATCGCCTTGTCCTCGTCCGCCGCGCCGAAGAAAACATTGCTCCCCTCCGGCCGTGCGGCGTGTCCCGGCTCGTCGCGCACAGGCTCCGCCCCGGTCGGTGCGCTCTCCGTCGGCGTGTCTCCCCCGGTGCGGCGGCGCAGGTCGTCAATGAGCTCCTGCTTGCGCGGGATGAGGCGGTCGGGAACGCGCTCAAGATAGTCGATGAGGGACAGCGTTCCGTCACGGCGGAGATTGTCGAGCGACTGCACCATGGCGATCTCACTAAAGCGCGTAGCCGCGCCCACCTCCACCGACACCTTTAGCCAGAGATTTTTGAGACAGCCGAAGTCGTACTCCTCCACCACGCGCCGCCTGACGGTACGCATCTTCATAAGCCCTGTCGCGCCGTCGATCACGGGCATACCGTCCGCGCCGGTCAGCGGCTCTTCAAAGTCGCGCATACGCACGATGGGGCGGCGGCCGTAATACGTCCCCATCATGTCAAGGAGTATCGCGCCGATATCCTCCACCCACTCGTGCAGAATGGCTCTGGGGTTTTCGAGCGGCACCTCGGAGGAGCTTTGCAGTACCATGAGCGCCGAGGTGTTGTCGAGATTGAGCGAGCCCATCTGCGCATCCGTCGCGCCGAGACATTCCTTGGTGTACTCCATCACCTTGTCGATGGCCATGACTATCTGGTTTGACATATCGGCGGGCTGGAGTACATTCGCCACCGACCTGAGATCCTGCCCGGGCTGCAGCCCTCTTACGCCCAGTGCCGTCCCGACCTCGTTATTCCATCTGCCGATGAGATCGGCGTTATAGACCGTTTTCGGGAAGCTCTGTAGCTGTAGATGGCGGAACACCAGCGCCATCATGGAGTTGATGAAGATCTGGTTCGGGACTATGCCGGTGACGAGCGCTCTGCCGTGGTACTGGTTCTTCTGCCGCTCCCAGTTGCCCCACGCGACGGGGTAGCGCGACAGCCCCGTGTCCACATCCTCGAAGATGTTGCAGTCCTTCGTGGCCTTGGTGACGTGAACGGTCGTGACAGGGCGCATACATGTCACGCCGTTTTTGTCGGTAAAGGGCCGCTCGGTGCGCACCTTGGTATAGAGATAGACGTACAGCGCCTTGCCGTTGGAGCCGTCGGAGGAATTAAGCTCCGTGTGCCCGCCCACGGCGGCCTGATACTCGCGCTCGCTGTCGGGCCGGATGTCAGCCGCCATGTCGCCGCCGCCGTTTGCGCGGTAAAGCTCCGTCTCGCGCCTGAGGTTTTCCACCGTATCGCGCCCCACGATAAGAATGTACGGCTGTGACTCAACGTCCGTGGTGTTGGGGTTTCCGAACATCACGTTCACGCCGTCGATGAGCTCCATCTCTATCTCGCCCTGCGCGCCGCCCATGCCGCCATAGGGGAGCGCCTCGGGGTTCCAGTAGAAATGAGCGCAGTAGTCTCCGGTCTGCGCGCCGTCAAAGAGCGCCTCGCGTATGCGGTAGTCAAGCTTGAGCTTTTCAAAAAGGCTCCTCACCTCCGCGCCCGCGTACTCCGCCGCCTCCGCGTCCTCGCTTCCCGCGCCGTAGTAGCTCAGCGGCTCGAAGCTTATCGTGGTGGCGGAGGACGTGAGCGAGGCCACGAACAGCGAGGTTATGCGCTTGATGATGTTGAACACCGGGCGGGGCAGGCGGCTCATCGCAGACGTCTCCGGGATATGGAGCCACTGATTTCCCGCGAAAAACTCGATGTTGGTGTTCACCGTGCGGTAGAGATCGGGCGTGAGACTGCGGTTATAATCGCGTCCCTGCTCGTAGAACTCCCACGCCTTTGTCTTGCTGTTTTCCGTCAAAGCTCATCCTCCTCCGGGAACTCCGCCAGCCCGTAGGCTATGTCCGCGCTGTAGCCGGTCAGCGCGCGCAGTGCCCGTATTTCGTCCTCGGCGGCACGGTGCCCGCCGCCGTCTGTACGAGGCGCCTCCGTGACCGCGGTGCGTGGGGCACGCACTCCGAGAGCATAGCCCGCTACAGTGCAGACCGCGCCCATGATAAAGCCCGTCAGCCCCAGAATAATTTCCGTCATTTCGTTTCCTCCAATGTCTGTCTTTCGTTTCGATATGCCGTGCCGTTTTCACCACACGCAGGGGGAAAAGAGCACCTCCGGGTCATTGAAGAGCTCGCTCTCGTCCCGCTGTGCGCGGCGGCCCTCCCCCTGCGGCTCGTCCTCGCCCCCGGGCGCGTAAATGAGTCTTTGCAACGCCTGAGACGCGGCGTCCACCATGTCGTCGTGGGCGGCATTGGGAAAGGCGCTGAACTGCTCGACAAAGTCCGTTACCCAGCCCGCCTTCCCCGGCTCGGGCAGAAACACATGGCCGGACTCTATCGCGGCGGACACTGCGTTCACTCTCGCGACCTTTCCGCCCATTGGATTCACGCCGACACAGCACATTGAGCGCTGGAGCACCTGCAGCACGGCGCTCCCGTTCGCCTTGTCCTCGATGAGCACCGTGCGCGCATTGGGATAAAGCCCTGCGGCGGTGCGTATGGCCTCAAGCGTGCCCGGGAAATCGAGATGGCGGTTGAGGCACCAGCGCAGATAGTAGTCCTGCCTGTGCTTGCCCCAGACCTGCACGCTTACGAAGTCGTTGTTCTCCCCGCCCTTGAACGCCGCGTCCACGCTGATGAGCTCCGTGGCGAAGGCGGGCGGGCTGTCCGCGTCGTAATAGCGCCACCAGCCGCGCTTTACGAGGTTTCCGCTCTCCGTTCTCGGCGTGCAGAGGTAGAGCGCCGCCCACGCCCGCTGTCCGCCGCGCGCGTCGTTGAGATAGCTGTGCCTGAAATCCTCGAGCCACGCCCTGTCCTTTCCGAGCTCCGGGCACAGCGGCTCGCCGGGACTGCGCCCGAGAGGGTCGTTCTCCCCCGCCTCCACCGGCAGGCGCAGAAGCTCGCAGTTTTTTTCGAGCGCCAGCATACGCCCGGCAAGGTCGTCCTCGTGCCACGGCGTCATGATGACGATGACCTTACCCCCGGCGCACAGGCGCGACTTCACGGAGTTCTGCCATTCCTCCCACAGTCTGTCGCGGTAGGTTCCGCTGTCGGCCTCCATTCGGTTTTTGACCGGGTCGTCGATGATGATGAGCGAGGCCGGGTTGCCGGTTATCCCGGCCATCATGCCGCGGCTTATGAATCGGCCGCGGTGCCCCTCGAGCTCGAACTCCTCCGCACGGTTCACCTTGCCGATTTTTATGCCGAACAGCTCCTCGCCCAGTGCGCGTATCTTCTCCTTGTTCCGTCGGCAAAAGCGTTCCGCGAAGTCCGAGTCATAGCTTGCGATTATAACCCCCGCCTCGGGGTCGGTGCCCATATACCAGCTCGGCAGCGTCTCGGTCACGGTCATGCTTTTGCCGTGCTGGGGCGGTGTCTCGATGATGAGAATATCGTAGGCGTGGCCGGTGTCCCGCTCGATAAAGCTCTGCACGCGCCCGGCGATGTAGTCCGACATTCGCGTTCTTTTCCACATCGGCCCGTGAGCTCTCGCAAGATAGTCCCGGTAGGAAATGCCCGCGTTTTTCACCCTCCCCTCCCGCCGCGCACTGTGGGCACCCAGCGGCGGCTCCCCCTGCACAGTCTTGACGGCAGATATACTCCCCGGCACTCTCCCGCCGGGCAGGGTCTTTTCCGACCGGTGAGCAGTATGTAATCACAGCTTGAGCTGACGTCACCGCGACGGTAGAAGCAGTCCGGATGTATGCATTTCGGCATTGGCTCCACCCCCCTCACCAGCTTGAGCCGAGTCTTTCGTATTCCGCCGCCCACTCCTCGAGACAGTCCGCGCCGCCGCAGACTATCCTCCCGTCCGGCAGCTCGTAGCGCGTCTCGTCGCTGTAGACGGCCTCTCCGCATATATCGCAGTAAACAAGTGTTTCGTTCATCCTTCACACTCTCCTTTCCTCAGTTCGGGCTAAGTTACTCCCCCTTGACTACTTGAGTTAAGTTTAACCTAACTTCTGTCCCATAGTCAGGACTGACGCGGATGATTATTGTCTTGTTATTCCGAACTTCATGTGGTAAAGGAAAAAAACTCTCCGCCACCGGACAAGCCGGAGCGGAGAGTTTTTATTATTGTCCGTGTTATTCGAGATTCAGCCTTCTCTTTACCGCATACACGGTGATAAAGTAGCACACCGCGCCGTAGAGCGCCATGCCCGCACAGCCGCAGTATGCGAATTTCAGCACACCCGCCACCGTCTCAAAGACGAAGCCGGGGATCTTCCACATACCCTGCAGTGCGTAGCTTGCCGCCACCACAAGGATAACGTCCAGCACGCCGTAAGCAAGTATGCTCATGAGCCAGCGGCGGCTGTCGAAGGCGTGCCCCACGCTTATCGCCGCGTAGAACTGGAGGCACTTTGCCATTGCGAAGATAACGGCGCTCACCACCATCGCAATACCGATATGCACCGCCGCCTCATGGAGATCAGCCGTGTCGAGCTCCACGATCATCACGATGAGATCGCCCACGTCTTTGATAAACTCACGGCTCAGCGTCATCAGCAGCACGCTCACCGCAAGAACCGCGATGCTGACTATGAAGTACACCGCCGCGACGATCAGACGGCTCCAGATAATGCCGTGAACGCTGACCGGCAGGGTGTTCGTGAGATACCCCTCGGCGGAGTGGACAGAGCGATACCAGCGTATTACCATCACCGCGAAGGCCGAAAAGCACGCGCAAATGCACACAAGGCCGAATATGACAAGCGTCAGATTGCTGAGAAAACGGACGGCGCCGCTGTCGCTGGTGACCAGACGGCAGGCAAAATTTGACAGGATACCCAGCGCGGGCATCGCTATAAGTACGGGCAGCATGGTGCGCCCGGAAGCGCGTAATTCATGCTTTATCAGTTTTCCGAACATTTGAATACCTCCCTGAACAGTGCGTCCACGCTCATGCCCCTCTCGGCGCGGATGGTGTCCGTGTCGGACTGAAGGACTGTTCTGCCGTGGTCGATAAATATTACCTGATCCAGCGCCGGCTCCACGTCCGCGATAAGGTGTGTCGATATCACGACGGCGGACTCCGGCTCGTAGTTTGTGATGATGGTTCTGAGTATATAATCGCGGGTGGCGGGGTCAACTCCGCCGACGGGCTCATCAAGAAGATAGAGCTTCGCGGCGCGGCTCATCACGAGTATGAGCTGTACCTTTTCCCGCGTGCCCTTTGACATACGGCGTATGCTCTGCTTCTCCGATATGCCGAGGCTCCCGAGCATTTCGAGCGCGCGGTCGCGCTTGAAGTCCGCGTAGAAGTCTCCGTACATATCGAGCGCCTGTGACACGCTCATCCAGCCGGGCAGAAACGCTCTGTCGGGCAGGTAGGATACCAGCGCCTTGCTCTCCTTCCCCGGCTTGTGGCCGCATACATAAAGCTCACCGGCGCTGGGTGTCAGCAGGCCGTTGCAGAGCTTTATAAAGGTCGTTTTCCCGCTCCCGTTCGGCCCGAGGAGACCAACTATGCGCCCCTCATCCACCGTGAAGCTCACATCGTCGAGCGCAAGCGTGCGCCCGTACCGCTTCGTCAGCCCCTTACATTCAAGTACAGACATTTTTTATTCTCCCTTTCCGCTCAGCATATTCATAGTTTCCTCAAAGCTGTAGCCGAGCTCCTTCATTGTTTTCAGAAATTCACTGATCCGCTCCTCCGCGATCTCGCTTCGTGCGGCGCCGAGTATCGAGATATCCTCCGTCACGCTGCGTCCCGAGGTTCGCTGGCTGTAGACAAGGCTCATTCGCTCCAGCTCCGCCATCGCCCTCTGCACGGTGTTCGGGTTCACCCCCGCCTCCGCCGCAAGCTCTCTCACCCCGGGAAGTCTGTACCCGGGCGGGTACTCTCCCGAGACTATCTTCATCCGAAGCTGTTCCGCAAGCTGCAGGTATATCGGCGCGTCATCCCGAAAGCTCCATTGCATATTATCCCTCCAAACTGTGTTACTGTATTAAGCGATTAGTACAATAATACATTTCTCTCCGTTTGTCAATAGGTAAATTAAAATTTTTTTGCGTCGGGGCGCGGAGTATGGTATAATTCTGTGCCGCGAGGGGCGCGGGAGCGTCCTCCGCCGCATCAACACACCAAAGGAGCACCGTTTTGGAAACCGTAAACGAAATACTTGCCCGGGAGCTTGGCCGGGAACAGGCACACATCGACAACGTTATAAAGCTGCTGGACGAGGGGAACACCATCCCGTTCATCGCCCGCTACCGTAAGGAGCTTCACGGCTCCATGGATGATACTGCTCTGCGTACTCTTGCCGACAGGCTTGAGTATCTGCGTTCTCTCAACGAGCGGCGCGAGACCGTGAAGAAAGCCATCACCGAGCAGGGGAAAATGACCGACGAGCTGAGCGAGGCCATCGACAACGCCGAGACTCTCGCCGTGCTTGAGGACCTTTACCGCCCCTATAAGCAGAAGCGCCGCACCCGCGCCACCGTCGCAAAGGAAAAGGGGCTTGAGCCGCTTGCCCTCGCTCTCTTCTCCCAGAGTGCCGATTTGCCCGCGCCCGAGGAACTGGCAAAAGCTTATCTTGACGCGGAAAAGGGCGTGGAGACCGTCGAGGACGCTCTTGCCGGTGCCTCCGACATTGTCGCGGAGATGATATCCGACGATGCCGAAATAAGAAAAATGCTTCGCGAGTACATCGCCGCCGTCGGCGTTCTCCGCTCACGCGCGGCAAAGGAGAAGGACTCCGTCTATCGCCTCTACTATGACTTTTCCCAGCGCCTCTCCCGCCTTCAGGGGCACCAGATACTCGCCGTGAACCGCGGCGAAAAGGAGGAATATCTCAAAGTCTCCGTCGAGGTTGACCGTGAAGCCGCGCTTCAGCGCGTGCGCCGTGCGGTCATCCGTCCGGGGAGCTCCTCCATGGCCTTTGTGCGCTCGGCAGCGGACGATGCCTATGACCGTCTCATCTGGCCCTCCATGGAGCGTGAAACGCGCAACTCCCTCACCGACACCGCCTGCGAGGGCGCGATAAAAATGTTCGGTCTCAACCTCAGACCGCTTCTCATGCAGCCGCCGGTCAAGGGGCGCGTCACCATGGGGCTCGACCCCGGCTACGCCCACGGCTGTAAGGTCGCGGTTATCGACGGCACAGGCAAGGTGCTTGACACCGCCGTTGTCTACCCCACCTTCGGCGAGGGGAAAAAGCAGGAGGCCATCCGTGTTCTCACCGCTCTTATCCGTCGCCACGGCGTGGAGCATATAGCCATCGGCAACGGCACCGCCTCACGCGAGACGGAGCAGATGACCGTTGAGCTCATGCACAAATACGGCGGCGGTCTGTCCTATGCCATCGTGAACGAGGCCGGCGCGTCGGTCTACTCGGCCTCGAAGCTTGCCGCGGAGGAGTTCCCGGAGTATGACGTAAATCTCCGCTCGGCAGTCTCCATCGCCCGCCGCCTGCAAGACCCGCTCGCGGAGCTTGTAAAGATAGACCCCATGGCCATCGGCGTCGGCCAGTATCAGCACGATATGCCGCAATCGCGCCTTGAGGAAACGCTCAACGGCGTTGTCGAGGACTGCGTGAACGCTGTCGGCGTGGATATAAACACCGCCTCGCCCTCGCTTTTACAGCGTGTCTCCGGCCTTAACAAGACCACGGCGAAAAACATCGTCACCTACCGCGAGGAAAACGGCACCTTTACCGGCCGCAAGCAGATAACCAAGGTGCCGAAGCTCGGCCCCAAGGCGTTCCAGCAGTGCGCGGGCTTTCTGCGTGTGCCGGAGAGCCGTCAGGTTCTCGACAATACCGCCGTCCACCCCGAGAGCTACGACGCGGCGGAAAAGCTCATCAGGCTGTGCGGCTACGAGATGGAGGACGTCGCGGCCGGTGCGATAAAGGAGCTTCCTCAGCGCCTTGATGCCATCGGTGTTTCCGTCGCCGCCGAAAAATGCGGAGTCGGCGTGCCGACGCTCCGTGATATTGCCGCGGAGCTCATGAAGCCCGGGCGCGACCCGCGTGACGAGCTGCCTCCCGTGCTGCTGCGGCAGGACGTTCTTGAGATAAAGGACCTCAAGCCCGGCATGGAGCTCACCGGAACCGTGCGTAATGTCATTGACTTCGGCGTTTTTGTCGATATCGGTGTCCATCAGGACGGCCTTGTTCACATCTCTCAGGTCAGCAATAAATTCATCCGCCACCCGAGTGAGGTCGTCTCCGTCGGTGATATCGTCAAGGTCGTCGTCCTCGACGTGGACGAGAAAAAGCACCGTATTTCCCTCTCCATGAAGCAGGCAAAGCAGTAAATTCCATTTACAATAACAGGCAGGGTACGGGGATCCCCGGTCCTGCCTGATGTCGTTTTCATCCGCCCTCTGTGAACAGCGGGGGCGGCGGCTCATATAATGTCCCGAGGCATTATGCCTTCAAGGAGGGATCTCATGGCAGATAATAACGAGCTTTGCACAAAGGTATATCCCAACTACGGCGCGGGAAGCTGTGGTTGCGGCAACAACTCCGGTTGCGGGTGCGGCTGTGAATGTGGCAGTAACGTAGGCCCCGCCGGACCTATGGGACCTGCCGGGCCCACGGGCGCTACCGGGCCTATGGGGCCTGTCGGACCTGCGGGGCCTGCGGGCGCCACCGGAGCTACCGGGCCTGCCGGCCCCACGGGCGCCACCGGAGCAACGGGTGCCACCGGCCCTGCCGGCCCCGCAGGCGCAACGGCTACGAATGATAACGCGCTTTTGTACGCCGAGGCGTCGCAGACGGTCGCAAGCGGCGGAACTCTCGCCCTCGGCACGAGCACCGTCAACTCGTCCTCCGGAAATATCGCGCTCTCCGGCACTACGGGCGTCACACTTGCGGCCGGGCAGTACCTGGTCACCTTTGTCAGCGACGCAAGCACGAACGCGGCAGGGCCCGTCGGTGCGGCTTTGGCGCTTGACGGCACCGCTCTGACCTATACCGAGGCGAACGTGACTACTGCCGCCGAGGGTGAACGGCGCATCGTACTCAACACGATTCTCACCCTCTCCGCCGGCTCCACCCTGACCGTGGTAAACAATACCGGCGCCGAAAACATCTATGAAAACAGCAGTCTCACCGTCGTGAGACTCGCATGAGCATTTCCGCGGTGGGAGCTAACCTCCCGCCGCGGAACGTTTTTTATTTTTAATAACATAAATTTCTTAACGCCTAATTAGCGCCGCATATGTTATAATTACAGATAGACACAGAAAAAGCGTGGGGAGAGGCCAATGGACAGAATACGAAGCAAGCTGAAAACATGGTTTCCCATGTCCTTCAGAGGATGGGCGGTGCTGCTGGCGGCGTTGTCGGTGGCGGTATTGCTGTGCCTTGCTCTGCGCAAGGTCTCCACGCCGGACGTGCCCGCGCCGCTTATATTCGTGCTGTATGTGCTTATCGTGTCGCTGACCACCGACGGATATTTCTACGGGCTCCTTGCGTCGGTCATCAGCGTTTTCGCGGTCAACTGGGCGTTCACCTACCCTTATCTCAAGATGGACTTTTCAATTTACGGCTACCCGCTCACCTTTGTGACAATGCTGGCGGTGGGCTTTGCCGTGTCCACGCTGACCGGCCGCGTGCGCGAGCAGGAGAGGATACGCCGCGAGTCCGAGCGTGAGAAGATGCGGGCTAACCTCCTGCGTGCCGTCTCCCACGATCTGCGCACACCGCTCACGGCGATAAGCGGTTCCCTCTCCGCCCTGTTGGAGGAAAACTGCTCCTTCACCGTGGAGGAGCGCCGCGAGCTGTTGACCGACGCGCGCAACGATGCCGACTGGCTGACGCGCATGATGGAAAATCTCCTGTCAATAACCCGCATAAGCGGAGACGGCGTTGCCGGGATAAAAAAAGACCCCCAGATAATGGAGGAGGTCGTCAGCGAGGCAGTGATAAATTTCCGCAAGCGCAATCCGAATGTCGCGGTCTCGGTCTCCGTGCCGGACGAGCTTCTTTTTGTGCCGATGGACGCCATGCTCATCGAGCAGGTGCTCATCAATCTCATGGACAACGCCGTTGCCCACGGCGAAAAGACCACAAAAATTTCCATCAATGTCAACTCAGACGAGCGCTACGCGAGAGTGCGCGTGTCGGATAACGGCAAGGGCATTGATATGCGGCTTCTTGACCACCTGTTTGACGGCTCTCTGCCGCTCTCCGGCGGGAGGAGCCCGGACGAATCGCGCTACATGGGCATAGGGCTTTCGGTTTGCAAGACCATCGTAGAGGCTCACGGCGGCACCATCTTCGCGCAGAACCGCCCCGGCAGCGGCGCGGAATTTATATTTACTCTTGAGCTTGGAGGAAAGAGCAATGACTATCAGGGATAAGATTCTCGTCGTCGAGGATGAAAAGAGCATTTCCGGCTTTATAAAGGCTATATTGACCACGAACGGCTTTGACGTTATCATCGCGCACACCGGCGCGGAGGCTTTCTCCATGATAAGCTCCCACTGTCCTGATCTCATGGTGCTCGATCTCGGTCTGCCGGACATCGACGGCATGGGCATAATCGAGGCCGTGCGCGACTGGTCGCAGATACCCATCATCGTGGTCTCCGCCCGCAGCTATGAGCGCGACAAGGTCGAGGCGCTGGAAAAGGGTGCCGACGACTATATAACCAAGCCCTTCAGCGCGGGCGAGCTTCTGGCGCGCGTGCGCGTAGCCATCCGCCATACCCGAGCCGGCGTCGCCAACAGCGCCCTTGTCAGCTCCGGAAAGTTCACCTCCGGCGAGCTCACCATTGATTACGACAAGCATCAGGTGCTCATCCGCGGTGAGAACGCCCACCTTACCCAGAACGAGTATAAAATAGTCGCACTGCTGGGCAAATGCGCCGGGAAGGTTTTGACCTACGACTTCATCATGAAGGAGCTGTGGGGGCCGCAGAGCAAGGGGAGCAATCAGATACTCCGTGTCAACATGGCCAACATCCGCCGCAAGATAGAGGAAAACCCCGCCGAGCCGAAGTATATCTTCACCGAGGTCGGCGTGGGCTACCGCATGATCGAGGGCGACTGACGCTCCCTTTTCACAGCGAGGGTCAAGACGTGTTTATAATATAGAGCCATAAAAAACGGCGCCCTCAGTCAAAACCTCCGGCTAAGCCGGAGGCTTGATTAAGCCCTAGAAGGGCATTTT